>NZ_JBSFGB010000054.1:0-47483 GCF_053596375.1 Streptomyces sp. NPDC001709 | reverse complement strand
CCGAAGAGCCGGACGGCCACTCCTTGCGAGCCACTGCAGGCAGAGAACGTTCAGCCACACCCGGCCCTCCCGGGCCACCAAACAACTTACGGAGAACGTTCACCGTGGTCGACATCATCGAGATCTACGTCCACTGGTACGCAGGCCGCTCCAAGAGCGAGCTGGCCACGTCGCTGGGGGTGGACCGCAAGACGGTCAGGAAGTACCTGGCTCCGGCGGAACTGTCCGGGATCACCCCGGGCGGGCCGCCCATGAGCGAGGAGGACTGGGCCAAACTGATCAAGAGCTGGTTCCCGGAACTCGCCGACCGGCGACTGCGCCAGATCACCTGGAGCCAGTTCGACGAACACCGCGACTACATCAGCAGCCTGCTCGGGACGGTCACGGTCACTACCATTCACCAGCGGCTCCGCGACGAACGCGGGGTCCATGCATCCCGCTCCTCGCTGCACCGCTGGATCGAGGCGACGCTGCCCGGAGAGACCAAGAGATCGCAGGTCACCGTCCTGCGGGATGAGGTCGAGCCCGGCTCGGAAGCCCAGATTGACTACGGTTTCCTGGGCCAGTGGACCAACCCGCGCACCGGTAAGCGGCACCGGGTCTGGGCGTTCGTGATGGTGCTGCCCGCGTCCCGGCACATGTTCATCCGCCCGGTGCTCACCCTGGACCAGCACGCATGGACCGAAGCACATGTCGCCGCGTTCAAGTTCTTCGGTGGTGTCCCGCGCCGGCTGGTGCCGGACAACCTGCGCACCGGGGTGGACAAACCCGACCTCTACGACCCCAAATTCAACAAGGCGTATGCCGAACTCGCCACCCGTTATGGCGCCTTGGTGGATCCGGCCCGGGCCGGGAAGCCGAAGGACAAGCCCCGGGTGGAGCGGCCGATGCCCTATATCCGGGACTCGTTCTGGCGCGGGCGGGAGTTCGTCTCCGTCGACCACATGCAGGCCGAGGCGGTCGGCTGGTGCCGCAAGGTCGCAGGCCGCCGGCAATGCCGCCCGCTGGGCGGGGCCTCGCCGATTTCGGTCTTCGAGGCCATCGAGGCCGAGGTGCTGCTGCCGCTGCCGGAGACACCGTTCGTGCTGGCCCGCTGGTCAACTGCCGTGGTCGGTCCCGACATTCACATCAAGGTCGGCCGCACCCTCTACTCGGTGCCCTGGAAGCTGATCGGCCGCCGCGTCGATGTCCGTTCCACCGCCACCATGGTGCAGGTCTTCCTCGACGGTGAACTGGTCAAGACACATGCGGCACTTGAACAGGGCAAACGCACCGACAAGAGCGACTACCCGCCGGAGAAGATCGCCTTCCAGATGAAGACACCGATCTGGTGCCGCCCCCAGGCTGGGCAAGTGGGCGAAGCCTGCCGGGAGGTCGTCGGGTCGCTGCTGGAAGTCGGAGCCCTCTACCGGCTCCGCGCCGCCCAGGGCATCCTGGGCCTGCGCAAGAAGTACGGCGACCAGCGGCTGGAGGCCGCCTGCGCCAAAGCCCTCGCGGTCGGCGACCCGTCCTACCGCACCATCAAGGGCATCTTGATCGCCGGCACTGAGACCGACCCCGAGCCGGAGACCGGAGACGCTGGCGCCGCGGCTTTCCTGCACGGCCGCAGGGGCTGTTCGCCACCGTCGAGACCCCCGGGACGTCGGACGGCGACCACGATGACCAGGGCCAGGACGGTGTTGCGTGATGAGCGTGATGGACACCGCCCTGCGCGAATCACTCAAGGCTCTGCGGCTGTCAGGGATGCTGGAGACCCTCGACGCCCGCCTCCTACAAGCCCACGGCGGCGAGCTCGGGCACCTGGACTTCCTGCAGGTCCTCTGCCAGGACGAGATCACCCGCCGCGAGACCGTTGCTTTCCAACGACGTCTGAAACGAGCAAAGTTCGAGCAGCAGGTCACCCTCGAAGAGTTCGACTTCACAGCCTCCTCGAAACTGCCCGCCGCCCAGATCCGCGACCTGGGAGCCCTGCGCTGGCTGCATGCCGGCGAGTCCGTCATCCTCTTCGGCCCGGTCGGTGTCGGCAAGACCCACATCGCCCAGGCCCTCGGCCACCTCGCCGTCAGGCAGGGCGCCAATGTCCGCTTCGCCAAAACCAGCCGCATCCTGGCCGAACTGGCCGGCGGCCACGCGGACCGCACCTGGGACCGGCGCATCCGCGAGCTGATCCGGCCCGACGTGCTCATCCTCGACGACTTCGCCATGCGTCAGCTGTCCGCGGCCCAGGCCGACGACCTCTACGAACTCGTCTCCGAGCGGCAGGGACGGTCCCTGATCATCACCAGCAATCGGGCGCCCAGCGACTGGTATCCGCTCTTCCCCAACCCCGTCGTCGCCGAGTCCCTCCTCGACCGGCTGATCAACACCAGCCACCAAGTCATCATGAACGGACCCAGCTACCGCCCCAACAAGCGCCCCAAGAACCCCACAGCCAAGACCGAGAAACCCAAGATCACCTAGAACCCGCCCAAGCCAGGACCTGGCCCATTACGTGAACACGGCGCTGGGGAATATCGCGAACGTTCACAGCCTCGCGGGAGCACGGGACAGATCCGGGCGTCCTGGAATGAGACACGCGTAAGTCAGCTCCCTTCAGACGCCACACCATCCGCCTGGCCAGGTCGGTGCAGTCAGGGGCTTGTCGCTTCGGGTGGGGCTTCTCGGAGTGACGGGGCGGACGGACGTCGACGTCAATATTCGTGGTCCAGCCGAGGTAGGCCGAAGGGCATAGGGATGATCTTGGTCTCCTGGGTGCTGGTCGTCACCTCGGGCCCAGTCGTCGTTGTCGCCTCCGCGGTTTAAGCGGCGCCCGTCTTGTCGTTGATCTGGAAGGTGATGACGTCGACTTCGTCGGTTTCGGTCAGATCTGGGTAGTGGCCCTTGAGGGCTTCCCGGAGTTCGGCTGCGGTCGTCAGCCCCTCAGCTTGGGCGTCCTGGTTGGTGAGGTCGCTGACCAGGCAGTGCCTGATGCTGGTCACCTCTGCTGGCAGGACGACTTCGGGGTCGCTCTCAAACACCAGCCGTGCCGGGCCGAGCTTGGCCGGGTCCCGGAAGCGGGTGGTTTTGGTCTTGGCGCCGGAGCGGACGACTTCGAGGTAGCGGGGGTTGAAGCGGATGATCGGGGGACCGGCCGTCTCGGGGTCTTGGTAGAGCGATGGGTCGAGACCGTTCATGCCCGCCTCCGGGGTCCATCGCTGAGCCAGCGGCATCAGGTCGGCGGCGAGCACGGACCTGAGCCCCGCGGACGTGGGCACGATGACGCGCATGGTGGGGTAGTAGTCCACGAAGACCTGCCGATCGCGCCCACACGGGCCGATGACCCCGCGCCCGTGGTTTCCCACGGCGACGATACAGCGCATCTGGCGGGCACCCTGGGCTCGCGCGGCTCCCAGCGCCACGAGTTCGGCGCAGGGTCCGCCGGTGAAGTGGTAGAGGTTCACGCCGGCGAACATCCGGTAGTCGGCGGCCATGACCGCAGCGCCCACCGTGTGGATCCCGTCTTCGTCGGGCCCGGCGTCGGTCTGCGCGTCTATGGTGCGGCGTGCCAACTCCACGAGCTCACGCTCGTCATCATCGAGAACTCGTGCAGATGACGGGACGTACACCTTTTTGACCTTCCCTTCCTTCAGTAGTCGCCCAAGAGCATTTCACGCCATGCAGGCGGGCTCTACAGGGTTTCGGCTTACCTCGGCTGGACCCCTACGGTGGTCCCGTGGGCAGGGATGCAGTGTCCGGGCTGAGGCCGGTCGTGAACAGGGACGACGATCCGGGGCCGCGGTTGTGCCGCGGGTGCGGTGGTCGGCTGATGCCGGCGACGAAGGCGACGGCGGCGTTCTGCTCGTCGGCGTGCCGGGCGCGGCACTGGCGGCTGATGCGGCGGGCGCGGACGAGGACTCAGGACACCCTCGGCATCACCATCAAGGTCGTGCCCCGCCCCAAGGACGCCAGAGGATTGGTCGTGCTGCCCAAGAGGTGGGTGGTGTCCGCGTACAAGTGATCGTGGTCCTGGCAAGATTTCCGTGAAACGGGGCTGTGCCACCGTGCGCCGATGACGCTCCGTCACGGGTAGCGGGACTTTCGGCGAGTGTGATGACCTCGTACGAACTGTGTCGCCGCACCTGGATGTGGTGCGGGTGGAACGGGTGTGGTCGTCGGGTGGTGTGGTTCGTATCTCTGCCCGTACCCGCGAGTTGACGGTGGCGTGTCCGGACTGCCGGTGCGCGTCGGCGCGGGTTCACAGCCGGTATTCCCGCACGCTGGCCGATGTCGCTGCCGGGGGCCGCCCGGTGCTGATCAGTCTGATGGTGCGGCGGTTGTTCTGTGACAGTGCGGACTGCGGTCGGCGGACGTTTGCCGAGCAGGTGGAGGGGCTGACGGTGCGCTATCAGCGTCGCAGTCCGCTGCTGCAGCATCTGGTCGAGATGGCCGGGGTGCTGCTCGCCGGCCGTGGCGGGGCCCGGCTTCTGCACATCTTGAAGACGCCGTTGTCGCGGACGAGTGTGCTGTTCCAGCTGATGCGCATGGGACTTCCGTTGGTCGCCACACCGCGGGTGCTGGGCGTGGATGACTTCGCGTTCGGCACGCTGCTCGTGGATGCCGACAGGCGGCTGCCGATCGAGTTGTGGGCCGGGCGCGATGCCGAGCAGCTGGCCTCCTGGCTGCGTGCGCATCCCGGCGTCGAGGTGGTGTGCCGGGACGGTTCGCTGGTCTACCGGCAGGGCATCACCGAGGGAGCCCCGGACGCGGTGCAGGTCAGCGACCGTTTTCACCTGTGGCAGGGGCTGTCGAAGCGGGTCGCGGACATCGCCGCGGCCCACCGCGGCTGCCTGGCCGCCGCGGTACCTGAACCCGAACCGGCCCCACCGCCGCCGGACGAACCGTGCGAGGCGGCCGAGACTCCCGCCCGCCGTCACGCGAAGCGACTGGTCGAGACCGTCCAGGGATACACCGGCACGGCCCGCAGTCTCAGCGCGATAGCCCGCGAACTCGGCTTGAACCGCCGCACCGTGGCCAAGTACGCACGCGCTGCCTGCTGGCAGGAGTGCATACGGCGCACTCCGCCCCGCCGCTCCACGAGCCTCGACCCGTATCTGGAGTATCTGAGGCAGCGGTGGGAGGAAGGCGAGCACACCGCGACCGTGCTGCACCAGGAGATTGCCGCGAAGGGCTACCGCGGCCACTACCAGCGGGTCAAGATGGCCATCGCGCCGCTACGCCGCGGTCTGCCGATCGACACACCGCGCGAGCGGCCACCCTCGCCCCGCCAGGTCGCCCGGTGGATCACCACCACACCGCCCCGGCGCGGCCTGCACGCCGCCGAGGCACTCCGTCGGCTGCTGGAACACTGCCCGGAGCTCGACCAAACCCACACTCTGGTAAGGCAGTTCGCGGCCATGCTCGATGCCCGCGACGCCGCCCCGCTGCCGGACTGGCTCGACCACCTCGCGGCCTCCGGCTTGCCTGCCTTGGCGAGCCTGGCCAACGCCATTCGCGAAGACCAGCCGGCAGTCGTGCAGGGCATCACCACCCCGTTCAACTCCGGCGTCAACGAAGGCCGCATCACGGATCTGAAGCTCCAGAAGAGGATCACGGCCGGCCGTGCCGGCGTTCCACTCCTGCGCCACCGCGTCGTCCTCATGGCCCACCTCCGACGCCGCTACCCGTGACGGAGCGTCACCGGCGCACGGTGGCACAGCCCCGTTTCACGGAAATCTTGCCAGGGCCACTCAGACGAGTACGGGGACGGGTGGTCGAGCGGTCGAACTCGTGGACCATGCGAGCCCGGAGCGACGCCAGAGACTACGAATGCCTGATGTCCCACGCCGAAGCCCACATCCAGTGGGCATTCAAAGTTTCTGATCAACCCCGCGCCTCCTCAAAGAGGCCTTTGGCGGCTACTTCACCCGAGGCCGCCTGGTCGCCCAAGCCCTCGGCAGCCCTCACCTCATGAAGTTCACCACCACCCACAGCCTGCGCCACCCAGCAGTTGTCCGGCTGATGTTCAAGCTATAGGTCCGCTCGAGCTGGTCCTCCGGGCCTTCGCGGGCCGCCTGGCGGATACATGGGTTTTTCGCCCTCTCGGCGGCGGAGCCCGTGCCGGGACCGACATCCCCCTGCGGCCGCATCAAAACACCACGGATATCCGCGGCATGCGGCACGTCGTCGAACTCCGCCGCGTGGGCTGTCGGCCCTGCCTCCAGGCCCGACACGGGACACTGACGGCCGACCGCGCCGCCCGGCGCCGTTTCAGGATGCCGAATAGCCGGCTGCCGCTTTGTCAGCCGTGGCTTCATCACAGGTGGTGCGGGAGCCGGGCACGCTCACCCCGAGCGCCTTGCGGGTGACAGAACCGCCGACGGGAGCGCGCCTTCCGCCCCGCAATGACCATGATCATCCATATTGATCGCATCAAAACTACCGCCCGGGGAACGGCCGAAGCGGTCTGGCAGCGCGCACGCTCCTTACCCAGGGGTGTGCGCGCCCGAGCAGGTCTTCGCGTCCTTCCCGCAGCGACCCGAGGAGTCGGCATGGTGGAGACACGCATTCCCTTCCGCACCTTCCAGTTGATCGTCCATTCCGCCAGTGGGCGGCACCTGACACCGCAGGGGCGGCAGGACGCGGACGTGCAGATCAGGCTCTGGCGGGACGGGTACCTGTCCGCCGGGGACAAGACCCGCCAGTGGAGCCTCATTCCGATCAGTGGCCAGAACGGCACCGTGCGCATCAAGAACGCCGCTCACGACCGGTGTGTTGCCCTGACACAGGATAAGGCGGGCGCCGAGCTCGTGTACTCCAAGACCAGCAACGATGACTCCCAGCTGTGGCAGATCCGCATCCCCGACCCGGCGCAGGCCGACTTCGTCATCGCCTCCGCCATCGATCCCAACCTGGTCATCTCGCCGAAGGAAGGCAGCCACGACGGCGAGACCCCCCTCGAACTGGAGGAGTTCGGCCCCTGGTCCGACCAGTTCTGGCGCCTGCGCGAGGCCCGCAGCAACTGACCGTCCTCACCACAGACCTGCTCGACAGTGCGTATGTGCACGTCCCTGAACAAGGGGCGTGCACACACGCAGGAGCGGGGCGGCCACGCCGAGCCGACCCCGCGCCGCACGGGCTCGCCGACGGTCGTCGCACGGTGATCGCGGCACCTGGTTCGACGCCCTGTCGGCCAGGTGACGATCCCTATGGAGTGATACCTCAGCATGGTGCGGTTTGACCACCACCTGCTCGGTGCCTGCACAAACACAACGCCCTACCACAAGGCCCCGACCAGGGCACGAGGCGGATTCCCGTGATGCTCCTGGCCGGGGCTCTCCGTCATGTTGTGCGCGCGTCAGTCGGGGATCTCTAGCCGACCGGCAGACCGAGGAACTTTGCCGGAGCCAGCTCGAGGAACTTCGACATCGCGGTGTTCAACCGGGTCGTCCCAGAGCTACCTGCGCCGGCCGCCAAGCTACGGAACGTCAGTTCCAGGGACCTGTCACCGTCGCGAACCAGGAGCGTGGTGATCTGGGCCTGCTGCCCGACTGGACCGGCGAGCATCGTGCGCATCAGCGCCTCGTCGCCGAACCTCCGCTCCACCTCGAGAGGCTTGTGCGGATCACCAGCCGGTTCCACCACCTCAACAGTTATCTCCTGATCGCCGATGCTGATGGTCCACGCGGCGCACTGGGCGTACACCTGTCGCATGTCGGCCATCCAGCTCACGGCGGCCCCCGCCGCCCGCTCCGAAACCCCCACATCGACGACGATCGAGGAGTCGGCGTTTGCGAAGGACGTCCTGACCTCCCTCGCGGCCTTGTCGGTGAACGTCCGGTTCAGCAAGGCCGTGCTTTCCGGGGTCGGGCTGGTCATCGGCGGCGGGTCTTCGTCGGACGAAGGCGAGGCCAACTCCGTGAAATCGTCCAGGCCAGCCGGGGCCAGATCATCGGCCCTGACCAGTAGGCGCTCAAGGTCCACGGACGGGTCCTTCGAGGACGTTGACGAAGCCTCAGATGTGCTCACGAGTCTGCCTGTTCTCATGCGACGAACGGTGCGTGACGGAGACGGTAGGCCGGACCGCATCGAGCCGTTCGGCCAGGAGCTTCTCCTCCTCATCGAGCTCCCGCCCGGCGGGCTGCGGCGCGTTCGGCGACCTCGTTGATCTCCGTCATCCCGCGAGCCTACGAACCCGTACGCCTCCGCGACCTGGAAACGAACAGGCCGGCCTTGACTACTGCCTGACGATTCAGGACACAGACTGCCGCCCACGACCAGCACGAGCACCCCGATACGACGTCATGCCACCTCGCTGACCTGCGACTTCAAGATGGCGAGGCTTCACTGGCTTGGAGCCCAGAGTCCGTGCGCTCCAAGGAGGCCGACCCGGCCCTGGCCCTGGTCCTGAAGGCGATCAAGGCCACGGCGAAGGGCGGCATGGGCAAGCTGCGCCAACGCAACCGCGGCCAGGCGCCGTACTACGAGCCGTGGCCGGGCCTGGAGCGCACGACGTGGCGCCCCGACATCCGCGCCGCCGTGCTGGCCAGTGTCCGGGTCAGCATGCACCGCAAGATGATGAAGACCGCGGCCGCGGCCGACGTCTACCCGGTCGCGATCGGCACCGACGCCCTCGTCTGCCCCTCGCCGGGCCCGTCCCCGCTGGACTTCCTGCCGCACACGCCGGGGGGCAAGCCCGCCCCGGGCTCGTTCCGGCTCGGTGTCTGGCCCGGGATGGTCAAGCACCAGGGCGCCCAGACCGTGTTGCGGGCGGAGCGGCAGTTCGAGGAGCAGGGCGGCGTGTTCAACATCGCCAACCTCATCAGGAACGACCAGACGGCCGGGGAAGGGGAGTAACCGCCGATGGTGGAACGAATCGGGGACAGCCTGGACCGCGCACTGGAGCATGCGTTCACCCGCCCCGCCCCCAAGAGCGCCCAGGCGCAGATGAAGTACCTGGTCAAGCAGCTCAAGGCCACCAAGGCGGTCGCCCAGCTGCTGGGGGTGTCCCAGCGCACCGTGGAGCGCTACGTGGTCGGCACGCTCAAGCGGCCCCGCCGGGAGCTGCGCGAGCGCATAGACCGCGAGCTCAAGAAGCGGTGGCAGCCGCAGGTCAGGGCGAAGGCGAAGCAGAAGGCCGCGACCACGACCGGGCTGGTCGTCTCCACCCGCGCCCGCTTCGGGTTCACCGCCGCCCCGGGCACCACCGACGACGCCCGAGATCCGCGACATCACCCAGGCCCTGCCCCCCCGAGTTCGCGGACCGCCTGTTCACCGCCCGGGAGCAGGGCGCCACCGAACGCCAGCTCCAGCAGAGCGCGGCCGAGGGCCTGGCGCAGATGTACTTCCGCGCCGACAACACCCGCGCGCACGGCCTGGGCGTGGAGTTCACCGACATCGAGGACATCGGCATCGAGCTGTAGCTTCATGGAACGTCTTGGCCTCGCCATCTACGGATGGCGAGGCCAAGACGCTTTTCCGCGGGGACCTTTCCGGCCGCAGCTCGTGGATTCAAGCCAACATGTCACCAATAAGCGGAATTGTCATGTCCAATTCATCGATCGGCCGCCTGTTGTCGTGAGTCTCGCCCGAGCGCGTCGATCACCGGGAATGCAGTCCAACTTCGAAGAGGAGTACACGTGCGAAGACGTCATCACGCGTACCGGGGGATAGTCGCGGCGGCAGTCGGCGGAGTTCTCACGCTGACCACCATGACCGCCGCCCAAGCAGCGCCGGCACCGCTGACCGATCCCGCCAAGGCGGCGGCGATCGCCGATCAGCTGGGCAGCAAGCGCACAGCGGGCATCTACTACCGGAACGAACGACTCGTTGTCGCCGTCACCGATCAGGCGGCGGCAGAAACCGTGCGAAGTGCTGGGGCGGTAGCGGAGGTCGTCCCGCACAGCACGGCCGAGCTCAGCTCTGCCAAGGCGAAACTGGATCAACTGACGGGGATACCCGACACTGCCTGGAGTATCGACCCAAGCAGCAACCGGGTCGAAGTTAAGATCTACGCCGGAGTCTCTCACGCCGACAGGTCTCGAATCGACCGCTTACACCATGCGCGGCGGCGTGGGCATCACATCGGAATACACCTCGGGTGGGACGGACTGGATCACCACCTGCACCGCCGGGTTCAACGTACAGAACGCCAGCGGCAAAAAGTACATGCTCACCGCCGGCCACTGCATGGGGGACGGCGCTGTCACCTGGCACCGCCGGAGCGGGGACATTCCCCTCGGAAGGGCCACCGACTGGGTCTACGGGAACGACACGAACCAGTCCGACTACGGGGTGGTGGAGTACACCAACAGCAACGTCACGCCATACGGGACGATCCAGTACAAGGACGGCTCGGAAGGGCAGATCTCGCGCGCCGCCTCTGCGTTCGACGGGGAGAAGGTCAAGCGCGTGGGGACCATGAGCCAGGACCTGGTGGGCATGGTGCTGGCGACCGACGCGACAGTCACCTACACCGACGGCACCACGCTTCACCACATGATCGAGGCGAGTAACTGCTCGGTGCACGGTGACAGCGGAGGACCCCTCTTCAGCGATGAGATGGCTCTGGGCATCCTGTCCGGCGGCAGCTATGCCGACCAGCCCTGCGGAGATTCCGACGGCCAGGCGGACCGTTCCAGTTTTTACGAGCCGGTGTACAAGGTGCTCTCCTGGGAAGGCCTGAAGATCTACTAGGCCAGGAACCCTTTCTCGCCGCCTGGGGCATGGGCGGAGATGCAGCAGGCGGTGAGGAAACCCGTGAGTGAACCCGACGGCGCCTCTCCGCGTCGAAGGTGTGGAGCGGGATCAGCGCCGGGCGCTGAAGTAACTCTCCGCCATGCTCCCCAACGGAATCCGCCGCCGACCGCCCCCCAGAGGACTCCATGCACACGCACGCGAAGCGCCTCGCCAGCCTGCTGCTGGCCCCGCTCCTGAGCACTTGCCTCCTTGCCGGCTGCGGCAACGACCAGCGCGCCGACGAGGGGCACGCGAACGATCAGTCGCTGCGCAAGCAGCAGGAGCGCGCCCGCCAGGTAGCCGACGCGTGGCACGCATCCGCGGCCGCCACGGCCTGGAACCAGGGCTACTACCCGATGGCCGACGTGGTGCAGCAGCCGAAATCCGGCTGGCACAGCAAGGCAGACGAGCACGCCTACGAGACCAAGAACTTCGTCCTGCGCGGCAATCTGCCCCGCACTGCCGCCGCCGACGGGAAGGTGGACTGGGGAAGCGGAAAGCCTCTCAACCGTCCACTGATCGGGGCGATGAAGGCGTACCAGTCGTTCGCCCTCAACCGCAGTGCCGGACCCCGGCTGACCGTGACGGGGGCGAGACTGGGCACAACGACGATCGTGACGAGTCGGGGCAAGGCAACTGTTCCCGCATGGCTGTTCACGCTGGAGAGCTACGACACCCCGCTGAGGCGGGTCGCCGTCACCCCGTCAAAGCTTCCCAGGCCGCCGATCGCACAAGCCCGGCAGGGCTCCGCCGGCGGTCTCAGGAGCGTCGCCCGGCTGGCCGGGACGGCGGCAGACGGCCGATCCGTCATGGTGAAGGCCACACACGGATCCTGCGACAACGGCCCCGTCGTCAAGGCGCTGGAGACGGACGAGAGCGTAGTGCTGTACGCCTCCGTCGGCGGTGCCCGCAGTGGCCCCTGCACCGCCGAAATGATCGAACAGAGCGTGAAGGTCGAGTTGCGAAAGCCACTCGGTGACCGCATCCTCCTGGACGCCCTCACCGGCCGCCCGGTGCCGTACGGAGATCCCAACGGGCCCTCACCGAGCTGGACATAAGCGCACCTACGTCGTCCTCTCGGTAGTAGCCATCGGCTGCTGCACAAACGCCTCGTCCCCGGCCTTGCCGCTGCCGGGGACGAGGCGTTCGCGTCTCACGGGAGGAGGATTCACGGTTAGCCGGCCGACCAGGACAGCCGTGGCGTCGTGGCCGCTGGGAGGAACCCCGCGACGCCCATCTGGAGCGCCTTGGCGGCGAGCAGCCCCGTGTCGCATGATCATGGGCCGCGCCGGTCCCAGGTTGTCCTGGTGGAGCCGGCGCTGAGCCAGCTGGGGAAGCTGACGGCGGCCGAGACACACCGGCTGGACCGCGTGATCGTCGCGATCAGCGTCAACCCGGAACTGGGCACCCCAGTGCCCGACACCCTGCTGCGCGACTACGTGGACGACGCCGACGGAGTCAGGGTGATCTACTACGTGACCGCCCTTCGGTAGATGACCATCGTGGCCGACGTTGAGACGTAGAGGCCTCCCGAACATCCGTCGCAGTGCCCGACTCCGCCCTCATCCGGGGCGCTGCTGTGCCTGCTGCACGGTGCAGCACTGGGTGCAGTGCGGCGCTGCTCGACGTAGTCCGGGGGTCCTGCTCCCTCTGCTGCGTGGGGCCGTTCGGTACCGGCCGAACAAGCGCCCCAGGGAGCCCACCGAGAAGCTTCCGACCACCTGACCGCTGCCATGCGGTGCTGAAGTGATCGCTCCCGCAGCCCCGCCGTTCCGTCCCCGCTGGTCCGCGTGGATGATGGCGCGGTGACGAACATCAGCGACGCCCACGTGAAGGTCCACTTCCGGATGGAAGTGGACGAGGACGGCTGGCCGCCGGCGAGCGTCGAGAGCCTGTGGGCACTGGACCTTGGCGCGGAACGGTACGTCTCGACAACGCTCCGTGGTTCGTGCGTGGGGTCGCGAGCGGCGATGTCGTCCGCGTGGACGTCGATGACGACGGCCTGCGCTGGGCCGGGGAGACCGTTCAAGCTTCGGAGAACTGCACCATCCGATTGATCGTGCTGAAGGACGGAGGCTCCGCTGCGGCCCGACAGACCGTGCTGGAGACCTTCCACCGGCTCGGCACCACGGGCGAGGGCATCGAGCAGTTCCGGATGGTCGCGCTGGACATCCCGCCGGAAGCAGACATCCAGCGGATCCGCAAGCTGTTGGAACTCGGCGACGATAAGGGTTGGTGGCACTGGGAAGAGAGATGTGTCACTGCCGCCTGGAGAGCCAGTGCAGGCACTGAGGACGATTGCGCCGCCTTGACTGCTCGCGTCAGCAACCAGACGCGAGAGGGTGGGGAATTGTCTGGCGTTTGACATGGGGAATTGGCGGCTCTGTCGGAGATCTTGTGACGATCAGGGCGCCGCGGTCCTACTGGCTCGCTTCGGTATGAGCGCTGGCACCGGCTGCGCGGAGTTCGGCCACCATGGCGGTGGCGGCTTCTTCCGGCACGTTCTCGAGGATGCTCGTCGGCAGCTTGCTGATGAGGGACTTGCAGTGCCACAAGCTCAACCCGGTTTGCCTGTGAAGTAGTTTCACGATCTCGATGACTCGGGGGCCAGAGTCAGTCAGGACTACTGTGCGTGGCAGGTCGTCGCAGACCAGCAAGAACGATTCGCCCACCGTGTCCGATCCCTCTATCAGCCCGCAGATGGCCTGCAGCATATGACGAGGCTCAGCGATCACGTCGTGAGGAGGATGCGCCTGCGGAGCAGATCAAGGTTGGCCCGCCCGTAGCCCATGCGCTTGAGGAGCTTGGCTCTGGTGACGTGGCCTTCAACCTGGCCGGAGCTCCAGTGCGTGGACCGGCCGGCGGTGACGGCGTCCAGGTCTCGCGTCATGCCGTTGACCAGGGAGTGCAGGGCGGGCAGGTCGTCGGCGAGGACGCGGTTCATCCATGCGGGCAGTTCCTCGCCTCGCAGATCGTGCATCATGTCGGCGAAGTCGCGGATGTGTCGTGCGGTGGCGTCGAGGTGTGGGCAGGCGGCCCGGATCTCTTTGAGCTCGGCCGCGTCGGTCTCGGCGAGGTGTCCGGGGCTGGTCATGATCCAGCGGACGACGCGCCGGGGTTTCGGGGCGGGCCGCAGCTCGGGAGCAGGTGCGGGCGGGTTCTTCGGTTTGGGACTGTGCGGCTTTTTGAAGGGGCGGAAGTAGCGGCGGACGCACTGGATGTCCCCGGTGAAGCCGCGTGCCCGCAGTTCGCGGTGCAGCTGCGGGATGTCGTGGCAGCCCTCGCGCCAGCGCTGGTGCAGGTAGGGCTTGTGTTCGTCCAGGATCGATGCCCGGTTGGTGGCCTTGACCAGCAGTTCGTCGAGGCTCTGGGCGCGGGCGAAGCGCCGTACGGTCGAGTGGTCCAGCCGCAGCTGGCGGCCGATCGAGGCCAGGGACTTACCCTCGGACAGTAGCTGCTGCACCGCTGTGTACCGCTCGGTGGTGCGGGCCACCAGCCGCCTCGGGTGTCCGAGGACGTCCCGGGTGCCGTCCGGCGGGATGAACGGCGCCCCTTCCGGGGGTGGCTCCGCCCTCCTCCTGGGTGCCGTGGCGGACTCCGTGACGGCTTCGGCCGTCGTGAATGCCTTGCGGATGCACTGGTGATGGGCGCCGACTGTCTTCTCCACAGCTTCGGCGAGGTTGCGCAGCAGATGCCAGGCGTCTGCCACTTGCTGGGCCTGCGGAGCCCCGCTGCGGGCACCTTCGGCGTAGGCGCCAGCCCGGTCACGGCAGATCACCTCGATTTCCGGATGGCCGCGCAGCCAGGCGGCCAGCGGCTCGGCGTCCCGGCCCGGCAGCACATCGACCGGGCGCCGCTCTTCCAGGTCCACCAGGATCGTGGCGTACGAGTCGCCCTTGCGCAGCGCGAAGTTGTCGACTTCCAGGACGCGCATGTTGGCCTGCGCTAACTCCGGTAACCCACGGAAGAGTTCAAGGAGCTTGTCCTTGGCGACGGGGATGCTCAGCGCGGCCGCGAGCCGCGCACCCGGCCGGCCCGCCAGACACGCGGCGATAGAGGTGAGCAGCGTGCGCAGCAGCGGCGTGTACCGGGCATGCGGGCTGGTCAGCCCTTCGATCTGCTCAGCGAACGTCACCGCCGGACACAGCGGATTGAGGCACTTGAACCGGCGCACCACGAGTTCGACCACCGCCGGGGCTCCGCCGACCGGCGCGTCAGCGAGCCGGCGCGCGTACCGGCCGTGCACACGCCACGACACCACCCCGCATCTTGGGCACCTCGCCGTCGGCACTGCGGAGTGAGCGCAGAACGTGACCGTTCCGGCCGCACGCTCGACCGACTCGACCACCACACCCGCTAAATGGGGCAGCAACCGCCTCAAACCCCCTGAACCGCACACCCGATAGATGCCCAGACCAGGTAGGTGACGTCACAAGATCTCCGACAGAGCCGGCAATCCCCATCTCTGACGGGCTGAGCGTCACGTAATTCGGCTCTGTCGAAGATCTTGTGATCGGACCCGTGCCCGGTGGTTGGTTCGGCGCGTTGTCGCTGGTGTGGTTCGCGAAGCCTTGAAGCGCTTCTTCCTCATCTGGCCGGTGTCGTAGTCGAGTTCGTCCAGCAGTCGGCGGCCGAGATCGTTCTGCACGCGCACGCCAGAGCTGTCGGGGCAGCGTGTCCACACTGTTCAAGGCCGTCCATTCACGGGCGGTATGTCCGACGTTTGGCGGACGCTGCGATAGGCGGCCGGGCCGTGATCATCGAGCTGCTGGTACGCCGCTTCCGGTGTCTGAATGGCGCCTGCTCCGCAATGACGTTCGCCGAACAGGTCGAGGGGCTGACCTCGCCGCACGCCCGTAAAGCCCCGCTGCTGCGGTCGGTCCTGCTGTCCATCGCCTGCACGCTCGCCGGTCGGCCCGGTGCCCGCCTGGCCGCCCTGTTGGGCATCCATGTCGAAAAGGACACTCTGCGGACGCCGCCGTCCCCCCGAAGAACGACTCTACGGCGGCGTTGTCCGCGGAGGTGCCGACCGCTCCCATCGGCCGGCGGATCCCGGCCCGGTGGCAGGCGTCGGCGAGCGCCTTCGACCCGTACTGAGCCCCGTGATCGCTGTGAAAAGTGTGTTCGGGCTCGAGGACGCGGAGGTTGATGAACGCCGCCGGCTGCGCGGGGTCGCGGGGGGTGCTGAATTTCCGCAGTGCTCGTGGCGGCAGGGACAGCCGGTCGCTTCGGTCGGTGTCGGCCCCGTTCCCGAGGCAGTGGACGGCCGCAGTGTCCTTGAGTGGCCGATGTGGCTTCCCTTCCCGCGGCGCAACGGTGCCAGCACCGTCTACATGTCGGAGGCCGAGGTCGCCGTTTACCAGGACCGCATTACCCAACGTCATGTCCGCTACAACGACCTGGTCCGCAAACGCATGTCGTGGTCACCCTGGTTCCGGACCTGAGCGGCGACTTCACCCTCGACACCAACGACCGTCGGAAAGGACCTGCTGGCCACCCCGCGCGGGGCGTACATCGGCCACGCCGCGGTGGGCAGCGGCCGCCTGGTCGTACACAGCGGCGCCGAACCTGCGAAAGCAAGCTCACTTGTCAAGTCACGATATTTCGTGGAGTGACACACGCTTCTCAGTGTGGGCATTTTTGGGGCAGAACCGTTGCGGGTAGCGCAACGGTTTCCCCGCCGACTCACCCATTGCTAGGGAACGTGTAATCCCACGGAGAAAGATAGGTTCCATGAATGCATGGAGATCCTATCTCGTGCTAACGGATACCTCGCAGATATCGGCGGTAGCCAATTCGCCGTGATGTGTCTCGATTCGTGGGTCCCGTTGTCGTCATAGAACGGAGGATTCCCATGTATGCCGAGTCATTGCCTGACAGCGCCCCCAAGGTCTTCTTCCGCGTCCTGGGCCCGTTGCGGGTTTGTTTCGGGAAAGAGAAGGTTCCCCTCTCCGAAAGTCGTCAACTCACCGTGCTGGCGGTGCTTCTGACCGAGGTCAACAGGGCTGTGACACTCAGTAGCCTTGTCGATGCGGTGTGGGGCGACACGCCGCCGGTTACCGCGGACAAACAGATACAGACCTGTGTGTGGCGGGTGCGCAAGGCATTGGTCAATGCCGGGGCCCACGCTGATCTCATTGAGACTGTCCGCGGCGGCTACCTGCTGCGTCTGCCCGACGGGTCTTTGGACACCCATCTCTTCGAGGAGCTCACAGAGCGCGGCCGGGACCGGGCCGAGGCCGGTGATCCGAAGGGCGCCGTCGACGACTACCGCGCGGCTCTGGCGCTGTTCCGGGGAGAGCCGTTGGCCGGGCTGGCGAGCCGGGCGCTCGAGCCGGTCGCGGCTTACTGGGCGGAGCGCAGACTCACTTTGCTGGAGGAGTGCTTCGACGTGGAACTCTCCCTCGGACGCCACCGGGAACTGGTCGGTGAGCTGAGCCTGCTGGTCGACGAGCACCCGTTGCGCGAACAGCTCCGTTGGCGCCTGATGACGGCGCTGTACCTGTCCGACCGCCGGGCCGACGCCCTCGCGGTCTACCGCGCGGGCCGGGCCGCACTGGTCAGCCATCTCGGCCTCGACCCATGCGCCCGCCTCCAGGAGCTGCATCAGCGGATCATTGCAGGCCACCCGGTCCTCTCGACCGAGGCCATCTCGCGCCCGGGGCCCGCCCTGCGGGGCGTATCCTGAGCGGCCGGCTGACTGCGCTCACGGGAGAGCGGGACCTTGCAGAAGGCATGGGCCGGTACCCGACGGCTGCGGGGCACTTGCGGCGTTCATCACCGGGCATCGGCCGCTGCCGCCTCCTCGGCTTGTACGAGCTCGGCGGCAAGCGTCTCCAGTGCGTGTCGGAGCACATCGATGGCGATCGCGTATTCGACGAGGTCGATGTGCTCCCGGTCGGTATGGTCGAGGCTGGAGTCGCCTGGGCCGTAGACAGCCATGGGCACCTTCCAGCGCGGCTCGACGATGTTGAGGTCGGCCGTGCCCGTCTTGAGCTTCAGGGTGGGACGCGCGCCCTGAGCGCGTATCCCGGAGCAGAGGGCACGCACTGCGGCGCCACGGGTGTCGACGCGCACAGGCGGAGTCCGGTCGTCGATCTTCAGCACACCGTCTCCGGCGGAGTCGGCCAGGAACCGCTCGAACTCCTCCAGGGCGAATCCCGGGGGAGTGCGGCAGGCGACGGTCATCCGAGCCTGTTCGATCGTGCCGCCCATTTCCAGCAGCGTCGGGACGGGCCGGTCGGAGGCGCGGCTTCCCGCCGCGTGCGCGTCGCAGTAGCCGACGACCTTGTTCCAGAAGGCGATGGCCGCCTCGGTGGCCTTTTCCTCGGGGCTGGCCGTGTGCACGGCAGGACGGCACACGTCGTACCGCACCACGACCCGCCCCTTGTAGCCGATGCCGACGCCGGACCAGCCGTTGGGTTCCCCGACGAAGGCGGCGTCGGGCCGGTGCCCCTCGAGGAGGTGCGTCGCACCCCGTCCGAAGGTCTCCTCCTCGACGACTCCCGCGACCACCAGTTGCACGGGGCCGACCTCGGCGGCCGTGGCCGCGCAGATCATGGTGGCCAGCGGCCCCTTGGCGTCCGCCGTGCCACGCCCATGCAGGACGGTGCCTTCCTGCCGCACCTCCAGCTGGCTCGGCACGGTGTCCAAGTGGCCGATCAGCATGATCGTCGGGCCGGAGGCTCTGCCGCGCCTTGCGATGACGTTGCCGACGTCGTCGATGTGCGTCTCGAAGCCCCACTCCCGCAGCTCCCCGGCGAGGAAGGCGGCCAGCTCCGCCTCTCCGCCCGATGGCGAGGGGATCTCGACCATGTGTCGCAACAATTGCTCGGCGTGTGTGCTCATGGGGCTCCTTTGACGAATGTCGTGCCAGCCCCCGCCCGTGCGGCGAGCACCGGGGAGTCCCGTCGGCCGTCGGTGAGGACGACGTGCGGGACCCCAGCCAGACAGGCCTCACCCGCGCTTTGCAGTTTCACCTTCATACGCCCTGCCGCGTCGTCCAAGTAGCGGGACAACTCCTGGCAGGACACCTCGGTCACAAGGCTCGTCGGTTCCGCGAGGTCGCGCAGGAGCCCGGGCACGTTGGACAGGATGATCAGCCAGTCGGCTGCCAGGGCGACCGAGAGCCGGGCGGCGAACCGGTCGGCGTCTACGTTGAGCATGTCGTTGGCCGGATCCAGTGCTGGAGGCGACACCACGGGGACGTAGCCGCCGCCCAGCAGGGTCAGCAGGAGATCCGGATCGACCTCGTGGATCCGTCCGGAGAAGTCGTCCCGGACGACCTGCTCGACACCGTCGACCACAGCCCTGGCCGGTGGCGTCCGGCGGGCGGTGACCAGGGATCCGTCGATTCCCGACAGGCCGACAGCGCGTAGTCCGGCCCCGGTCAGCGCCGTGACCAGCGCCGGTTTGACGCGGCCGAGCATCGCCATGGCGAGCGCGTCGAGCGCGGGCGCGTCGGTGTAGCGGCTGTGCCGGCCACTGGGCGCGGTCATGCTGCGGGTGGGTCGGCCGAGGTCGGCGGCGAGCCGGTCGGCTTCGGCTCCGCCGCCGTGCACGACGACCACCTCGCTGCCCTGTTCGGCAAGCCCGGCGATGTCGGCGCACGTGCTGGCCATCTCTGCGCCGAGTGAACCGCCGATCTTGATCACGAAGCGCTCAGGCTGGGTGGAGCCCGGCGAACCGCAGTCCCGCGGTCTCGTCGTGGCCAGAGGCGATGTTGAAGCATTGGACGGCATTGCCGGCACCTCCTTTCACCAGGTTGTCCATGGCCGCCACAACGATCAGGTGATCTCCCTCCGAGTTGAGTGACATGCCGATGTCGCAGTAGTTGGTGCCGCTGAGGATCTTGGGCTCCGGCATCCGGCGCAGGGCGGACCGCTCCCTGACCAGCCGCACGAAGGGCTCGTCCTGGTAGGCCGTACGGTAGAGCGCCCACAACTCGCGCTCGGTGACGGTCTGCGCCGGAGTGATGTGGCAGACCACCTGGATCCCGCGTACAGCGTCGACTGCGGTCACCGTCATGTGCACCCGCACTCCGCATGCCTGCTCGATCTCTGCGGTGTGCCTGTGGCCGTGCGGCTTGGCCATGCGCAGAGCGCTGCTGCGCTCGGGGTGGTGGCTGCCCTCGTCGGGGGTCCTGCCGCCGCCGCTGGAGCCGGTGCGGGCGTCGACCAGGACCACGCCCGCGACCAGGCTCGCCGTGGCGAGCGGGTGCAGGGCCAGGATCGCGGCGTTAGCCATGCAGCCCGGGACCGCCATGTGGCTCGCCCCGCGCAGTCGTTGCCGGTGCAGTTCGGGTATCCCCGGCTGGAAGCGGGAGAGCCAGGACTCCTCCGGCGCGGCGCCGAAGTAGTAGCGTTCCCGCTGGGCGGGGTCGTGGAGCCGGAAGTCGGCGCTCAGGTCCACGACCATCGGCGCGAGGGCAGACCATTTGCCGACGGCCTTCATCGATACTCCGTGAGGCGTTGCCAGGAAGACGACGTCAGATTCCGACACGTCTTCCTCGGACACGAAGGACAAGTCGCTCTGGCCGCGCAGGTTCGGGTGCGCGGCGCTGAGGGGACGTCCGCGGTGGTGTGTCGAGGTGGCCTGGGTCAGCTCTACGTGCGGATGCTGAAGCAGCAGCCTGACGAGTTCGCCGCCTATGTATCCGCCAGCGCCGATCACTGAGGCCTTCACTGGGCCACCACTTCCAGGACATGGCTGACGATGAGATCGGCGATGTCCAGCCCGGTGGCCGAGGAGAGCCCATGGAACTCCATCGTGTGGTTTACCTCGGTGACCAGCATCTCGCCGTTGGAGCGTTCGATCAGGTCCACCGCGAGCATGCCGCCGCCGACCACCTCCGCGGCCCGCAGCGCGAGCTCGGCCAGGTCCGGCGTCACCCGGCACGGCTCCGTGGCGGCACCGCGCGCCGTGTTGGTGATCCAGTGCTCCGACCTGCGGTAGACGGCCGCGACGACCTGGTCGCCGAGCACGATGGCCCGTATGTCTCGGCCGGGCTTGTCGATGAGTTCTTGGACGTAGAAGACCGAGTGCACGGGTGAGCGCATCGCCTGCTTGTGCTCGACGAGCGTCTCAGCCGCGTCCCGGTCGTTGACCTTCGACAGCAGCCGGCCCCACGACCCGACGGCGGGCTTGATCACTGCCGGGTACCCGATCTCCTCGATGGCCTGCAGCGCTGCGTCGGGGGTCACCGCCACGACGGTCCGCGGGGTTGGCAATCCGGCGCGTACCAGGGCCAGCGACGTGAGGATCTTGTCGCCGCAGACTTCGATGACGCTGCTCGGGTTGAGTACCTGATGGCCTATCGACTCGAACAAGCGCGCGGTGTAGAAGCTCCGCGTGTGCGACATGATCCGGTTCAGTACGCCCCGGTAGCGCACCGGCGGTGGAGATCGGAGATCGCTGACCAGGGAGCGGTCGTCGATGGGCGTGTACGGGATGCCGCGCCGCTCGAGGGCGGCGAAGATCAGCCGCTCCTCGAGGCGGACGCGGGTGGTCAGGACGGCCAAGAGGCCGTCCTGCGACGCACTCATGCTCATCCGTTACTCCCCGAAGTCTTCCTCGATCTCCGGGGCGAGCGCGAACTCGGCCGGGTCGAGGCAGATGATCTCCAACTCGACCTTGCAGGTCGGGCACACGACGATCGACGTCACGCGCATGTCCGGCGCCGTCGGTACGATCTCGTCGCACTCCGGGCAGGTGCTCGTCGTGGTGGTGGTCATGATGCACTCTCCTTTGCGGTGTTACTGTTGTGAACCGTTGTCGTGTAGGAACGGCCGCTCACGACGGCCTTGGCGGCGGTGACGATGTTCTGCGGGCTGACGCCGCCGGCGATGAGCTGGGCACGGTGGCTGCCCGGTTGGGAAGAGAAGGCGTCGCTCACGCCAATCCGCAGCACCCGGGTCGGCTCGTGCTCGGCGACGGCCTCGGCGACCGCGCCGCCCAGCCCGCCGAGCAGCACGTGGTCCTCGACGGTCACGACGCCGGCGGTGCCGCTCGCCGCCCTCACCACCGCCGTGACGTCGAGGGGCTTGATGGTGTGCATGTTCAGCACTGCGGCTGCGATGCCTTGCTCCGTGAGCTGTTCAGCCGCCTCCAGCGCAAACAGGACGGGGTAGGAGCCGGCCGCAATGATCGTCACGTCACTGCCGGTGCGCAACTCCACCGCCTCGCCGACGGTAAAGCCGGCGTCGCCGTGGTAGACCGGGGCGGTGGAGCCGCGGCCGAGCCGGATGTAGACCGGGCCGGACATATACGCCGCCGCGTTGACCATCCGCACCGTCTCGCCTGCGTCCGCTGGCGTCATCACCGTCATGTTGGGCAGCGACCGCATCACCGCGAGGTCCTGCTGGGCATGGTGGGTCGGGCCGAGGTGGCCCGCGGACAAGCCGGAATGCGTGGCGACGATACGTACCGGCAGCCTGTGGTAAGCGATATCGATCTTGACTTGTTCCAGGGCTCGGGCCGAGGCGAACGCGGCCATGGTGTTGATGAAGGGCAGGATGCCTGTGCTGGCGAGCGCGGCTCCGACGGACATCAGGTTGGCCTCGGCAATACCAAGGTCCACGTACTGTTCCGGCAGTACGGCCTCGAACTGCTTCTCCAGCCCGCCCATGTCCGAGTCAAGGCACCAGATCCGGCTGTCCGCTCGCGCCAGTTTCAGCAGTGTGGCGCGGTAAGCGGCCCGGTCGGAGCCGTCCTGTCGGTTGTCGACGGTTCGCCGCGCCGAGCTCTGCGCCCGCAGGGTATCGCTCATGGCTCGCCTCGCAGGGAGGCGAGTGCCCGCTCGTACGCTGCCTCACCGAGCTTGGCGAAGTGGCTTTGCTTGCGGTGCTCCAGATGGCGCACGCCGCGTCCCTTGACCGTGTCGGCGATCAGTACGGTCGGGCGCCCCGGAACCGGGGCGGACCGCAATGCTGGCACCAGTTCGGCGAAATCGTGGCCGTTCACCTGGGACACATGCCAGCCGAAGGCCCGCCACTTGTCGGCGAGGGGCTCCAGCCGCATCCGGTCCTCGGTCAGACCACTGATCTGCAGACGGTTGCGGTCCACCACGGCGGTGAGGTTGTCCAGCTCCAGGTGTGTGGCCGCCATGGCCGCCTCCCAGACCGACCCCTCTTGCAGTTCGCCATCGCCCACCAGGGTGAAGACCCGATTGGGGCATCCGGCCCGGCGGGCGGCCAGAGCCAGCCCAGTGGCCAGCGACAGACCGTGGCCCAGCGACCCGGTCGCGAACTCCACGCCTGGCACCGCGGGTGTGGGGTGCGCCATCAGCCGCCCGGTGGAGCACCCGTAGGTGCCCAGCTCGGAGGTGGGCAGGAACCCCCGCTCGGCGAGCGTCGCGTACAATGCCGCACTGGCATGCCCCTTGCTGAGCACGAAGTGGTCGCGCCTCGCCCAGCCCGGCTCGTCCGGGCGCACCCGCAGGACCGCGAAATAGAGGGCCACGAGGATGTCGGCCGCCGACAGGGATCCGCCCACGTGCGTGCCGATCGCCCCGGCCCCGATCCTGAGCACGTGCTCCCGGACCGCCATCGCCCGGCACCGCAGGTCGTCCCAATCCACGTCCTTGCCCGTGGCCGCCTCGTCGATCTGGACGCTCATGTCGGCACACCGGCCTTCTGCCGGTACCCCTTGGCGGCGGCCCAGGGCGGCTCGTAGTCGAGGGCCCGGGCGAAGCGGGCGATGACGTCGAGGCCCCCCCAGACCCGTTCGAAGGCGGTCGCGTACTCGTCCAGAGCAGGACCGGCGTCGGGGTTCAGGTGCATGCGCCGCAGGCAGAGGGAGTCCTCGATGACCTGGCAGGTCACCGGGTAGTCAGCTAGATCGTAGCGCTGCGGATTGGTTCCCGGCAGCGACCACGGATAGCCCTGGCCGTAGGCGTTCTGCTCCTGGAACACCGGCTGACCGGGCAGCGGAATGATCTGATAGTGCGTCAGCGGCACGCCCTCCGCGAGCAGCGCCCGGCGCAGCGCCTGGCGGAAACGCCCCGGTGTGACCCCGTCCAGGCCCGCCGCCTGCGGGTCGAAGCGGAAGCGCAGCATGTGCCACATGTGGGTGCGGTCAGTCGGGACGGGCGGGACGACGATGCCCGGCAGCGCCGCAAGCCGCGACAGGAAGACGGGGATGTTCTGGTCGCGGCAGACCTGGTAGTCCCAAAATCTGGCGAGCTGAGCCCTGGTGAAGGCGGCCAGCACCGAGCTGAGCTTGAGGTTCGAGCCGCGGGTGGCGGACACGTACAGCCGTTCCTCCGTGCTGAGGTCCTCGCCGAGGACACGTAGGCTCCGGCAGCGCTCGGCGACGCTCTCGTCGTCCGTGACTATCAGTCCACCCTCGCCGCAAGTCGGGATGCTCTTCTCGACGTTGAGGCTGAACACCGCGGCAGCTCCCATGGAGCCTGCGGTCTCACCGTGGTACTTCCCGCCCTGCGCCTGCACGGCGTCCTCAATCACCAGCAGGCTGTACTTGCGGGCCAGGGCCCGGATCTCGTCCATGTCGGCGGGCAGACCGCCGAGGTGGACCGGGATGATTGCCCGGGTGCGGTTTGTGATCTTCGCTTCGATCTGCTTCACGTCGATGTTGAACGTGACCGGGTCGATGTCCACGAAGACAGGAATCGCCAACTGGTACAGCGGCGCCATGGCGGTCGCCACGTAGCTGAGCGCCGGGACGATCACCTCGTCGCCGGGCTGGAGGCCCAGGGCGGTCAGCGCCAGCTCCAGCGCCACCGTGCCGCTGTTGACAGCGATCGCGTAACGGGTGTCGCAGAACTCGGCCCATTCCCTCTCAAGCCCGCTGATCTCCTGTTCGCTCTTCGCGCCGACCGTGAACTTGCGGCTGTCCAGGGCGCGCAGGACGGCGTTTTTGTCCGACTGCGTCACCACCGGCCACTCCAGTCGCCGGTGTTCCGGACGAACCACGGGCTTGCTACCAAACATTGCCAGCTGCGCCTTCATGTCTCTCCCTTGTGAGGCGAACAGGCCTCGCCTGTTCCGTTTCGCCGATACGTGAAGAGCCGTCCACGATGCCGTGGGCCCTGGCTCTGCGCTGGACAGTACGGTTCGCCGCTCTTGTCGCGTTCTCACGGTGATATGCGGCCGCCCGATTCCCAGGGCGAGCGCTCCGGGGCAGGGCGGTGCCACCGAAAGACGGGACCGGGGCGGCGCGAGTCGGGATCAGCCTGAGACCACCGCGAGAGAAGCCGTTCCTACGGTGTCCCAGTCTCGACTCGATGGCCCAAGCAGGAGGTGTGCGGGGTGGCTATCACACGAACCGGACAGTGCGTGGTGACCGCGTCCGACTGGCGGCTGTCCGACGAGGTGCCGGAGTGGGTGGTCGCCAGCTGCCTCTACGACTCCGCGGGCTGGCTGCGCGCCTGGGAGAGGATCGGCGTCGAGAAGCGCGCGAGGCATGCCTACGTGCACACCAGCCCGGCGGAGTCTGACGGGGCGTCGGCTCTCCCGCTATACGCCGTGCACGAATCCCCGTTCTGGGACGGATACGAGCGGCAGGTCGGCCTCGCGGGCCGGTTCGGCAAACCGATGATCTTCGCTGGCTCCCCGTACTTCATGTACGGCAAGCGCGGGCACGTGCCCGCCGCGTTGGTCCGGGGCGCGTACGCCACCGCGATGGAATGGATCGAGTCGGGACCGGCCGAGGTGCTCGTTGTACCCAATCTCACCGCGGAAGGCGTGGCCGACTGGCTGGCGGTGGCCGGGCCTCCGGTCGGCCGCACACTACTCGAACGAACCTACAGCTGTGACCTCTTCGGTGACTTCGACGACCACATGTACCGCGTCACCAACAAGATCAGGCGGGATGTGCAGAGGCGGCTGCGCCGGGCCGACGAGCGCGGCCTGCGGGTCCGGATGGTTGAGGGGCCGGAGGCGCACACGCTGGTGCCCGCCGCGTTCCGGCTGACCGTCGACACCAGCAACAAGAATGACTGGCCGGCCCTGTTCGACGAGGACGCGCTGCAGGGCATGCTGCGGGTGCCCGGAGCCATGATGGCCGCCGCGGAGGTGGACGACCGGCTGGTTGGGGCCTTCTTCGCGTTCCGGCGTGGGTCGGAAGTGACCTTCATGTGCGGCGGTGTTGACTACGCCACGCTCCACGACCTGAGCACCTATGTGGCGCTCATGTACCGCAGCACAGAGTGGGCGTACGGGCACGGCATGAGCCGCATCGAGTGGGGCCGCGACAACTACCGCTTCAAGGAGCGGCACGCTCTAACCGGTACCGACCTGTGGGCCCTGGTCTACGCCCCCGAGCGCCGCCCGGACCTCGAACCGGCGCTCGCCCACATGAACCAGGTGCTGTCCGCCTACATCAGGGGAGACTGAGATGGGACCAGGTCGGTGTCGTGCCGCGCTGCTTCTGGCAGCCATCGTCAGTGTTAACGCGTCGTACACGGTGATGATTCCGTTCGTCCCGGACCTGGAGCACCGGGTCGGGGCCGGGCCGGTCGTCGTCGCGCTGACCTTCGCACTGTTCGCGGGGGCCAAGGCGCTCGCCCAGCCGGTCGGCGGATGGTGGGTCGACAGATGGCGGGCGGACCGCGTTGCGATGCTGTCCATGCTCACCGCCGCGGTCGGCATCCTTCTCACGGCCCTGGCCCGGGACAGTCTGACTCTGCTGGCCGCCCGGGTGTGCTGGGGGATTGGTGAGGGATTGGTGTCCCCGGCTCTCTACGCCGGCATGGCAGCGCTGTGCCGACGGCACGAGATCCCCACCAGCCGGATGATGGGGAACTTCGGGTCGGCCTCGGTGGCCGGGCTCCTCCTCGGGCCGCTGGTCGCCGGAGTGGCCGTGCCGGCCGGCTTGACGGGGCTGTTCTTTGCGGGGGCCGCAGTGACCGCGGCGACGGCTCTCGGACTCGCACTGGCCATTCCCGGGCAGGAGACCGGGGGGCCCTGGGAAGAAGCGGATTCCGTCCCCGAGGCGGATGCCTCCGCGGCGGGGCCCGCACCGGTCCGGTGGTGGGTGTGGGCACTTCTGCTCGGCGGGCTGGACATGTTCACCTTCCTGGTGTACTCGGCGCTCGAACCAGTTCTGCCGGTCTACCTCAGTACCGGAGCGCACACGTCGGCACGAACGGCGATCTCGGCGGTCTTCGTCGCCGGACTGGCCGTCTCGGGCCTGGCGATGTGGTTGCTGGGCCGGTACACGCCGCCGCTGCGGACCCTGGCGGCGATCGGGCTGGGTCTCACGGCCGTCGGCCTGTGTGCTATGGCCGCCAGCGCCCACTTCGTGGCCGTCGGAGGAAGCTTCATGGTCTACATGTTCGGTTATGCGATGCTCTTCCTCAGCGCGCGGCGCGGGATTGTCGAGCTAAAGGCTGCCACGGCGAACGACGGCAAGGCCTTTGGCCTGTTCGGCCTGGTCTCGGACATCGGCAACGTCCTCGGCCCAGTCATCGGCGTCGCCCTCTACGAGGTAACCGACCAGCTGCCGTTCCTCGTGCTGGGCGCCGTGAGCGGTCTGGCGCTGCTGGCCCTCGCCGTTGTGGGCCGGCGCCGGGGCACGCTGCCCGCAGCGCTCCGGCGGAGCGCGGCACGGCGGCGCGGGCGGCCGAGGCAGCACAAGACGCCGGCAAGACGGCAGTGATACCAGCCGCTGTCACAGTGGGGCCGGACAGCCGATGACGTCCGAACTAGTCCGACGACAACCACCGAGGGCAGGGAGGATCAGCCATGACCTTCACGTATCAACTCTGTGAGGCAACTGTCGGGTTCTTGTGCGTCAACCTGCGGACACGCCACGGTGGCCCGGATACACCAGCTGCAGGTTGCCGCCAGGTCCCGATCCGGCATCGCGTTCGTGTGAGGACAGCGTCCGAGTGACGGGGCCGGTGTGATCGCGGCACGGCGGCGCCATGCCCGGCGTGCCGAACGAAACCGAGACACGCGGGGCTCCGTCCCGAGCCCCGTACCACCAGGAGGCAGGGATGGTTGTCGAGACCACGTACGGACTGACCACGGCACTGGTGATGGCCGACGAGGCCCTGGATACGGACTGGGCGTCCCGGCGGGACGAGTTCGACCTGGTCCGCGTCGTCGACCCCGAGCCGAACTGCCGACCGCAACTGCGGCGGGCCGGGTTCGCCGTCCATCCGGCCTGGGTCACCTGGATCGCTCCGGCTGGCCCTTCCGAGAAGGCCTTTCTCGACGGGCTCTCCGGGAAGGAGCGCCGGAGCGTCCGGGCCGGCATGCGGTTCGTGGACGAACAGGGCATCCGCATGAAGGCGGTCGTGCCACTGGATCCGGACACCTACGACGCCTTCCTGGGACTGTACGAACGCCAGATCAGCACCATGCGCCACGGTGTGCCCTTCGCGCGCTACGACCGGGACGACGTCCTTGCGCACGCCGACGAGTACTTCGCCGTTCAGGCCCTCGCGGACGACACGCTCGTAGGCTGCTGCGTGTGCCGCGTTCGCAAGGACGTGTCCGCGGTGGTGATCCGGTTCGCAGCCACCGCCCCGGACAGTCGGCAGCACTGCGTCGTACGAGTCATGTACATGCAAGCGTTTCAGGTTGCCCGTGAACTAGGCTGGCGGGACATCTCACTGGGCACCGATCCGGCACTGTACGGCCACATAGCCAAGCCCGGCCTGTTCAGCTTCAAGACGAAGCTGTGCTTCACTCCGACCCCGGCACGGTTCTTCGGAACGATGGACGACCCCGACGAGGCCACTCGAGTGCTCCGCCTGGACGCGCTGAGCGAACCATCCCTGCTGCTGCGCTACCACCTGCCCGCGGATGACGGCTCCGTGCTGATCGCCGAAGGGACCCCGCTCGGCCTCGATGTGCTGACTACGGAGCCGGACCCTGACCTCGGGCCGTACCAGGCACCCTTCGTCCAGGACGTCGGTGTGCGACTGGTCGGGTGATACGGCATCCCGGTCGGCGTCTTCGCGCGACGTGTTCCTGCGGCAATGCAGGCCGCCAGCTGGCCCGCCAAGCGGCACTCCACGGCGCGGAGCAGCCGCTTCCCGCCTACCCGCACTGGCTGGAGCGACTCGCCGACTTCGACCCACGACGCGTTCTCTTCGCTCACGATTGCTCGGTCCGGGAACTGTCGCAGAGCACCTTAGGACAGGCCAGACCACTCCAAGCCGCATCGCCCGAACGCGCGCCGGCGGCGTTCGCCATCAACGCCCGCGAACATCGGCTGTCCCTGCTGAAGTGGTGTTCAGACTCGTCGACAAGTGGTGTCCGTTTCCAGGCTCTGGTCCACTTCTTGGGCTATGTCTCTGATGGGTGCGGCTCTTCCTCAGTGAGCTGGTGATGCCGTGAGTCGTTGCCGTTCATACCGGACGGCGGATCGTCGTGTCCTCTGAGGGAGCCTGGCCCGCTCTGTCCGGGTCGCGCCGCAGGCTCAGGGCCGCGTCAGGTCAGCGGCACGTCTTCGCATACGGCTGGCTCAGCATGAACTTTGTCCAGCTGTTCTTGCCGAGTCCGGTCCCGGCCATCGTGCAGGCCTGCGCGTCCGGTGCGCGACGCAGGTCAGCTAGGGCGCCTGTGTTCCATAGCCGTACGTTTCCGTCGGCGCCGGTCGTCAGGAGCTCGCGGCCATCCGTGGTGAAGACCAATGCGGTCACCCTGCCGTGATATGCCCTCTCGGGCTCGCTGAGGCGCAGGGGGCCGTCGCCGCTCGGTGCCCAGATGAGCACGGTTCCGTCGGCGGCCCCTGTGGCGATCGTCGAGCCGTCGGGAGAGTAAGCGATCGCTGTGACCTCTCCTTGGTGCCCGCTGACTGGGAGGTTCTGGTTGTAAAGGTGCCCCGCCCTCCACCCACTGATGTCCCAGAGGGCCAGTGTCCCATCCCGGCCTCCGACTGCCAGGACATGACCGCGCGGGGAGAAAGCGACGGTGGAGCCGGTGCTTCCGGGGCCGGTGAGCATCGACCCGCCGCTGCCCGGGCGTGGCCCGACCTCGCCGTCGAAGACCCACAGTTCGACTTGGTAGCTCATGTCTGCTGTCGGGATGTAGGGCCAGTCGCGGGGCCCTACGCGTGCCAGGGTCCCTGTGAGCGGGTCGACGTCGACCCGGGGGGCGAGGGGGGTGAACCACATTGCCCAAAAAGAGCTCGGGACTTGGGCTGCGGTGGTCCAGCCGATCGATTCAAGGGCATCGGCTGCCTCCAGGGTTTTTCCGTCACTACTGAACCGCAGGAGGGTGACCGGTCTGTTGAACGGAGCCACGGCCCGGACCCGTGCCGGCCTTGCCACGGTGCTCACTTTCCATAGTTCGATCGCGCCCCGCTCGCCTCCAACGGCCAGGACGCGGCCGTCCGGGCGGTAGGCCAGAGCGGTGACCCGGCCGCGGAAACCGGGGCGCAGTGTGCTGGTACGGAAGGGGTGGTCCGCGTCGGTGATGTCCGTGAAAGCCAGGGTTCCGTCGGGGCGGGCCGTCACGGCTGTGTGCCCGTCCGGGCTTATGGCAAGGCCGAAGGGCGATGCGGTCGTCAACAGGGTCTTGCCGAGCGGCGCGGGCCAGGCAGGGTGGCGCAGGTTCCATACGACGGTGTAGTCGTTGTCGAACGGCCCTTGGTGGCACTCGTAGTCCAAAACAAATCCGCACCCTGCGTGCGCCTCTGCCGGGCTGTAGCCGATCACCAGGTGGGTGCCGTCGGGGGTGTAGCGGACCTCAACCACGCCGCCGTTCTGCGGAGCCGGGAAGTGGTCGGTGCGGCGGGGCCGGGCGCGGTCACCGAGGTCCCACAAGGTGATCGCGCCGTTCTCGTCGGCCGTGGCGAGGCTCGTACCTCCGGGGCCGAAGGCGGCTGCGTCCCCGGGCAGGGGCGTGCCGAGTCTGACCGGCCGGTCCGTGCGGGTAATGTCCCACAGCACCACAGCCCCTCGCGCGACAGCCGCCAGAGTGTGTCCGTCTGGGCTGAAGGCCACGCTGCCAGCGTCATAGAAGGATGGGCCGTCGCTTCGCCGGGGAAGGTTCGGCATACGCAGTGTCGCAATTGGGTGCCAGTGGGTACCGGTGTCCCACAAAGTCAGGGTGCGCTCGGACGTGGTTGCCACAAGCCGTCCGTCTGGCGAGAACGCCCTGACGACTGGGGGGTCGGAATCATCCGAGGGTATCCGGAAGAGCGGCCCGCTTCGGCGGGGGTGAGAAGGATCGGTGACATCCCAGACCGTCACGGTCTGGTCCTGGTGTTCGACTACTACGTGCCGGTCGTCCTCGCTGAGTAGGGCGTTGCGGATATTTCTGTCAAACTTGGTGCTCGTGGGCACGAGGCGGGCCTTTCCTGCGAGCCTCCACAGCCGGATGCCGGATCCGTCGATGGCGATGAGCAGGTGCCCCACGTAACTGACGTCGGCTTCGGACGGGGGAAAGCCGGACAGGACTCGCGTCTTCGGAGCGGTAGCTCCGGGCGCCAGGTCCCGTGTCGCGATCTGGAGTCGCGTGGGAGGGTTATTGCGGGTGATGAGCCTGCTGCCTCCACGGGCAACGAGCAGGCTGCCTCCGCGGGTGAAGCCTAAGGGCCTTCCCGGCAGGCTCGTATCAAGCCGAGTCGTGGTCATGGTGTTCACGAGCGACGCCCGTACGCTCGGTTCAGGGTCGGTGTGGTAGGCGGCGAGACCTAGTTGCAGGGCAAGCCAGGGATTGCTGGGGCGCAGTTGTTCGGCGCGCGCGGTGAGCTGCAGTGCGACGGCATGGCGCTGTTCCTGCCGCGATTCGCGTAGCGCCTGCTGTGTTCGCTCCAGTTGTATCTGCCGGGAGATTGCCAGCGTGGTCACAGTAATCAGTGCAAGTGATAGGGCGACAGCTGTGACGGATCTGAGCATCACGCGCCACTTCCGGCTCCGGCGGACGAACTCCGCGATGTCGGAGTTGGGGCGCAGGTGACCCTCTGCCTGCCATTTCATGCCGTGGTCGAGGTCACTGCCGTGCAGGAGGTCGCTGCGTTTGCGCTGTCGCTTCCACAGGGCCTGTTGGTGGGCGGCACGGTGACGCCAGGAGTTGAACTCCTCGTACTGATCCACCCACGTACTGAGATCGTCCCAGCCGGTCAGGAGATAGTCGTGGATGAGTTCTGCGTAGGCGCCCTCCGGTTCACCGGCGTGGTTGGAATTGCGTCCGTTGGGGTCGTGTCCTCGGGTGACAACCAGGCGCTCGGCGGCGAGTACGGCCAGGATCTCGTCCATATTGGCGCGGCCCGCCAGCGTGCGTAGTTCGTCGAGGGGTAGCTTGTCGCGGACATCGGGGATGCGCCGGGAGTCGTCGCGGCGCACCATTGCCGCCAGCATCCGCTGGGCTGCTCCTTGTTGGTGCCTGTCGGGCAGCTTCTTCATGGCCTTGCGCCCCCACGCGTTGAGGCTCTCGGCGATGCCGTTGGTGCCGTACGCCTCCTGGACCAGCCGGTCATCCCTGCGCATGTCCCAGAGGTGGCTGAGAGTGATCTCCAGCAGAGGAAGCAGGTGCGTGGCCGACCGGCCGTTGGCTGCGGCCAGTACGTCGTCAGCTATTCGGATAGGGAGGTCGGCGGGTTCCCATGTGACTCCTGCCGCCGCAGCTGGTTCGGTGATGATGGCATGGAGATCATTTCGGGTCAGTATGGACGGCACGTACCACGGGTCGCCGACCTGGCCGAGCAGGCCTCCGGCCACATTCTCCAGGCGGGGCATGAAGTCGCTGCGCATGATCATGACGATGGTGGCCGACACGCCGGACCTGAGGAGTCTTGTCAGCTGGTCCACCGCTGAGCGAGCATGCGGAGACAGGCCGGCCTGCGGACCAGCCGCAGCGAGGATTTCCTCGAACTGGTCGATGAACAGGACGAGACGGTCGCGGTCGCCCAGCGCTGAAAGCCGTTCCTGCACCGCCGTCGCAATGTCAGCGCTCGCGCCGGGAAAGAGGCTCGGTTGGTCCAGTGCTTCCGCCAGGTTCTGCCCGGGATGCTCCAGATACAGGGGCACCCATCGCCCGCCGCCCGGCTGCAGCTGTGATTCCAGTCGTTTCAGTACGCCAGCACGGACCAGCGAGGACTTGCCGGAACCGGACGGGCCGACCATCAGAAGGCCGTGCGTGCGGTTCGAGGTGAGTTTCTCCACTGCCTCTTCGACTGCCTTGCCCCGGCCGTGGAACCACCGGGCATCCAGCTCGGTGAACGGCTCAAGACCGAGGTACGGGCGCATGCCCGCACCCGGGCTCACCGCTGGCCACACCGTGCGCAGTGTCTCGGTGGGCACCGCCTGGGCCGTGTTCTGCCCCCGGTCGTAGCCATCGGGGACGGAGATCGACCGGACCATCCCGATGACCAGACCGCTTCGGTTGTCCACCAGGGGCGCGCCGCTGAAGCCCACGGTCAGGCTGTTGGCGTTATCCAGGTCCAGCACGGGATAGTCGGACGATCCCGACTTCACCCCCAGGGCACGGGCCTGCCCTCTGTTCCCTCTGTTCTTGCCGTCCTCGCCCTCATCGCCGTATGGGGGAAATCCGAAGGTGCTGAGTCTGTGACCAGAGCAGCCGTCGGCTGTGCCGAGCGGCAGTGGTACTGCCTGTAGCGGCAGTTCGGTCAGCCGGATGACCGCGACGTCCTGGTCCTGCGGATCCGTCCACCCGGTCGGCAGGACCTTTCCCTGCACTCGAGGGCTTCCTTCAAGCTGGGGAAAGACCAGCCACAGCTGGTCGCGGGGGCCATACCCGGCCTTCTCCACCACGTGTGAGCAGGTCAGCAGCACTTTTTCGGAGCGGGGACCGGCCAGGAAGCCAGCGCCTGCGACCGAACCGTCAGAGGAGAGGATCTGCGCTACGGCGCCCTGCAGAGCGGACGGCGGCGGCTTGGCGGTCACCTCTCACCCCGCCGCGTCGCCCGAGGCTGCGGCCCAGGTCATGGTGACCTTCAGATGACAGCTCGTCTCGCTCCGGGCGATCACCGCCCCTGCTTCCGCGGCCAGGTCAACCCCGAACTCCACCGTCACATTGTCCGGACGGGCCCGGCGCAGCTGCTCCAGCACCGTACGGGCCGCGTCCGCGACAGGGTCCAGCACGTCGTGCAGCGTCTGCGGCAAGTCCCGCATCCTGTCTGCGACCCGACCGGCCATCACCGGCCCCCGGTCCGTCGCACCGGCCTCGACGAGGATAGACGCCCCATCTCCCAACGACATGCGCGCAACGCTCTGCATCTCTTGGCCTCCCCCTATATCCCGACATGGCTGTGAATCCCGGATACGGCGGATACGTTAGCCGACGGGGTCTCTGCCTGACCGGCGATCGGGGATGGGTGTGGATTCTTCTGTAGTGAGGTGGTGATGTCGTGCGCCGTTGCCGTTCGTGGTCGAACGGCGGATCGTCGTGTGCCAGGACGTGGTCGTGGAGGCGGCGATGGCGTCGTGGTTGGAGGAGCTTGATCGGCGGGAGGCTGCCGCGCGGGAGGAGATCGCCGAACTGCGGGGCCGGATCGAGGAGTTGCTCAGGCGTCTGGCTGAGCAGGAGGAGGTGTTGTCCCGGCTGCAGATCACGCGGGAGACGATGACCGAGATCTTGTCCGGCGAGGAGGCGGTCTCGGTTGCCGGAGCGGAAGCGGGCGCGTTCGAGGCGGAGATGGAGGAGCACCCGTCCCTGGCGGGATCGCCGGTGGGGGTGCGACTGGTGCCGCAGTGGACGCCCGGGCTGGCCGTGGGGGTGCTGCCGAGTTCGTACCAGGACATCGTCGAGGTTCTCCAGGACGCGGTGCATCCGATGCGGGCGCATCACCTGTGTGCCGCGCTGGGTCTGCCGACGGACAAGAGCAAGGTGGAAGGCTTCCGATCGAAGCTGAAACGGCTGGTCGAGCGGGGCTGGCTGGCGGAGGAGGAACCGGGGCTGTTCACGCCGTGCCAGGCCTTGGCGGCGGCCGGGGATGCGCCGGAGCAGGCGGGGTCTTCTGCCGTGCGCCGCCGCGCCGGTGTGGGGGCGGGCTCTCGTCCCTAGCGTCGAAGGTGCCACCCATCGTCCGCCCGAAGAACGAGAGCCCGATGACTGCAGGCTATGCGGCCGCCGCGACGGCTGACCCCTTTGACCGAGCCGCTTCTTTCCTCACTTGTCTCATCGATTCCCTCTCCCGTACCGAAGCTCTGCTCCTGCCCCATGAACGGGTGGAGGAAGACGCCGAAAATGGGGCGAGGGAGCTGGCCCGCCTCCTCCTGCAGGGCCACTTCGACCTGCGCTCCCGCAGGGAGGAAGCCGAGCTGTCGGCCCTCGACACAGGCGGGCGGGCCCAACTCGCCGCGGGCCGGACCCGGCTGGAGAAGGGACACCAGCGCCAACTGGCCACCGTGGTCGGGCCGGTCACCGTCACCCGGTGCGCGCTGCGCGCACCGGGCCTGCCCAACTGCTATCCGGCCGATCAGGTGCTGGGGCTGCCGCGCGAGCGGCACAGCCTGGGACTTCGGCGTCTGGTCGTGCTGGAAGCCGCCCGCGGCTCCTACGACCACGCCCTGGAGGCGATCGAGCGCCGCTGCGGAGCGCGGGCGGTGGGCAAACGCCAGGCCGAACAGCTCGTGCGGGCGGCCGCGGTGGACATCGCCGCCTTCTATGCCGCGCGCGCCCCTGCCCCGGCCGCGAGCACGACGCTGCTGGTGCTCAGCGTCGACGGCAAGGGGATCGTGATGCGCCCGGGGCATCTGCGGGAGGCCACGCGGAAGGCCGCGGAACGGGCGACGCGCACGTTCCGCACTCGGCTGTCCGCCGGGGAGAAGACCTGCCGCAAGCGGATGGCCACCCTCGCCGTCGTCCACGATGCAGATCCGGCCGTGCGCCGGCCGCACGACATCATCGCCCCGCCCGGCGGCCGCACCACCCGCCGCACTCCACGCAAGGGGCCCAAGGCCCGCGCGAAGTGGCTCACCGCCTCGGTTCAACACGACGCCGACCACGTCATCGCCGCCGCGTTCGACCAGGCAGAAGCCCGTGATCCGCAGCACCGACGGTGCTGGGTGGTACTGGTCGACGGCGCCGAACACCAGCTGGAGCTGATCCACGCGGAGGCCACCCGACGCGGCGTCACCATCCATGTCGTCCTCGACATCGTCCATGTGATCGAGAAGCTGTGGGCGGCCTCACGGTGCTTCCACGCCGCCACCGATCCGGACGCCGAGACCTGGGTCGGGGCCCAGGCCGTCCGGATCCTGGCCGGCGACGCCTTCGGCGCCGTCACCGGCATCCGCGCCCAAGCCGACCGGCTGGGCCTGTCCGCAGATCAACGGGCCGCAGCGGAACGGGCTTGCCGCTACCTGGAGTACAACGCCGCCCATCTCCACTACGACAAGGCACTCCAGGCGGGATGGCCGATCGCCAGCGGCATCGTCGAAGGAGCAGCAGGTCATCTGGTGGCTGACCGACTCGATATCACCGGCAGCCGGTGGACCGTCCCTGGAGCCGAAGCCATCCTGACCCTCCGGGCCCTCATCAGCAACGGCGACTTCCCGCAGTACTGGACCTTCCACACCCACAGAGAACGCGAACGCCTCTACTCCCAGCCCGGCCAGCGCAACAACGAACTCCTGGCCTGACCGGCGTGCTCACTCCAGAAGAGCCGCACCCGTCTCTGATTTGGGGGTGGTGACGATCAAGAGCAGGTGGGCATCATCTGGGCGTGGGGGATGTGGTTCACCTCGCCGACCTTCTTCTTCCGGGGGTTAGGGTGGCGGTAGAAGGAGTGGTTGTTGGGGACACTGAGGTCCGGCTTACTGTGCGGTCTACGGTGGGGTCGGCCGCCTGTCCGGGATGTGGGTGGAGATCCTCGCGTGTGCACTGCTACTACCAGCGGTGTCTGGCGGACCGTCCCGTCGCTGGCTGTCAGGTGCGACTCGATCTGCGGGCACGTCGTCTCGTGTGCGGTAACGGCAGCTGCGGGCGTCGGACGTTCGCCGAGCAGATCCCGGACCTGACGCGTCGTCATGCCCGTCGCACGAACGCGCTCACTGCCCTGCTCACCGACATCGCCTTGTTTCTGGGCGGACGTGCGGGAGCCGATCTGTGCGGGCGCCTGGCTGTGACCATCGGCAAGGACACTCTGCTCCGCCTGCTGCGCGCACTGCCCGTTCCGGCGCCGGAATCTGTCCCGTGTCTGGGTGTCGACGAGTTCGCCGTGCGCCGCGGCCGGACCTACGCGACGGTCCTCGTCGACATGAACACCCACCGTCCCGTCGACGTCCTCGCGGACCGCACCGCGCACACCTTCGCGGCCTGGCTGCGAGACCACCCCGAGGTGCAGATCGTTTGCCGTGACCGTGCCGGCTCCTTCCGTGACGGCGCCCACGCCGGTGCACCACAGGCCCGGCAAGTGGCCGATGCCTGGCACGTGCTGCACAACCTTGCCGAGGCTGTCGAGCGCGTCGTCGGACGACACCGCGCTGACCTGCGTGAACCCCTCACGGCCCAGCCCAAGCAGGACGGCATTCGTCCACCCGCGGGCGTCCACCTCACTGCCCTGGACGAGCTCGACGTGCACGGACGGCCGCGGCCGCTGGTCGCCCGCACCCGCGAGCGCCACCAGCAGATCCACGAACGCCTCGAACGCGGCGGCAGCCTGCGCGCCATCGCCCGGGAGCTCCGCCTCAGCCGGGGCACCGTCCTGCGCTTCGCCCGCGCCGCCGATGTCGAGCAGCTTCTCGTCGTGGCGACCCACCGCCCGAGCATGATCGACGACTACCGGCTCTACCTGCATCACCGCTGGATGGAGGGCTGCACCAACGTTGCCGCACTCACCCGGGAGATCCAGCAGCTGGGCTATCGCGGCGACGTCAACACCGTCCGCCGCCACCTGCGGCCCTATCGCACCGGGATGATCCCGGCGGATGCCCCGCTGCCCCATCTGACCGTCCGCCGGATCACCGACTGGATCATGCGCCGACCCGAGCAGCTCATCGAGACCGAGCGCAAGCGCCTCGACGAGCTGTGTGAACGCAGTCCTGCCCTGGCCACGACCACCCAGTACGCCCGGCGCTTGGCCACGATGGTGCGCGAACGTCGCAGCGAGCACCTGGCGCTCGACGTCTGGCTCGCTGATGTCCGCTTCGACGGACAGCGAGAACTCCGCACCCTGGCCGCCGGCATACGACGCGACCGAGCAGCCGTACTCGCCGCCCTGACCACCACCTTCACCTCGGGAGCGGTCGAGGGCAACGTCACCAGGATCAAGCTGCTGAAGAGACAGATGTACGGCCGGGCCAACTTCGACCTCCTGCGACGCCGAGTCCTCCTGTCACCTTGATCGACCGGCCACCACCCCCAAATCAGCGACAGAGCCAACTTCTGTGACGCGGCTACGGAGAGTCAGGTACTTGCCGGGTGTCACGCTGCTTTTGCCGATGGCGACTGCCCGCGTTGTGCCTGCCGGATGCGCTGGACAAACATGCGGGTGACAGAATTAAGGATCTTTGCATCGGCCGCAACTGGGCCATGCGTGTTGATGTTTACCCAGGCGTAAACGGAGTCCAGGCGAAGATTGATCGAGGTGCTGCAGTAGTTCTTGCCGATACAGTATGAGGCCGTGAAGACTGCATCGACGTTCGGGATCTGTGCGGACCCCAGATGGGCGGCCGCCATCTTGGACCTCATCTCGGTGTACCGGTCGATCGCCTGAGTTCGGGTGTGGAAGGATCGGACACCGAATCCAACGACGCCTTCCAGGTCAGGGGCGGTGAAACCCTGTTGTCCTGCGGCTAGAAGGCCGCCGTCATTTCGGGCAGCCCCTTGGAGGCGAGCTTTGCCAGATCTCTCCCACCCTGGAGGAACGTCGTCCAAGTCAGGTAGGACCGCCTGTACTTGTTTTTTGCCCAGGGTTTCGGCGGCTTGCGGCGAGGACCTGACAGCCTGACTCGATCTATGCTCCCCAGCATCCGTCCCGGACCCACACCCGAACAGGGACACCACCGCCCCAATCAGAAATAGACCCCGAAGTGCCCTCTTGACTCGCAACACTCTTCCCCCTCGGAGACAAGCGACCAGCCCGAAGATCATATTGGCGCCTTCAAGTGGTACTCACGCGTTCCAGCCGTGGGATCACTCTGTCCATCACGACAACAGGACACGCTTGCGTAGAAGTCCGAAGCCAGCGCGACCGTACATCTGCCGCTTGAGCATCTTGATCCGGTTGACATGGCCTTCGACAGCGCCCGAGCTCCAGTGCAGGGTGAGGCCGGCCACGACAGCGTCGCGGTCTCGATCGATGCCTGCGGCGAAGGTGTGGAGGGCTGGCAGGTCGTCCCGCCGGACTGCGCCGAGCCAGTCCGGCAGGTAATCGCCGTGACGGCCGGTGAGCATGGCCGCGAAGGAACGGACGTGCCGGGTGAGAGCGTCGAGTCCCGGGCAGTGCGTCTGGACGGCCTTGAGCTGGAGTTGCTCGGTTTCGGTGAGAGTTTCCGGGTGCCGGAGGATCCACTTGGCGACGGACCGCGACGAGGGCGGCCTGGCGGTGACCGGCCCGGGTGAGGTGCGCTTGTCGTGCAGGTAGGCGCGAACTCGCTGGTAGCTGCCCTTATAGCCGAGCGGCACGATCTCCTCCCACAGCTTCCACGCGTTGGTGCAGCCCTCGCTCCAGCGGTCGTCCAGGTGGGGCTTGTAGTCATCGAGGACCGAGGGCCTGTTCTGCCACTGGCCGGTGAACAGTTCCTCCGCCGTCGCGGCGTCGGCGAACCGTTAGACGGTGCGCCAGCTCATTCCGAGCTGTCGCTGGACCGAGCGAAGGCTGTGTCCTGCCTTCAGCAGGGCGTGGACGGCTGCATGCCGGGCTCGGGTGCGGTCGGCGAACCGGTGCCCTCGCGGCCAGGGCGAAACGGACGGGTCCTCTGACAGGACGGCCTCGGGTTCGGGTTGAGGTGCTGCTGGCGTCAGGACCCGCAGGCAGCGGCGGTGCTGGGCAACAGTCCGCTCGGCGGCCTCGCTCAGGTTGTGCCAGAGATGCCACCTGTCGGCGACCTGGACCGCCTGGGGCGCTCTGGCAGTGGCGCCTTCCGCGAAGAACGGCGCACGGTCCCGGCAGACGACCTCGACGCCGGGCCGCTGGGCGAGCCACGCGGCCAGGCTGGACGCCTCCCGGTCTGGGAGCAGATCGATTGGACGGCGGGTTTCGACGTCCACCAGGACAGTGCCGTAGTGGCGGCCCTTGCGAGTGGCGTACTCGTCGACGCCAACCACCCGCGGCGCCGGTATCTCCGGCTTGGGAAGAGCATTGACCAGGCGCAAGACGGTGCTCCGGCTGACGGACACACCGAGGGCCGCGGCCAGCCGAGCGCCGGCCCGGCCGGCCAGGGCGAGCCCGACTGCGGCCAGGGCCGAACGCAGTTCTCGGTTCGTTGGCCATACCTGCGGGTCAGGTCGGCAATCTGCTCCACGAAGGTATGGCGCGGACACATGGTGTTCCGGCACCGGAACCGCCGTACCCGGAGCTGGAGTACGACTCTTCGTCCGGCGCTCGGTACGTCAGCGGGGAGCCGCAGGTAGGAGCTGTGAAGCCCGGTCGACCAGGCCGCGCATCCCGGGCAGGCGGCCCCGGTCGAGGTGCAGCGTGCATCAACGCGCACTATCTCGATATCCACGTCCACCGACAGCACCGCGATGTCCGCGGTTGACGGGAACAACAACTCTTTCAGCCGGAGCACGACCTCTTCCACGGCTTCGAACTGTCAGCCCAGCCATCGTGACCGTGGCTCATTTTCGGGCGACTTCGAGTGCCACCCTGAGACGCCCAGCCGTCACTCACAGTCTCAACTGCACGGAAGCTGTGCCAGAGCCCGTTCTGGTGAATATCGAGGACGACCCGAACGAGTTGCCTCTCGACGACAGGTGGCCTGGCCAACTGCTTGACATGGTGCATTGAGATGCCCCCGGCGGGCCGCCAGGGGCTGATGGGTGGTCGTCCGTGTAGGGCGGTGCTTGGTCGGTGGTGCGTGTCCCGTGGTGCTCGTTGGTGTTGTTCGGGTGGTTGTCGGGATGCTGCCGGAGAGCGATGACACTGGCTCACCAGCCGGAGCCGCTTCCCGCCTGACGGGCACCTGAGAAAAAAGTTCGGCTGCTGCTCCCGCCCGGCGGGACGTCAGGCTGATCAGCCTGTTATTGCAGGTCAGGGCCGTGTGATGTGGTCTCCATGACAGTGGATATCAGGGTCATCCGGGCCGGTCAGATGTACCGCTACTACCTGCGAGAGACCGTCGTCGGCGACGGCCGCCGCCCAGCGCGCACGCCGCTGCGCGAGGCCCAGGAGCAAGCCGGTGTGCCGGCCGGGCGATGGATGGGCCGCGGCCTGGCCGCGCTCGGACTGACGCCGGGTGAGGAGGTCACCGAGCAGCAGCTGCGGAACCTCTTCGGCGAGCGGGGCCGGCACCCATACGCGGACCGGATCGAGGCCGACGGGCTCGCCAAGGGCGAGTCCCCGAAGAAGGCGTTCAAGGCCGGCGCCCTGGGACGCCAGGTGACGGTGACCGGTGTCGACTTCGTCTTCCGGCCGCAGCCGACGATCTACCTGTTGTGGGCGCTGGGGGATGAGGAGACCCGGCGGGTGATCGAGGCCGCGCACGAGCGCGCGATCGAACGGGTGCTGGAGTGGATCGAGGACGAGGTGGCGGTGATCCGGTACGGCAAGGACGGCATCTACCGGTGCGGCCGCCCGGCGGTCTGGTCGCCGCCCGCTTCCGCCACTACGAGGCACGGTCGGGAATGCCCTTGCTCCATGACCATCTGCTTGTGTCCGTGAAGGGGCAGCGTCTGGACGGGAAGTGGGGCTCGGTCCACACCACGGCGCTGCACGAGAACACCGTCGCCGCCTCCGCGCTCTACAACGAGATCGTGGCCGCTGAGGTCTGCGAGGCGCTGGGGCTGGCGACCGAGCCGCGCACCGTCACCCCGGGGCGCCGGCCGGTGATGGAGATTGCCGGGGTGCCGCACGAGCTGATCCGCTGGACCTCCCGGCGCAGCGACCAGATCGCCGCCTGCCGGGCCGAGCTAGAGCGCGAGTACGTCACCGCCGTCGACGACGACGGCGAGCCGAAGTTGCTGCCCGTGGTCTCCGAGCGGTCCCGCGCCAAGCTGAACGGGATCGCCGCGAAGATGACGCGCCCGCCGAAGCAGAAGGCCCGGCCGCTCGCCAAGCTGCGCAAGGAGTGGAAGGAGAGCGCGATCCGCACCTCCGGGGTGGCCGCTGACGTCATCAACTCCCTTCTCGAGTACGCCCGTGCCGCAGCGGCGGCGATCCGGGCCCGGGTCGCCGCGGTGGTCGACGTCGCCCTGGCGGCCGTCGACGTCACCGCGACGGTGTTCGTGATGAACGACGGCGGCCGCTTCCACCGCCGGCACCTGCTCGCCGAAGCCCGTCGCCACCTCGTCCTCGTCCTGCGCGGCCGCCGCCGCGACCCCGGCCTGGACGACCAGATCGTGGCCGCTGCCATCTCCACTCACTGCCTGGACATCAGCGAGCCGAAGACCGTGCGCGGCCTGGAGTCCGGCTACCGCCTCTACACCGCACGGTGGGCGCTGTCCGACCTCCCCGCCCGCCGCCGCCCACCAACCCCCAGGCCCGACCTGCATCGGCACCCCCCAGCCGATCCCAGCGCGCCGGCTGCGCCCCAGGCCCTGCACCAGACAGTGGGGGAGTGGGAGATACCCCGCCGCCCGCTGAGCGGTTGCCGGATCGCGTTGCGCGAACCGGGCCGGTCAGCAGCAGGTGCCGGAGTACGTGCCGGTCAACCACGATCCCGCTCCTGGCAGGGCCGAGTTCGCCGATCTTGTTCAGCTGGGCGTCCAGGGCCAGTCGCTCAACGTAGGCGTCACTGACGACCGCGTCCAGCAGCGGGTGCCAACGCTGTGGCAGACAGCTACGCAGCGCCTCGAATCCGACCGGATCCAGTACGAGCCGGTACCCCTGAAATCGTGCGGTGATCGTTGGGTCCCGCTCGTAGACGTCGACCTCGATCCCGGCGCCACGCAGGGCCTGTGCCAAGCACAGACCCCCCAGCTCGATCGGTTCGCGCCCCAGCGCTGAGCGGCGGCGTCCCGGCGCATGACGGCCCTGACGCCAGGCACGGGTCAGGGCCGTCAGCCACACGAGTACCGGCGCAGGGGCCGGAGGGAGACACCGTGTCGTCATCTCCAACGCAGCCGGCCGCCGGGAGGTCACGCCCGGCCGGAGCCGATGCTGGGCCGCTGACCTCAGCGGGTGGGGTGGCGCGGCGGCCACGCCCACGAGAGGAGCACCGCCTGACACCCGTCGGAAGGCGGCGGGGGCCGTACCGGGGGCCGGCCTGACTCCGCCGCCGGTCAGCTCCTTGGGCTGCTTCATGAGACAGGCGCAAGCCGCACCCTGTCCCAGCCGTTACCCCGTGCGGCGCATCCACCACATCCACTCCACCAGGCCCCTCGGCATGACGACACCGCGTCGAAAGACTCAGGATAGAGCGCACGTCATAGGTGAAAACGACATCTCAACCCGCCCTGGACAACGCCCACCGACAGGGTCCTGTGCCCGAGGCGGCCCCGGCGTGCGCACTGCCTGAGAGCAGGCACAACCTGGGAGCAGGGCCAGTCAGCCGGGGCAGGGCAGACAGCGTGCCACGGCCCCGCGGCGGGGCCGTGGCGGAAGGGGATGGTGAGGCATGGCGCAGATGGACTACGCGGCGCTGTTCGCCGCCACACCAAGCCCCTACCTGGTGCTTACCCCGGACCTGGTGATCGCGGAGGTCAACCGGGCCTACCTGGAAGCGACCCGGCGCGCCCGCGAGGACCTGCTCGGCCGGCACCTGTTCGACGCCTTCCCCGACAACCCCGCCGACCCCTCAGCCGACGGGGTGCGCAACCTGCACGCCTCACTGCGCCGGGTGCTGGCCAATGGCGAGCCGGAGACCATGGCCCTGCAGAAGTACGACATCCCCGTCATGGGCCGGCCCGGGGTGTTCGAGGAGCGCTGGTGGTCGCCGATCAACATCCCCGTCCTCAGCCCCGACGGGAGCGTGGCCTTCATCATCCACCGGGTGGAGGACGTCACCGCCTACGTCAAGTCCCACAGCCCCGGCCGCAGCCCGGACCGGCAGCTCTCCGAGCGCGAGGTACTGGAGGCCGAACTGTATGCGCGGGCGCGCGAGCTGCAGCGCCTGAACGAGGAACTGCGCCAAGCCCACGCGCGGGAACGCCAGGTCGCCGTCACCCTTCAGGAGGCCATGCTCTCCGCGCCCGACCTGGCCCGCCACGACGACGTCGCGGTGCGCTACCTGCCCGCCACCGGTTCACTGAACGTGTGCGGCGACTGGTACGACCTGGTCGACCTGCCCGATGGTCGCTTCGCCGCCGCCGTCGGCGACGTCACCGGCCACGGCCTTGAGGCCGCCGCCGTCATGGGCATGCTCCGCAGCGCCCTGTCCGCCGCCATCCGCGCCCTGGAACGCCCCGCCAAGGCGTTGGAAGTCGTCGGCCTGTACGCCCGCTCCGTCCACGGCGCCCTGAACACCACCGCCGTCAAAACCCTCATCGACCCCACCAGCCACCTGATCATCTACAGCAGCGCAGGCCACCCGCCCCCGATCCTGCTCCACCCCGACGGCACCTGTAACCTGCTCGACCAGGCCACCGACCCACCCCTGGCCGCGCGCATGCAGCACGTCCCCCGACCCGAAGCCGACCAGACCTACACCCCCGGCGACACCCTCGTCCTCTACACCGACGGGCTCATCGAACGCCGGGGTGAAGACATCGACACCGGCCTCGGCCGCCTCACCGGCGCCCTGGCCCGCTACTGCGCCCTCGCGCCCGAGGCCATGGCCGACGCCCTGCTCGCCCACCTCGGCGTGGCCGGTGGCGCCCGCGACGACATCGCTCTGATCATCATCCGGCTCTGAACCCGACCGCCCGCTCAGCGACCGCCCGGTGGCGGGGGTGAGCTTGTCGCGCCGGGTGCGCAGAGGGGAAACCGCTCGGGACGTGAAGGCGGTTTCCGCCCCCTCTGGCCCCGGATCGGCTGCGGCCACAGCGGGCCGTCCTCGTCGGCGCGGCGCTTCTCGGCGAGAAGCTGCGCACCACCGTCACCGCCGTTCGGGGCCGGGCATACGACGTCGTCGGGCACCAGCAGGCGGCGATGCCCGAGCAGCTGCTCGCAGCATGGGCCGCCGACTCCGAGCACGATGACCAGGAGCCGGGGGCCGATCCCGGGAGGCGGTCGATCTGACGGCGGTGCGGGCTTTGTGGGAGTCACGTCCGGACGTGGTGGCCTTCGATCTCAGGGTCGAGCGGCTGCGCCGCCTGCAGGGCCGCGTTCACGAAGGCGGCCGACGACTCCCGTGGCCGCGCGGGCCGTACGCCGACGGGGGTGATGCCGACAGAGCGCGAGGCGCGAGGGCGACCAGCAGGGGCACCGCCTGCAGGAGCCCGGGACAGCGCTGCGGCTGGGAGGCCGGCCGCTGTCACGCCGTGGTGTGCCATCCGGGTTCCAGGCTGTCGAGGAGGGCATGGAACGCCTGGTGGGCCCGGTCCCAGTGGCCGTCCGCCAGCGGGGCGATCAGCAGGCCGAGGAGGGCGTCGGTCAGAAGGGTGGCCTGTGTATGTGCTCGGTCCTGGGCCATGCCGAGGTCGCGGAAGACGGAGGTGAACAGGAGGGTCCATTCGCCGATGATGTCGCGCATGACGGGCCCGTAGCGGTTGGGGTGGAGCACGCTGGCGCTCATGATCTCGAGGTAGACAGGGAGTGCGGTGCGTACATCGGGGTCGCTGAACTGCCGCCACACCTCTTCCACGAACCGGCGCAGGTCTGCCGGGTTCGTGGGCCGGCCGACGGCCTGCAGCAGTTCGCGTGTGCGCAGGAGGGGGCGGCGCTCATAGATGTCGAGTGCCTCGGCGACCATCTGTTCCTTGGTGCCGAAGTAGTACAGGAGCATGCGGTCGCTGGTGGCCAGGGCTTTGGCCAGAGGGCGCAGGGAGAGGTCCGCGAGGCCGTTGCGCAAGACGTACTCGCGGACCCGGTTCAGAAGGTCGCGTCGTTTGGCTGGGTCCGGCGGGCGGGGCATGGTGCTCCTGGAGAGGCGAGGGCGAGACGCTGGCATGCCCGTTATTTACCTTTTTGGGCAGGTCTTTACCGTAGCACCTGCTACGCCTATATTTGAGGTGTAGCGAGTGCTACGTGCACGCCCTGGCGCACGCCAGGCAGCACCTTGACTGGCGGGCCGTCCGGACGCCGAAGAAGGGACTGATCCCCATGGCGATCCAGGCGATCGACTGCCGCAGCACCGTTCACCGCGAAGAGCGGGCCTCGCGCGGCGGTGCACCCTCCTGGTGCGCCAGGCAGTGGGCCCTGTGGTCCCGCATGCTCAGCCCGCTGCGCCCGCTGGACGCACCCCGCGCCCGAGCCACCACCTGGGACGCCTCATGGCCCTTGCAGCGGGACCCGGCCTCCGTGCGCCGAGCGCGACGGTTGGTGACCGCTCAGCTGAGCGACTGGGCCGTGGACGACCTAGCCGACACCGCCGAACTTCTGGTCAGCGAACTGACCACCAACGCACTGCGTCACACACGCGGCCCGCTCCGACTCAACCTGCGGCTGCGCGACTCCCGCCTGCTGTGCGAGGTCGAGGACACCGAGTCCTCCAGCCCTGCACGCACGGTCGCCGATCCGGATGCGGAGGGTGGCCGGGGCATCGAACTCCTCGACCTGTTGGCGGACGCCTGGGGCAGCACTCGGACGGCCACTGGCAAGACCATGTGGTTCGAGCTGCAAGCCGCGGGCCGCCCACATGGGACGCAAGCACCGTGACCACGATGACACGGGCTGCGCGGCCGGCCGACGCGCTCGGCCAGACCGCTCCCTGCAGCCAGTTCCTCACCGGTGTCGTCGCCATCGCGGCAGGCAGTCATCACGGCCTGGTTCTGCGATCCAACGGGACCGTCGTCGCCTGGGGAGCCAACATCGACGGCCAACTCGGCAACGGATCCAATACCAACAGCAACACGCCCGTCCAGGTCAGCGGACTCGGCGCAGTGACCGCCATCGCCGCAGGGAACTTCCACAGTCTGGCGGCGCTGAGCGACGGCACCCCCCGCGGCTGGGGAGGCAACAGCTCTGGCCAGCTTGGCAATGGCACAACCACCCCGAGCACCACGCCCGTACGGGTCTGTTCGTTCGGTCAGACGGCGCCCTACAGCAGTTTCCTGGATAACGTGATGGCCATCGCCGGAGGCGACACCCACAGCCTGGCCATCGTCCGCTCGTCCGCCGACCTGGCCGTTTCGAAGGGGGCAAGCCCGGAGCCGGCAAGGCGCAACCGCAATCTGACTTCTGACGGTGCACAACAACGGGCCCTCTGAGTCTGATGACGTCGTGCTCACCGATAACCTGCCCTCCACCACCAGGTTCGTGAGCGTCACTCCCAGCCAGGGCAGCTGCCAGACACCACCGGTGGGATCCGCCGGCACCGTGAGATGTCCGCTCGGCATCTTGGCGAACGGCGCGACATCCACCACGAAGATCGTGGTCACGGTCAGCGCCGCGCGAAACAGCACACTCACCAACACGGCGACCGTGACCAACAACACGTTCGACCCGAACCAGAACAACAACTCCGTGACCATCCAAACCCCGGTGCGCTGAAGGTCCAGGCACCCCGCAGCAACAGAGGCTCCGGAGCTCTCCGGAGCCTCTGGGCTGTGCAGATCGGTTTGCCATAGACGAAACAACGTTGCTACACCGCCTCTAGAGATCTTTAACGGTGCGGGTTACGTCGGGTCGTGACGGCTGCCGTGGGCCGCGCTATGCCGGGAGAATGAGGTATCCCGATGGCGGTGGAT
>NZ_JBSFGB010000053.1:0-50135 GCF_053596375.1 Streptomyces sp. NPDC001709 | reverse complement strand
GGCGAGGAGACACCACCCGGCAGCCGGCACGCCATACCGACAATGGCCAGCGGCTCGTCCGGATCGGCGGGCGTGACCGTATCGGTCACCGGTGCGGGCCTCGGGTCTCCGAGAATCCCGGAGCGCAGGAAGGCGGCGAGGGCCGCCGGGGTGGGGTGGTCGAAGGCAACCGTGGTGGACAGGCGCAGTCCGGTCTGTTCGGTCAGCTGGTCGCGCAGTGCGACGACGGCCTTGGAGGTGAGGCCCAGGTCGCGGAAGGCACGGTCGGCCGGCACCAGCTCGGGGCCCGCCAGCCGCAGTACATCGGCGGCCTGCGCGCGGACCAGGTTTTCGAGGAGTGCCTGCCGCGCGCGCTCGTCCATCGCGGAGAGCCGGTCGCGCAGCGCCGCCGTGACAGCCTCGTCCGGCTCGCCCGGTCGGTACGGCTCCTCGATCAAGGAGCGCAGGATCACGGGCACTTGGGCATCGTGTGCCGGTGCGCCGGCGGGCAGCGCGGCCAGCGGCGACGTGGGATTCGTCGTCAGAGCGATGTCGAAGGCGGTGAGCAGATCCTGGGCCGGTCGACCCGCATCCTCACCACCGCCACCGTCACCGCCTTCACCGGGCCGTCCGGCCCAGGCGAGGTACGAACCGGGCAGCTGCCGCAGTCGGCGGTTGCGTACCACCGCGTCGCACAGCAGGGCCTCGACGGCCGCAGCCGGATCGTCGGGAGAACCCAGCAGACCAGCGGCATCGGACGACACCACGACGAAGGCGGTGATGTCCTCGGCTGCCGTCATGTGGTCGAGTTGGAGGGCCAGTTCGGGATCGTCGGCGGCATGCACCACCGCCGTGACCGGGTGGCGCAGGTCGGCCAAGGCCTCGCGCAGCGGCTCCGGGCGGGCCGCGTCGGCGGTGACCCGGATGACGCTCGTCTCGGCGAAGGCCAGTTCGTCGCCCGAGTTGGTGGCGTCGGCGCCGGGCGCGCTGACGAGCAGCAGGTTCCTCGCTTGGTGGACGGTGGCCAGACGGTGTGCCAGCGCCGCGCCGTGTGCGGTGTCCGCTCCGGTGACCACCACGGTGCCGGCGGCTCCGGGCCAGGGCTCCGAATGCGGACGGTCGGCCACTGGCAGGCGTGTCAGCCGAGGAACGAGCAGGGCGTCGGCACGTACAGCGATCTGCGGCTCGTTGCAGGCGAGCGCCGTCATCAGGACGTCCGCGGCATACGAAGCGTTCGAGCCGTCCAGGCCATCCGGAACGTCCACGACGGTCAGCGACTCCGGCCAGGCGCCCTGGTAGGAGCGCACGACGGCCCAGACCGGGACCTCGGCGAGCGACTGAACGCCGTCCGCAGGGGCGGATGCGTCTGTCGCGACCGCGCCACGCGTGAGGATCACCAGCCTGGAGGCCGCCAGTTCCGGTCGCGCCAGCCACGCGTCCACATCCTCGGCAAGGAGCCGGGCCCTGTCGCGTCCCACGACGATCGCGTCCGCGTCCGCGTCCGCAACGGACGGCACCAGCACCGTCACATCCGGAACCGCTGCACCGTCAGCCACCGCAGTACGCACCGCCGCCAGGTCCGCATAGCAGCGCACCTCGGCACCCGCCGCCTCCAAAGTGCCGACGACTCCGTCCGCCGGACCGGCAACCGCCCAACTTCGCGCCGTCCCACCGGGGTTGCCGTGCTCCGGCGCCGGAATCCACTCGACCCGCGTCAGCGTGTCGTGGTGTCCGCTCGCCGCGTACCGCAGACGGCCCGGCTGCTCGGCGAGGAGGCGCCGCTTGATCTTGCCCGATGCGGTACGAGGGATGTCCGTGACCTCGTGGATCCGTTCCGGCACCTTGTAGGCGGAGAGCTGTTCGCGGCAGCGGGCGATCAGTGAGGCGGGGTCGAATCCGGTGGGGCCGGCGATCACATAGGCGACCGGTACTTCGCCGAGCGTGTCGTGCGGTGCGCCGGCGACCGCCGCGTCCGCGACGCCGTCGACGGTGCGCAGGACCGCCTCGACCTCCTCGGGATGGATGTTCTCGCCGCCGCGGATGACGAGTTCCTTGATCCGGCCGCAGATGGTGAAGTAGCCGGCCTCGTCGCGCCGGGCCAGGTCTCCGGTGCGGAACCAGCCGTCGCGCATCGCCTCAGCGGTCGCCTCGGGGCTGTTGTGGTAGCCGACCATGACGTTCGGCCCGCTGACCCAGACCTCGCCTTCCTGTCCCACGGCGACGTCGGCTCCGCTGGCCGGGTCGACGATACGGACGTCGACGCCCGGCACGGGCAAGCCGCAGGAGCCGTCGACCCGGGCGCCGTCCGGCGGGTTCATGGTGATGGCGCCGCAGGTCTCGGTGCTGCCGTAGGCGTCGACCAGCGGCACTCCGAAGGTCTCCTCGAAGTCGCGGCGCAGGCCGGATCCGGTGACCGCGCCGCCGACCAGACCGATGCGCAGGGCGGGCGCGCGGAAGCCGCTGTGGCGGGCGGCCCTGACCAGGTGGTGGTAGGTGGTGGGGACGCCGGCCAGGAAGGTCGTGCCATCCTCGCGCAGCACCCGCATGACGTCCTCGGCGGAGCTGCCGTCCATGAGCCGGGCGGTGGCGCCGGCGACGGTGACGGACAGCACGCACGCGATGTGCGAAAGGCTGTGGAACAGCGGCAGCGGCCACAGCACCCGGTCCTCGTCCGTGAGCCCCGGGATCGGTACGTAGCAGGAGGCGACGGACCACAGGCAGTTGGCCTGCGTCGACAGCACGCCCTTGGGCCGGCCGGTCGTCCCGGACGTGTAGAACATCCAGGCCACGTCGTCCAGAGCGAGATCGTCCCGGGCGGGCACGGGCGGCTCGCTGTCGGCGAGCGCGTCGTACGCCTGCACTCCCGCCGCTCCACGCAGACCTTCCGGAACCTCACCGGTGACGAGCAGCGCCATCCCGGGCACGCCGGCACCCGCACGCACACCCGCACCCGCACCCGCGTGCCCCGGGGGCCCCTCCCCCGCGACATCCCTGAACCGCCCCGCCCGCGCCCCGTCCGTGACAACCAGCCTGGCGCCACTGTCAGCAAGGACGTACTCCATCTCGGCCGGCGCCGAAGCCGGATTGAGCGGTACGCCGATGCCGCCGGCGCGCACGATCGCCAGATAGCTCTCCACGGTGGACACCGTGTTGCCGAGGCAGATGGCCACGCGGTCGCCGCGCTCGATGCCGAGGTGCGCCAGGTGTCCGGCCAGTCTGCGCGTCCGTGCCTCGAGCTCGCCGTAGGTGACCGCTCGGCGGTCGTCGGCGAATGCGACCTTGTCCGGGAAACGGGTCGCGTTCCGAAGGAGTGCGACGGGCAGGGGCTTGATGAGATCGGTGCGCACTGTGCCGCATGTCCTTTCGGGGAAAACGGAGTTCACCAGGAGACGGGCAGGCTCTTCACCGCGAAGACGGAACCCTTGAGCCGCAGCGGCACCTCTTCGAAATCGACGGCAAGGCCGAGGTCGGGAAATGCGCGCAGGAGAGCGGAGAGGCCGGCGCGCAGTTCTACGCGTGCCAGGTTCTGGCCCAGACACTGGTGGATGCCGAAGCCGAACGCCATGTGACCGGAGGTCTCGCGGTCGATGTTCAGCTGTGCGGGGCACTCGAATTTCGCCGGGTCACGGTTGGCGGCGGGCAGGGACACCGTGACGCTGTCGCCCTTCTTGACCGTTTCACCGGCCAGTTCGATGTCTTCGAGGGCGGTGCGGTATGTGTCGTACTGGTTGACGGTGAGGTAGCGGAGGAGCTCTTCGATCGCGGCGTCGAGTTTCGACGGGTCCGCGCGGAGCGCCGCCAGCTGGTCGGCGTGGTGGAGGAGCGCGAACACGCCGACGGCGAGGGCGCTCTCGGTGGTCTCGTAGCCCGCGAAGAGGAGCAGCGTGACCATGTTGCACAGCTCTTCGGTGGTCAGCTCTCCGCCGGCGATGAGGCGGCTGATGAGGTCGTCCGCGGGCTCCTTGCGCCGTGCCTCGATGACCTCGGCGAAGAAGGCGACGGCCTGGCTCATGGCTGCCGCGGCCTCCTGCGGGTCCGCTTCGGAGTCGTGCAGGAGCGTCGGCGCGTGGCCGTAGCGGTCGACTTCGTCGTAGGGCAGGCCGACGAGTTCGGACAGGACCCGCAGGGACAGCGGCTTGGCGAAGTTGGCCACCAGGTCCGCGGGCGAGCCGTGCTCCCGCATGACGTCGATCTGCTCGGCGGCCACGGCCTCGGCCCGCGCCGTGAGCAGGCCGGCCCGGCGGGCGGTGAACTCGCCGGTGAGCAGGCGCCGGTAGTGGGTGTGGTGGGGCGGGTCCATGTGGATGAACATCCCGGGAATCCGCGGATGGTTGGGCATCACCTGTCCGCGGTGCGTCACCGGGAAGTGGCCGATCTCCGTGCTGTGGCTGAACCGCGGGTCGCTGAGGACTTTGCGTACGAGTTCGTAGCTGGAGACGATCCAGCCGACGTGTCCGTCGGGATACACCATTCTCGCGAGCGGCCGTTCCTTGCGCAGCGAATCGAATATCGCCGGAGGGTCGAACTGATGGGTGCGTGCCCACGGCTCTTCGAAGGAGATTGCGTCGCTCATGGAATCCTTCTCATCCAGGGAATAGCCCGCTTGGCCATCCGAGATTAAACGATCGGTATCGGCATGCCATCCCCAGGACTGGTAGGTGGGAGTGGACCTCGAGCGGGTCACGAGCGAGCCGGAGCACGCTTCTTCATGCGCCTGAATGTGACGCCACAATTGCTTGAATTCGAATCCAGCTCTGCTCGGAATGTGTTCGTGCGGCCGGCCTCGATCCGCGCTCGTCCCGACGTCGAGCACCCGACGCGCTAATGGAGCCGCGCACCGACCGCCCAGCGGGCCACGCCCCCGACCGAAAGGCAGTCATGCACATGGCAGACTTAACCGCCGCTTCGTCACTCGGCGATCCACCGCGACACCGGGCCTCGCTGCCCTCGCTCACCGGCCTCAGGTTCATCGCGGCACTGCTGGTGTTCCTCACTCACAGCACGGTGCTCGCCAATCCACTGCAGCCGACGGCGCCGGTCAACTTCTTCGCCGACCAGGACATCGCGGGACCCCTGGCCCACCTCGCCGGAAAGGCCGGCGCCATCGGTGTGTCGTTCTTCTTCGTGCTCAGCGGCTTCGTCCTGACATGGTCGGCGACGCCCGGCGAGCACGTCACCGCCTTCTGGCGCCGGCGCGGCCTGAAGATCTATCCGAACCACATCGTGACCTGGGCGCTGGCGATGTGGCTGTTCGCCTCCGCGACTCCCGTACACGCCTGGCTGTCGAACCTCTTCCTGCTCCACGCGTTCAGCAACCGGATCGAGAACCTCCAGAGCGTCAACTGGCCCGCCTGGTCGCTCTGTTCCGAGCTGCTCTTCTACGCGCTGTTCCCGCTGCTCATCCTCCTGGTGCGGCGGATCGCGGAGCGCCGGCTGTGGCTGTGGGCCGCGGCAATGGTCGCCGGCGTCGTGGGCATGGCGGCCGTGACACGGTTCGTTCCGGGCGGTCTCGACACCGGGCACGGCCTCACGCTCAACCAGTACTGGTTCAGCTACATGTTCCCGCCGCCGCGCCTGTTCGAGTTCGCTCTCGGCATGATCCTCGCCCGCATCGTCGCGGCGGGCCTGTGGCCGCGCATCGGCCTGTGGCCCTCGGCCGTCCTGTTCGCCTGCGGCTACTGGCTCGCGAACGTGGTTCCGCCGCCGTACTACTTCAGCGCCACCACCATCGTCCCGATCGCCATGCTCATCGGCGCCGCGGCCTCGTCGGACCTGCGCGGCGACGGCAGCCGGCTCGGCAGCCGGACCATGGTGTGGCTGGGCAATGTCTCCTTCGCCTTCTACATGGTCCAGGTCCTGGTCGTCTTCTACGGCCGCCGCGAGGTGCTCGGAGCACACACCTACGGCCTTGTCCCGGCCCTCGGCCTCTACCTGACCCTGTTCCTGGCGAACCTACTGGCCGCCTGGCTGCTCCACACCCTGGTCGAACAGCCGGTGATGCGCCGCTGGGGCCGCGGCAGGAAGCGTGCGAACGCGTCTGAGGCACAGCCCGAGCCGGCGCCGCAGCCCCACCGCCCTCGATCCACACTCGAGAACCCCTCACTACCCTGACCCCGACCACACAGCTCGTACACCGACCCGCCGAACACGTCGAACACATAGAACGCGTCGGACCTGTCGGACCTGTCGGAGTACCCCCTACCGAGCAGAGCGAGGTCGTCCTTGACACCAGAAGTGGCATTCCCTCAGGACCGCACCTGCCCGTACCGCCCTCCCGCAGGCTATGAACCACTGTGCGAAGAACGGCCGTTGGCGCGTGTCACGCTGTTCGACGGCCGCTCGGTGTGGGCCGTCACCGGCCACGACGCGGCCCGCCGGCTGCTCGCCGACCCGCGCCTGTCCAGCGACCGTACGCACCCGGACTTCCCGTCGCCCACGGCACGCGGCGCGACCGTCCGCGGCCAGCGCCTGCCGCTCGTCGGCGTCGACGACCCGGAGCACAACGCACAGCGCCGCAAGCTCATCCCGAGCTTCTCCACCAAGCGGATCACCGCACTGCGTCCCAGGATCCAGCAGACGGTGAACCAGCTCCTCGACTCGCTCGAGGAACAGGGCCCGCCCGCCGACCTGGTGACCGCCTTCGCCTTCCCGCTGCCCGCCATCGTGATCTGCGCGCTGCTCGGCGCTCCCTATGCCGACGCCGGCTTCTTCGAGGAGCAGTCCCGGCGGCTCACGCTCGGCCAGCGTCCCGAGGAGGTCGAGCAGGGCCGCAAGGAGCTGAACGACTACTTCCACAAGCTGGTCGAAAGCCAGTGGCAGGATCCCGGAGACGGCCTGATCGGCGACCTGATCCGCGAGCAGCGCGCGTCGGGCTCGGACGACCGCCAGGAACTGGTCATGCTCGCCAGCGTCCTGCTCGTGGGAGGCTTCGAGACCACGGCCAACATGATCTCGCTCGGTACGTTCACACTGCTCCAGCACCCGGAAAAGCTCGCTGAGCTCCTGGCCGACGAGACGCTGATGCCGTCCGTGGTCGACGAGTTACTGCGCTTCACGTCCATCGCGGACATCATGCTGCGCATGGCGACGGCGGACATCGAGATCGAAGGCCACACCATTCGCGCCGGCGACGGCCTCGTCTTCCCGCTGTCCCTCATCAACCGCGACACCGGCGTCTATCCGGAGCCCGACCAGCTCGACTGGCACCGCGGCGCCCGCCACCACGTCGCCTTCGGCTTCGGCATCCACCAGTGCCTAGGCCAGAACCTGGCCCGCGCCGAACTCGAGATCGCTCTGTGGACGCTGTTCCAGCGGCTGCCGAAGCTGGCCCTCGCGGCGCCCGCGCACGAGATTCCCATCAAGCCGGGAAGCACCATCCAGGGCCTGATCGAACTGCCTGTCACCTGGTAGCACCTGGCAGCACCGCTAGCACCTGGCGGACCGGCGGCAGGCTGGGCACCGCCGAGGTGACCGCCTGCCGCCGGCGCGACAGCTCCGATCAGGCCCGGCGGACCGGTGCGAGCACCTCGGTCAGCGTGATCACCTCGGTGAGCATCTGCTGCAGCGCGGCCTCGTGGCGCTCGGCCGGCTTGAAGGTCGTGAACTGCTCGAAGTCGCTCTGCAGCGACAGGTGGACCTGGGTGTGCACGGCCGCCAGCTGGACCGCTCCGGCGATGTGCCGCAGGTGGTCGACGGCGCGGGCGCCGCTGACGTTGCTGCCGTATCCGACGAAGCCGGCGGCCTTGTTGTTCCACTCGTTGTAGACGAAGTCGATGGCGTTCTTCAGCGCGGCCGGAATCGACCGGTTGTATTCGGGCGTGACGAAGACGAATCCGTCCAGCTCGGCGATCTTGGCGGCCCAGGCACGCGTGTGATCGTGCTCGTAGGCGCCCATGCGGGGCGAACGCGGCTCGTCGAACAGCGGCAGTGCGTAGTCGGCGATGTCGACGAGCTCGAAGTCCGCGTCCTCGCGCGCACCGGCCGTCTTCTGGATCCATTCCGCGATCTGCGGCCCGACACGGCCGGGGCGGGTGGTGCCGAGGATGATGCCGATGGTGGTCATGCGTGTCTCCCGAGTACGAGGTCGTGGGCGAGGATCAAGAGGATCAAAGGGCAAGCGTCAACAGGGTCTCCGAGCACGCCGGCCCCTACGGCGCGAACCAGCCAGACCGATGTCCGCTACGGCGGTACGGTCACGGCCGTACGGCCTGCGGCACGGCCAACTCCACCGGCTGACCGGTGCGCATCGATGCGCGGGCCGCCTGGACGATCCGCAGCGTGCGCAGACCCGCCGCACCGTCCGGTCCGGCCCCGCTCCCCCGCCGCACCGCGCCGATGAACTCACCGAGCATGACCGCGTACGGGTCCTCGCCGCGCGTCTCCCACCGTTCGCCGGACGTGGCGCGGTCGAAGCCGCCGAGCAGCCGTGGCGAGGCGGTGAACTCCACGCTCGCCCGCTCGCCGATGAACGTCATGGCCGGTCCGCCCACGGCCGGCCCGTACTCCGCCGGGCCCCAGCTGCAGTCGAGCGACGCGACGGTTCCGTCCGCGTAGCGCACGGTGACGAGCGCCGCGCTCTCCACGTCCGGCTCCGCGCCGAGAATGCTGTTCGACTGCGCGTAGACCTGCTCCGCCGGGATCCCGCCGAGCACGACGTCCAGCATGTCGAGCAGATGAGGCGCGTTGGTGCCGAGCGCTCCGTTTCGCCGCGCCTGCGCTCCGGCCGGATAGGGCGCGTTGTACGCCCCGTGCACGGCCGTCAGCGCGCCGAGCACCTCACCTTCGGCGATCTCCTTGCGTACGGCGGCGAACGCCGGGCCGAAGCAGGTCGGCGAGGCCATGCTCAGCCGCACTCCCGCGTCCTCACAGGCACGCACCATGGCCCGCGCGTCCTCCTCGTCGGCCGCGAGCGCCTGCTCGCACAGCACCTGCGCACCAACTCCTGCGGCCCGCTCGACGAGTTCACGGCGACGGCCGGCCTCGCCGGTGACGACCACGGCGTCCGGGCGCAGCGCGAACACCTCGTCCCAGCTGTCGACATACCTCGCGCCGATCCGGCGCGCCGTGCCACTGCCTCGCGCCGGGTCGTCCGGTGAACCGTCGGGATCGGCGACGACCAGGTCCACGTCCGGCATGTCGTGCAGCAGCCGGGCGTATGTCACGGCGCGCTCGTGGGCGAACGACAACACGGCGACCTTCATGCGGCAGCCTCCTTCACGGGCAGTTCGACGGCGCGTCCTGTCCATGCGGAGCGTGCCGCGGCTTGGGTGATGCGGACGGCGGCCAGCGCGTCGTGGGACACCAGACGCGGCTCGGGTCCGCCCCTCAACGCCTCGGCGAATTCCCGGATCTCGGAGGCGAACGGAGATTCCCCGTAATAGCCGAACGTCCCGGCCGGTCCGCCGGACACCTGGATCTCCTGGGGCCACTCGGAGTCGTGGACGATCGTCCCGCCGGTTCCCGAGACGTGGTAGGTGACGCGGATCGGCGGCTGCGGCGTCGGCGTCCACCGGCTCACCACCTGGCTGAGCGCACCGCTGGCGTGCGTGAGAACGGCCGTACCGACCGCGGCTGTTCCCTCCGGCGCCGGTGCGGCGATCTCTCCTTGGTAGTGGGCGTGCACGCGTACGACGTCACCGAAGAGCCAGTAGGCGATGTCCACGCCGTGCAGCATCTGGTCGGTCAGGATGCCGCCCGACTCCGCGGAGGCGTGACCGGTCCAGGGCCGTGGATGGTATCCGGCCACGGTGAACCTGGCGACGGTGCCCGCGCCGAGACGGCCCTCGGCCACCAGGTCGTGCAGCCGGGAGAAGGCGGGAGCGAAGCGGATGTCGTGCGCCGGATAGACCGGCACACCGGCCCGCTGCGCCGCGCCGACGATCTCCTCGGCCTCGGCGACATCGGCGGCGAGCGGCTTCTCGCACACCACCGCCACGTTCTTGGCGATGGCGGCCAGGGCGATGTCCCGGTGGGTGCCCGTCGGCGAGCAGATGTCCACGGCGTCCGCGCCGTCCAGTGCCTCGGCCAGCGTGTCCACGGCCTTGGCACCGAACTCGCCGGCCAGGTCGGCGGCGCGGCCGTCCAGGGAGTGGACGCGCACGGACGCGCCGGCGCCGATCCACGCCTCCAGATGCATCCGTGCTATCAGCCCGGCGCCGATCAGTGCTATCTCAAGCTGCCGCATGGGGTCCCCAGCTCTTCTTCCCTAGTGAGCGTCTGCACAGGCGAGACCACCTGCGGGAACCGTCGGTCCTGCGCCTGGCGCCGCCGACCTCCCACAGGTCAAAATCCTGATCAGTCTCACCCGCACCGCTAGGCCGGGAACATCACCAACGTGGGTAGTCTCAAAGCCCGGTGACACAAACCAGGCCCTCAGCCCGGCGCGCGCCGCCATCCGAACCCACGCCCCGGCGCGGACAGCCCGGACAGCACAGACAGCCGCCGGGCACCACGATCCCGCCGGAACGTTCCACTCCCCCGCTCACAAGGGCAGCGTGACGCCCAGCTTCCGCACCTCCGGCGACTGCGGCCCGCCTTCGGAACGCTCGGTCTTGCGGCCCTTGCTGCCGGGCGCGAGCGTGCGCGGATCGACGGCCTCGGCGGGCGCGCCGGTGACATACAGCCCGTCGGGAACGGCGTCACGGTCGTGCGGCAGCAGCCAGAACACACGCCGGCGGAACGTTCCCGACGAGCGGGAGGGCTTGGCATCCGGTCCGAGCAGCGCGTATCCGACCATGCGTCCGTCGCGGTGGTAGGCGGGCCTGCCGCGCCGCGTCGGGAGCCGGTCCAGGCTCTGGCGCACGTAGTCGAGCGCGTCTGTGTCCTCCAGCCAGACCAGCTCGACCTCGTGGATGATCTCGTCCTCTGCGATGAGGGCGCTCATGCTGTCTCCTCGTCGGCGACCAGTCCGATACCCGGGTAGTACTTCCGCTGGTTGGAGAGGATCATCTCCTTGGGCGACGCCAGTCCCACCATCTCACGGACCCGAGCCGCGAAGGCCCGGGACGAACCGGCCGGGGCCCCCTCATTCTGACACCATGACTTGTACGCCGCGTAGAGCTGCGCCTGTTCTGCCCGCAGAGAGGGCTCGATGCGGCAGGACTCGGTCAGGAACCGTCCGGTGTGATCCTCTGTCTCCGCGTAGACGGTCGTGGCGATCCGGACCCGCTCCGGCCCGGTGAGGTCCTTCTCACCGGCCAGATAGCGACGCGCGCCGACGATGAGCCAGTTGAGAATGCCCGGTCCCTCCTCTGTGACAAGGATGTCAGCCAGATTGTCGACCTTGCGGTGATCGGGGACGACCCGCTCGAACGGGATGAGCCGCATGCGCCGCCAGAACGCGAAGCCGCCGGTGCCGACCTCGGGCCGGTGGTTGCCCAGCAGCCAGAGTTTGTGCGTCGGCTGGAAACTGAAGAAGTCCTGACGCATCCGGCGGGCCTTGATGCGGTCACCGCCGGTGAGCAGCTTGACGCGGGCCTCGTCGAACTTGTCGCCGGGTTTGACCTCACTGCACACGATGACCCGGCGGCCGTGCAATTCGGCCAGGTCCGTGGGATGTCCCTCGTACGGACGGGCCATCAGGAAGCCGGGCGGCGCGGCGTCGGCGTAGTCGCCGAGCAGCTTCATCAGCACGTCCAGCAGCACCGACTTGCCGTTCTTGCCGGAGCCGAACAGGAACGGCATGACCTGACCGCCGACGTCACCGGTGATCGAGTAGCCGAGCAGCAGATGCAGGAAGTCGATCATCTCCGCGCCCTCGGGCCCGCCGCCGAAGGTGTCGGAGAGGAACCGGTCCCACCGTGGCGTGGGCACCGGCTCCGGAGCCGCGGTGGTGGAGCAGGAGTGGAAGTCCCGGTTCGGTTCCGGTGTACGGATCAGACCGGTACGCAGGTCCACGATCCCGGCCGGAGTGCACAGGGCGTACGGATCGGCGTCCAGCAGCGACGCGTTGAGCACCATGCCGGGCGCGGACTTGGCCTGCGCGAGCATCGCGTTCATCCCGCTGGTGCTCAGCGCGCGGCTGCGGTGACGCTGCAGCGACACCGTGCTGAACACACCGCGCGGGTCGTTGGTCGCTATGGACTCCGCCAGATCACCGGCGGCCCACAGCACGGTGTCGTCCTCGTCCGCCTGCCAGCGGGTGCCGTCCCACCGGTACCAGCCGAGACCCGGAACATGCCGGTAGTCGTCGGCGTAGAGCTTCACGAACAGCTTGGCGTTGCCGCGGTCGCTGAGGGTGTCGGGCAGCAGTCCGTCGGCGACGGCCTCATCACTGGTGGCCCGTAGACCGTCCTGATCCTCGTCGTCCTCGGAAGACACGGGCACGGGCTGGGCAAGGATCTGCGCGGCGACCGCCTGGGCATCGAAGAGGGTGTTGCTGGGGCCCTGTGTCATCGGCCGCCTCCTGGATGCAGCGGACGGTTACGGCCCGCGCTCAGCCCGCCACGGATGACCGTGCCGAAGCGCCGCTCCTGGCCGGGCCGGGCCTGCGCGGCCGCCTCCAGCAGCGCCCGCTCCGCCTCCTGCTCGCTCAGCAGGCCTGCGGCGACGAGCCCGCCGGCGGTGTAGGCGGCCCGGTTGAGCTTCTCGGTGAATCCCGCTCCCTCGGGCACGGCCGCACAGGCGGTCACCTCGGCCAACAGGCCGGCCAGGAACCGGCCGCCGGCACCGGACCCGCGACTGCGGGCCAGGACGGCCTGCCGGGCCCGTGGAGGCACCGGCCGGGGCGCGGGCACGTGCGCGGGCTCCAGATGGCCGGTGCGCTCCAGTTCGCGCGCGAGCCAGGCGGGCAGCGGCGCGGGTTCCCGTACCTCACCCGCCACCCCGTACATTCCCGCCTCCGTCACCGTACCGGGCGCGACGATGTACCCGCCGTGCGCCCGTACGTCGACCTGCCACGCCAGCGCCCGCCCGCCTCCGGAGCCGGAGGAGCACTGCCAACGGTGCCCGCTCAGGCTCCGGTACCACACATGCAGACCACCCGAGGGCGTGCGCACCCGCAAGGTGCTCTCGTCGTCCGCGGGAGACGTCGCGCCGCGCAGCGCGGCCAGCACACCGACGGTGTGGAAGCCGTTGGCGAGCCCGGTCAGATCGACGGTGTCGGCGATGTCGATACCCGGAAGCAGACGGTCCCGCCCCGGCAACTGCCGTGCGTGCGCGTCGATGTCGATGACGACCAGACCCGCGGGGCCGCAGGCGATACCGACTCCGAAGTCGGGCCTCCTGCCCCACCACTGCCCGATCCGGGCGAAGTCCAGCGTGGCGGCACGGAATCCGTGACACCAGCGACCGGCGGCCGGACAGCCGCAGCCACGGTACGTGTGCCCGGGCTGGCGGCACGCCGCGCAATTGCCCGCGGGCGTCTTGCGTCCCGGCGCCAGCGGGTGAACCGGCCACCCACGGCCGGCACACCACCGGGCGACGGCCAGGGAATGTGGGACGTCTGCCTCGGCAGGAACGGGCCTGGGTGAGTCGCTGCTTAAAACGCGCAGCTCATCGGCCATGCATTCCCCCGTTAGCGACCGAAGCGACTCAACAACAGACACAGACTAGCGAACCAGATGTGAAATGGAAGTGAGACCTGTGCAGGAGGTTCACACGCACCGCCCCGCCAAGCCCGCCAGCGACCGAAGCAAACCCGCAGCGACCGAGCACAGTTCAGTCGCTGTTTCAGTCGCTCCACAAACCCGCAGGTCACAGCCTCGCCAGCAAACCAACAGCGACTGAAGCGACTCAAGCCCTCTATATATGACGCCCACACGCGCAGGCGCACACACACGCACACACGCGCGAATGTCTTCGTATATCCGGACCTTGAGTCGCTTCAGTCGCTGTCACCGCCTCCACACCGCCTCTGAACTGGCCTTTTCCTCAAGCGACTCAACAGCGACCAACCATCGCTCGGTAGCTGTTCTTCAGTCTCGGTAGCTGTTCTTCAGTCGCTGCCCTCTGGATCACCGCTCTACCGCGAGCCGATCCCGCCTGAAGCCCGCTCGAGGGCGGCCTGAGGCACCTGGCCCGCACCTGGGCTCTCGGCTTCACTGACCCGATGGAGTACACCTCAACGACCCGACGCACCGTTACGCCACAGCGGTCCGACAGTCTGGGACGCAGTACCTCCCGCCCCGCCCGGCCGCCGCACCGGGACCGCACCGTGCCGCCGCACTGGCATACCGGGCACCCGGCCATCCGGCCCGGCGACGCCCGCACTGCCGAACGACTCCTGCACTCCACCACCCCGGCACCGGGCACCCATCCGGCCCTGCTGCACGCCGCCCGCGTCCTGCTGCACAACGGCGCTCCTCATCGGACAGTCGCCTGGTGCGCGAAGCTCCACCAGCGGGCCGCAACGGCCTCCTGGGCCGCCGCGTTCCGCATCCTGCGCGCCGAGGCCCTCCTCCAACTCGGCGACCTCGCCACCGCCGGACACGAAGCCGCCGAGGCCCAGAACGCCATCGGACGGCGGCACACCTCGCTGCACCTGTGGTCCACCGCCGTACAGGCGGAAGTCCTCATGACCCAGGGCCGGTACGACGAGGCCGCCGCCCACCTCGGCCGGCCCGAGACCGACCCGGGCTGGTCCGGCGTGCCCTGGCTACGGGCCCGTGGCAGGCTCCAGCTGGCCCTGCACCGCCACCAGGACGCTCTGGACACCTTCCTGGCCACCGCCCGCCTGGCCCGCCGCCACGCCCCCAGCAGGCTCCCGCACCTGCCCTGGCGCTGCGACATCGCCGAGACCCTGCTGCACTGCGGCCGCATCGCCCAGGCCCGCGCACTGCTCGCCGAGGAACTCGCGGTCCCCGCCATCGGCCCTCGCCACCGCGCCGTCGCGCTGCGCCTGCTCGCCACCACCGAGGACCCGGCCCTGCGCCTGGTGACCCTCGCTCGCGCCGTCGGCGAGACGCGCCGCTGCAAGGACCGTGTCGAACTGGCCCGGGTCATGTTCGACTATGCCCACGCTCTGGACGTCCTCGGTGATCCCTCCGGCGACGCGTTTTTCGGCCGCGCCGCGGACCTGGCGGCCGACTGCGGTCTGCCGCCCGGCACACTGACGACGAGCTGGCGACCGGCCACCGCTCTGGTCGGGACGAGCACGATCGACGTGTCGGCCATGAGCGTCCTCTGAGTGCCGCAATGAGTGCCATATGAGCGTTTCAGCAAGCGATTGACATGAAATGTGGTGAGCGTTTCGGCTAGGATGGGCGCGGAGGTGAGCGCTGTGCCCACTCAGGACGAACTGTTCGGAGCCGTCGACGCGCTGCTGGAACAGCTCTCTCAGGACGACTTGCCGTCACCCGCCGAGCGCAGGCGTCTGCGCGAGGCCGCCGGCCTGACCCAGACGCAGATCGCAGCCACTCTGGGAACCCGCCGCGAGACCGTCGCCAACTGGGAACTCGGCAAGACCGAGCCGCGCCCTCCGCAGCGCGCCGCCTACTCCCGCCTCCTGGACAAGCTCGCCGAACGTTTCCCGGACCAGCCCACGGAGCCCACGGAACCGGACCCGCCACATCCCGCCACCGCTCCCGCCACACCGGAGCCCGCACAAGCCCGGACGCCACAAGCCCCGGCGGCCCTGCCCCATCCGGCCACCGCCACCAGCGCCTCCTCGCGCCACCCGGACACGAAGAACCCGGAGAAGACGCCGAAGAGGACGCCGAAGAAGCCCGAGACGAAGCCGGCCACGTCCACAACAACCGCCGACCCACGCTTCGCCAACGGCCCACTGGCCGTCATCGACCTCGACACCGACGGCCAGGTCCTGGCGTACTGCGTCGGCGGCCTGATCCTCGACGTGCCCGCCAAGACCCTCCCCGCCCTGGTGGAATGGACCCTGGCCGAAGCCAGGCTCGGCCGCGCCCGGCTGCACCGCAACGGCCGCGACGCCGACCCGCTCCTCGTCCTCGCACCGGCCGCACTGGAGCGCTACGGCCTGCCCGCCGCCCTCTCCGAGCAGGAGCAGCGCGCCGGACGGCTCACGGACGGCCACAAGGTCGTCAAGCAACTCGCGCGCGCCGACTGGAAGTTGACCCAGCGCGGCTTCGGCCCCTGGGCGCGCATTTACCGCCCGGCCGATGGAGCGAAACGCAACTGCGTGCAGCTGTGCATCCCGGCCTGGCACGCGCTGGATGCACGGGAATGGGACAAGAAGGACGACCCACGGCTGCCGGGCATGCACCCGGCGGACCTGGCGCGATACCTGGGCACGTACGCGGACCGGGTGATGACACCACGAGGCACCACGGCGGTCACCGGACTGGAGCTGATGACCGCACTGCGGCCGCCGACCCGCGCGGAGAAGGACGAGACCACCGGAGAGTTCCGGCAGGCCTTCAACGCGGACGCGCTGACAGCGGTGTACGACGTCGTGGAGTGCGAGGTGCCGGACGAGCACCCCGTCCTCAAAGGCAAGTACGCCCGGCACCACCTGCGCACTCCCGCCGAGATGCTCATGGAGGAGCCGTACGACTGGTGCCGTGAGCTGACCGACGAGGAGTGCATGCGGCCGTACCTGGTCGCGATCGACGTCAACATGGCGTTCGCGGCGGCCGCCAACGGCCTCACAGTCGGCCTGAACGGCCCGACCCACCTCACCGGCAACCCGAAGTTCGACCCGTCCCTGCCCGGCTCCTGGCTGGTCGACCTCTCCCACGTCGACCTCTCCCGAGTGGAGATCAACGGCCGCACGGTCGACGGCGACCGGCTCCCGAGCCCCTTCACACCGAAGGGCGACCGCCCCGAGGGCCCGGCCTGGTATGCGACTCCGACAGTGGCGTACGCGCAGGAACTCGGCTTCCAGGTCGCGCCGATCGAGGCGTACGTACGCACCAGGACCGGCCGCTACCTCGACCCTTGGTACAGGCGCCTGCGGGACGCCTACGTGGCGACCATGGCCGACCTCGGAGTCACCACCGCCATGACCGGCCAGGATTTCCTGGACGCCATGGCACGCTCCAAGAGCGTCGACCCGACGATGGCACTGCTCGTGGGCGCCATCAAGGCGACGGCCAAGGGCGGCATCGGCAAGCTGCGCCAGCGCAACCGAGGTCAGGTGCCGTACTACGAGCCATGGCCGGCGCTCGCGCGCGAGACATGGCGTCCCGACATCCGGGCCGCCGTACTGGCCACCGTCCGGATCGGCATGCACCGCAAACTGCTGAAGACCGCCGCCGCGGCCGGCGTCTACCCGGTCGCCATCGGCACCGACGCCGTCGTGTATCCCGCGACCGGCCCGAGCCCGCTCGACTTCCTGCCGCACACGGCCGACGGCAAGCCTGCACCGGGCACCTTCCGCCTCGGCATCTCGCCGGGAATGGTCAAGCACCAGGGCAGCCGGACCGTGCTGTGGGCTGAGCAGCAGTTCGAGGAGCACGGCGGCGTCTTCAACATCGCCAACCTCATCAAGGACGACGCCACCGCAGGCGACGGGGAGTAAACCATGGTCGACTCGATCGCAGACGGCCTGGACCGCGCACTGGAAGGCGCGTTCACCCGCCCGATTCCCAAGAGTGCCCAGGCGCAGATGAAATACCTCGTCAAGCAGCTCAAGGGCACCAGACAGGTCGCGGAGCTGCTCGGCGTGTCCCAGCGCACCGTGGAGCGGTACGTGGTCGGCCAGTTGAAGCATCCCCGCCGAGACCTCGCCGCCCGCCTGGAACGCGAAGTACGCCACCGCTGGCAGCCCAGGCTCCGGGCCAGAGCACGCCAGAAGGCCGTCACCACCGACGGCCTGGTCTTCGCCACCCGCGCCCGCTTCGGCTTCACCGCAGCCCCGGGCACCACCGACGACGCCCGCATCCGCGACATCACCCAGGCCCTCCCTCCCCGCTGGGCCGACCGCCTCTTCACCGCCCGCGACGAAGGCGCCACCGAGCGCCGCCTCCAGGACATCGCGGCCGAGGGCCTGGCAGAGATGTACTTCCGCGCCGACAACACCCGCGCCCAAGGCCTCGGCGTCGCATTCACGGACGTGGAGCGCATCGACTTCGAGCTCTGACAACGCCCGCACGATAGTTGTCACATAGGCAGGCTTGTCGTCATCAGTGGGACCGCTGCTGGCACCGCCCGCCGGCCGGTCGTCACGGCAGGGCGAGCACGTCGTCGATCGCGGACCGGATCTCTTCGTCCTGCAGGAAAGCCCGGTAGTCCCGGTACGTCGACAGCCGCCGGTCGGATCCATGCACCGTACGCAAGGTTGCCCGCGCCGCCGGAGAGACCGTGCCGATCCTGGCGAGGGCGCGCAGCGCCTCGAAGAAGTAGCCGTAGGCGTCGCCGCCATCGGCGACGGGAAGGAGGTACTCCTCCACGACGGATCCACTCGGCTCCGGCTCACCAGTGATCGACCACAGCGCGACCGCCGCCCGCAGCCGCAGCCAGCTGTCACCGTGCTCCATGACATGCCGCACCCGGTCGGCGAGGCTCGCGGCCGCCGGTCCGAAATCGCCGAGGAGGCCGACCGGACCGTAACGCGGCCCCTCCTCGGTCAGCACCGCCTCACCGATGAGCCGCAGCGCCGCGTCGCGGTCGCCGCCCAGGCGCCAGGCCGCCCACGCCACCTTGTGATGATTGCCGGGAAAGTCGAGGACCGTGCAGCGGCGCACGGCGGGCTCGGCTGACTCCGCAGCCGGTCCCATCGCCACCAGCGCATCGACTGCGCGCAGCGAGTACCGGGTGTCATCCAGCAGGGCCACCACTTCCGGCAGCGCGGGCGACGCGGTCGGCCCCCACGCTGTGAGGATTTCCAGGAAGCAGCAGGTCAGCGAGCCGCCCACGCCGTCGTCCCGGAGCAGTTTCCGTACTGCGGGCAGCAGGGCCTCCGCATGCGCCCGCAGCGGGGTCAGGACGTCCTTGACCTCCGGCAGGTGCGGGTCGCCCGAGACGTACCCGCGTGAATACTGGCCCCGGTACGGCGCGTACAGCCGCTCGACCAGCCCTGGCAGGGCGCGCTCGTCGCCGATGCGGGTCAGCGCCCAGCGAGCGTGGTCGCCGACGGTGCCCTCAAGAAACTCGTCCTCGCCCGGGTCGTCGAGGAGCGCGGCCAACTCATCGGCGTACGGAGTCGCCTGCGAACCAAGCACGGCCAGCAGGTGGGCCGCCCGGTACCGTACGGCGTCGTCCGGCTCGGCGAGCAGCGCACCCGCGAGCGGCAACAGCGCGGATGCCGCGGACGGCCGGACCACCAGCAGCCGCCACCCCTCGTCCAGCGCGGCGCGGCACAGCAGGGTGTCCCCGTTCCGGCGCGCCGCGCCGATGAGCCGGACGACGAAGGCGAGTGCCGTCCGCGGAGCGCCTTGGAACAGGTCGGCCGTACAGGAGATGACATCCTCACGGGTGAAAGCACTGTCGACGTCCGGCACGTACCAGATCGCCTCGAACTGCGGACGCACGGCTGGGTCGGACAGGACCTCCACCAGCAGATCCAGCTCACGGACCGATGCCTGGGGATCGAACGCGGCCCAGGCGTGCACGGCCGCCACCCGCATGACGGGACCGTCCGTCCGCAGCGCCTCGGCCACCACCGCCCGCACCCGGCCCACCAGCCCGGCTTGGGTGGAGCCGGCTGCGGCGGTGCCCAGCGCGAGCAGGACGGGCAGCCGCACCGTCGGGTCCGTCTCGGCGTGCCACCGCTCCAGCAGAGCGCCGACATCCTCTCCGAGGGGGAGGGCTTCCCTCCGCACCTCGGGCAGGGAGTCCGCGAGCAGCGCCCTGATCCGGGGACGCTGGAGCCGCCACGCCTCGTGCCACCCCGCGTCCACCAGCCCCGGGTCGGCTTCGGCTGCCGCCTTGGACAAGCTCGCCAGTAGCTGGACGAGCGTGACCCGGGCGCCCATGTCCGGATCGCCGGCGAGTGAAACGACGAACGGCAGCGCGGCGGTTGCGACGGAAGCCACGCGTCCGGTGCCCAGCGCGAAGCAGTCGAACAGGGGGTAGCAGTCTTCCTCCGTCGCCGCCCCACCCTTGAGTGCCAGACGACGCAGCGCTCGCCGCATCTCCTTGGGCGGGTGCTGCCCGAGCGCCGACTCCAGCCGCTCCCACGGCATGTCGTCCAGCGCCTCAAGCTCTATGCCTGCCACTCATATCCCCCGTGACCTCGCGAATCGGCTCCCCGACGAACATCCTGTCATCGAGGAAGGCGGCCTGTGCAGGGTCCGTCCACCTGCACGCACATCCCGCCACTCCCCCGGCCACCAACGTGATCCACGTCTAAACGCTCCTCTCCCCCTCCGCCGTTGCCACAGAGAAGGATCAGGAAGCTATTACGGCGTAATAGCGGTACGGCAGCCTTCGGCTCGGACCTCGTGGATGGTGAAGGAACGCCGAAAGGGCCGACTCCGAGACGGAGTCGGCCCTTTCCCGGGATCCACGACGTCAGTCGCCCTGCGCCGCGGCCTGCTCGGTGAGGGACTGCGCGAGGCCCGCAAGCCGGGCCGGGTCCCGCTCCAGACCCTTCTTGCTGAGGAACCGCAGCAGATCGAAGAACGTGTCGTCGCTCTCGATGTTCCTGTCCAAGAGCATGGCCAGGATGCCGGGCTCGTTATAGGGAACCCTGCGCGGGTGGGATCCGGTCTCGGCGTCCTGGCCCGAGCCCGCGGACGACGCGGCCGCGGGCGGCTCGGTCCGTGGCTCCGGCACCGGCTGCTGGACAGCACGCTCACCACCGGCCGGCGCCGACGACGCGCTCGACGGCGACGCATCCGGCTTGCCTTCCTCTATTACGCCGTAATAGCTCTCAGGCTCGCTCGTCTGATGCGCGGTGGCTACCGGCGCCGGACGCTCCGGGGCCGCCTTCCGGCCGCGCTTCTCCTCCTCCTTCCGGGCCCGCTCGTCCTTGAGTTCCTTGAGCGCCGTCTCTTGCTGTGCGGCCGGCTTGTTGGCCACGGCGCGCAGCAAATCGATGGGCTCTTCTCCGACACGGTCCTGGAGTTCGGGAGTGAGGTTGAGAAGTGCGAGCCGTTGCGACACCCAGCCCTGGGAACGGTGGAGCCGCTTGGCCAGCGCGGTCTGGCTGCCGTGGATGGCCAGCAAACGCTGGAGCGCTCGGGCCTCGTCCAGCTCCGGAAGGTCTTGCCGGTGGATGTTGGCGACCAGAGCGGATTCGAGGAGCTCTTCGGAGTTGACGCCTTGATCGTCGCTGACCAGGACCTTGATGGTCGGGAGTTGCGCTTCGCGCGCGGCGGCGAGTCGGCTGCTGCCGTCGATGACGACGTAGGTGGTGTCGGGGTCGAGGTCCGCTTCGCGCTCCGGGTTGGCCCTGACGTAGGCATCGCGGTTCATGACCGTGATCGCCTGCTTCTGTCCGTGCGTCTTCAGACTGCCCGCCAGGTCGGAGAGGTCACCGAGGCTGGAGCGAGGGTTGTCGGGGTTGAGGCTGATGCGGTGCGGAGGCAACTCGCTGGGCGGGGCGACGCCGTCAGTGGGCACCCCGGTGGCGGCGGCCACGGCCTGGCGGCGCGCGCTCACCGGCCGTACTCCCCCACCGAAACGGCCGGCTCCGAGCTGGTCGGCCTTGCTCATGCGATCTCCCGAGCCAGTGCACGCATCCCGATCGCCTGCTGTGATTTGGGCGCGTAGGACAGCAGCGGACGCTTCATCCGGACCGCTTCTTTCTGTTCTTTGAGGTCACCGATGAGCCCGACAACCCGTGGATCCTTTATGTCGACCCATCCCTGCAGCGAGGACGTGGCGATGAACCCACGGCGCGAGTCATAGAGGTTGACGACGATGCCGAGGTAGTCGATGTCGACCTGGAGGTCGTTGCGCAGGTCGTCGATCTGCGTGGTGAGCAGTTCGTAGGCATCGGCGGAACTGTCCTCGGCCTGTACGACGATCAGGGCTCCGGACTGACCGAGCGTCTCGCCGTCACGGCGACGGCCGTAGTACGCGGCGGCGTCCATGCTGAGGCCGAGGCTTGGAGGGCAGTCGACGAGGATCACGTCGTAGTCGGCTTCGAGCGGAGCAAGGGCGCGTTCCAGTGCTGCTTCCCTGGCTCGTACGGCGGACAGCCGGACGTCGAGGAGGAAGGCGTCGTTGCAGGCAGGCAGAAGGTGGAGCCGGCCGCCGAAGGTGTCGTCGTCGATGGAGACGATGAGATCGCGGAGGTCGCCCTTGGGGTCGCCTGCCATGTGGTTGGTGAGGCTGTCCCCGTTCATCGGCAGAGGTACGGCCCCGAGCTGGTTCGTGAGGTGGCACTGCGGGTCGAAGTCGACGAGCAGGACGCGGAGTCCGAGACCGGGCAGGTTCTCGATGTCCAGCGGATCGTCGGCGGCCTGCTCGCCGTCGGACTCCGCGTCGCTTGCGCGGAGAGCCTCGGCGAGCGCCTTCGCCACACGGACGGCATACAGCCTGTCGGCGTCTTCGGCGAGCGCCTCACCGACACCGGCGGCGATCGCTGTCTTGCCTACGCCGCCCTTCTGGTTGCAGACGACGATACGACGGGTGATCTCGGGCCGTGCGACGCCCGGTGCCGGGTTCGAGTCGAGCCACAGCTGTACCGACTGGGCCAGACCCTGAATCAGGGAGACACGGCGGTCGGTGGCGACTTGGCGGAACTCATCCCACTGACCGGGAGGCAGGAAGGTGGAGAAGGAGTCGGCGCCCGAGGTGTCGATCGTCGCGGGTGTGGAGGCAAGGCCGCACCACTCCCGGATGCCCTCTTCGACGGCTGCCTGGATCTCGATGCCGCGCTGTGCGGCTCTGACTTTGAGGTTCTGCCGGAGCCATCCCGGCAGTTTGGAGACGACCTTCTCGCGGTCGCTGGAGGTGGCTGGCGAACTCATGGATGACACCTTACTAACGTCCAAGATCTTTGGAAGCACCGACACGTTAGTTACAGGATCTTGATGGGACATCAGGGCCAGGTGGTGCGCATCCAGACCTATTACACCGTAATAGCCGACCGGGGGAGGACACGGCAGCCCCCGGCCTATTACGCCGTAATAGCCAACCTCCCGCTACCCGCCTGTACCTGGGGCTGGCCGGGCCCCGTCCAAACTCACCGTCACAGGGACGCCCGCGCTCCTGCAGTGGCCAGGGACCGAGGGACCAGGGACCCAGGGACCAGGGACCCAGGGATCGAGTGACCGACCGAGGGACTGAACTCAGCTGACCCTTCCGGCCGGTGTTTCTGCAGGTCAGAAGGGTCTCCAAGCCCAGCACAGGGACTGAAGGGACTGAACCTCCCTATATATGAGCCCACCTACGTATGACTTCACACGCGCGTGCGCGCATACGAGAGATATGCAAGCTCAGCTCATAATTAGAGACTTCGGTCCCTTCGGTCCCTCTCATCGCGGCGAAATGGCCTCTGACCTGCTACTTCTCTCCAGGGACTGAAAGTCGGCCGGACCCTCGGCCCCCTCTCGATGGTCCCTCGGTCCCTGCAGCCCAGACCCTGAGCCACGCCGGAACCCGCTCCTGCCCCGGCGCCGGCCCCTGTCAAGGATCAGAAGGGTCCCAAGGGACCCAAGGGACTCAATGCGCGAATGAGCGGCGCGCCGACGAAGCTGCCTCACCAGCGCCGCGTGACGGCCTACACTCTCCTTCGAAGTACAGTCCCTTCGGTCCCTGAGCCTGCGTCATCCCCCGGACGACCTGGCCTTTCTCCGCAGGGACTGAAGGAGAAAGAACGAGACCCGACAAGGACGATCCAGTGCCGCGCCCTGGCGAGACCCGCCCGCCCGCCCCTGGCAGGCCCGTGCGACCTCACGCCGTGGCCCGCTGGTGCGCCGCCCAGGGCTGGCCCGTCCACCCGCTGGCCCCGGGCCGCAAGACACCGGCCGGGAACTGTGCGGAATGCAGGGACCGAGGCCACGACCCGAAGACGTGCCCCTGCCTGCCCGCGGGCAGGCCATGTCACGGCTTCCACGCCGCCACCACCGACACCGACCGCATCGACTCCTGGTGGACGGCACAGCCAAGCTCCGGCGTAGGCATCGCCTGCGGGCCTGCCAACCTGGTCGTCATCGACGTCGACGCACACTCCGCGCCGGTCCCGGACCGCTCCCGGCTCCTGCCCGGCATCCCGATCCCGGACTCGGTGAACCTCACCGGACTCGCATCGGGTTTCGACACCCTGGCGCTGCTCGCCGCGTACCGCAAACAGCCCGACCCGTCCCTGGACGACAGCACACTGCGTGTACGAACCCCGTCCGGCGGCCTGCACCTCTGGTACACCAATCCCCGCCCAGAACGGCGTCTGCGCTGCTCCACCGGCTCCAGCCCCAAGACCGCGCTGGCCTGGCAGGTCGACGTACGGGCTGACGGCGGTTACATCGTCGCTCCAAGCACCCGCACCGCCGACGGCGACTACCACGCACTGGGCGACACCCGGTTGCCGGCGCCGCTGCCGGCCTGGCTGGAAGAGGAACTCGTCCGTACCGGCCACGTCATCGAACCCCCTGCCCCCAAGCCCTCGCTGCCCCACGCACCCAGAACCCGAAGCCGACGCGCACCCAAAGCCGCCCAGCGAGTCCTCGACCCGCTCCTGGAGGCCGTCGCGGCGTGCTCGGCGGCTCCTGAGGGCACCGGATTCACCGAGAAGCTGAACCGGGCCGCCTTCACGGCTGGAGGCCTCAGCGCAGCCGGACACCTGGACGAAGCGGCCGTCCGCGACCAACTGCTCGAGGCCGCCCAGGCCGCCCGCCCGACCCAGCAGATGCGTAACGAGAAGATCATCGACAGCGGACTTGCAGCAGGGGCCGCCCGCCCCTTCCACCTCGAAGGACGTTCATGAGCAGCGCCGACATGCCGCATTTCGATGCACAGGCCGCAGCTCAGCAGATGCTCGATCTCGAGGCGGCCGAGCAGATTCCCAGGCTCGTCCCTGCCCAGGCCCAGGCCGCTCCGTCGGTCCGGGCAGCGCGCCCGGCGGGCCTGTTGCCGCCGCACCTCTCCGACCGCGGCAATGCCCGGCTGTTCATCCGCCTGTACCGGGAGCAGTTCCGACACGCGGAAGGCCTCGGGTGGTTCACGTGGGACGGCTACCGCTGGAAGCGCACCGGGGGAGAGAAGGCCGCACTGTGGGCGGCGGGGGAGATGGCCGAGAACCTGGCCGTCACCGACCCGGACGGCCTCTACAGCAACCGAGAACTGACCACCCACAAACGCAAGACCCTCTCGACCACCGGCATGCAGGCCCTGCTCACCCAGGCCAAAGCCTCTCCGGACCTCTCGGTCGACCCTGATGTCCTGGACGGCGACCCCTATGCCCTGTGCACTCCGGCAGGCGTCGTGGACCTGAAGACCGGCCAGCTCCGCAAGGCCGACCCCACCCAGGACTTCCACTCCAGGGCCACCACCGTCGAGCCCCAGCCGATGGACACTCCGCGCTGGAACCGCTTCCTGGCCGACACCTTCGGCGACGACGCCGAAGGCCGCGAAATGATCGGCTTCCTCCACCTGCTGCTCGGCTACTCCATCACCGGCGATGTCGGCGCCCAGGTACTGCCGTTCCTCCACGGCGAAGGCAAGAACGGCAAGAGCGTCCTGCTCGACACCATGATCCAGATCCTGGGGGACTACGCGGACGCCGCGCCGCCAGGCTTCCTCATGGACCGAGGCTCTTACAGCGAGCACTCCACCGAACTCACCGAACTCCACGGCCGTCGCCTCGTGGTGTGCAGCGAACTCAAACCACACGACAAGTTCGACGAGGCACGCGTACGGCTGCTCACCGGCGGCGACAAGATCAAGGCCCGCCGCATGCGCCAGGACTACTTCTCCTTCATGCCCACACACCACCTGTGGCTGCTGGGCAACCACCGCCCCGAGGTCTCCACCGGCGGCTACGCCTTCTGGCGCCGGATCCGCCTCATTCCCTTCACCCGCACCGTCAGCGCCGAGCGCCGTATCGACAACCTCGCCTTCGAACTCGTCCGCGACGAAGGCCCCGGCATCCTGCAGTGGCTCATCGAAGGCGCCCGCCGCTACCTGGCCACCCGCGACCCTCTCGAAGGCCCCGACCGGGTCCGCCTGGCCACCAGCGCCTATGCGACCACCGAGGACCACATCGGCCGCTTCCTCGCCGAATGCTGCACCCGCGACACGGACGCCGGCGCCGAACTCCGCGTCGAACAAGGCCTGCTCTACACGGAATACAGCGCCTGGTGCGACCTGGGCGAAGGCATCCGTCCCGCCACCGCCCGCGCCTTCGCCACCCGCGTCCGCCAGGACCTCGGCCTGACATCGCCTTCCGAAATGATTAAATCCAACGGCCGCAAGTACTACCCCGGCCTCGCCCTGGTGAGCGACGCATGACCCACCACACGCCCCGCAAGCCCGCCCGGGCGCCCCTGCGCACCCGACGCCGGCCGAACTACCATGAAGGCCCGGCCTCGCACCTCGCGGCCCCCGCACACCGCTCGCCCGCCACCCGGCGTGGCGGGCACCGCACCACACACGCACACCTGGCCATCCCTCACCGCGCGGGCCGGCCAACGAAGGAGGGGCTGCAGTCATGAGCTCGCTGTTGGACGCAAGCGAGATCACCCACGAGCAGAACGTGGTGTGGCTGGAGGACCCCGAACAACTCGACTACGTCCGTCAGGCCGTCGACAAGACCCCCCGCCGCGGCAACAAGCCCCGCTACGCACGCGACGGCCGCATGGTGGGCTACGCCGTCCTGGACGACCAGGCCGAACCCGATCCCGACAGCGGCCTGTACCGCCGGCGCGTCTTCTTCCTCCTCCCGCACGACCGCGACAGCCAGCCCAACGGCCCCTACGCCGTCGGCGCCCCCGGAGAAGCCGTCGACCCACGCACCATCGTGCCGAAGAACCCAGGCGCCAAGACGGACCGCTCCCAAGGACGCAGCACGGCCATGGCGTCGGCAAGCTGACAGCGGACCCGGCTACCCAGCTCCGTCCTGCTGGACCGGCTATTACGACGTAATAGCTGTCGCCTCGATGGCCAGAGCCTCGCCCCCGGGTACGACTGAGCGAAGGCCCGTAGCTGCCATCGAGGGGTGATGGCAGCTACGGGCCTTCGCGAGGTGGGGCGCTCTTTTGGTTGTGTCTGCGCTGCTGTCCGGGCACCGGGGGAGAGCTGCGGGTGGTGGCCCGCGTGTTCATGGCGCCTATTTGGGGTCGCGGTCGAACTGTGCCTTCGACCAGCGGTAGCCGAGTGCGGTGAGAGCGAGGCACCAGGCGATGGCGATCCACCAGTTGTTGCCGATTTCGGTGCCGAGGAGGAGCCCGCGCAGGGTCTCGATGGCCGGGGTGAAGGGCTGGTACTGGGCGATGGGCCGGAACCAGCCGGGCATCGCGTGGAGCGGGACGAAGGCGCTGGAGATGAGGGGCAGCAGGATCAGTGGCATGGCGCTGTTGCTGGCGGCCTCGGCGTTGGGGCTGCCCATGCCCATTCCGACCGCGATCCAGGTGAACGCCAGGGCCACCAGTACGAGCAGTCCGAATGCTGCGAGCCAGTCCAGGACGGTGGCGTCCGTGGAACGGAAGCCCATGGCGACGCCGACGGCGCCGACGAGCACCACACTCAGGATGGTTTGCAGCACGCTGCCGGCGACGTGTCCGAAGAGCACGGAGCCACGGTGGATGGCCATGGTGCGGAAGCGGGCGATGATGCCCTCGCTCATGTCCGTGGAGACCGATACCGCGGTGCCGACGACGGTGGAGCCGATGGTCATGAGCAGGATGCCGGGGACGATGTAGGCGATGTACGCGGAGCGGCCCGTGCCGCCGATGCCTGCGCTCATGGTGTCGCCGAAGATGTAGACGAACAGCAGCAGCAGCATGATCGGGGTGAGCAGCAGGTTCAGGGTGAGGGAGGGGTAGCGGCGCGCGTGCAGGAGGTTGCGGCGCAGCATGGTGGACGAGTCGCGCACCGCGAGGGAGAGGGAGCTCATCGGACAGCCTCCTTGGACTGGCTGGACTGGCTGGGCTGAGTCGGCATGGTGGCGCCGGTCAGGGCGAAGAAGACGTCGTCGAGATCGGGGGTGTGCACGGTGAGCTCGTTGGCCTCGATGCCGGCCGAGTCCAGCCAGTCGAGGATGGAGCGCAGTTCGCGCTGGCTGCCGTCACTGGGGATCTGCACAGACAGCGAGTCGTCGTCGTGGGTCGCTCCGTGCAGCGCGAGCGCGGCGGACTGATAGGCGACCGGGTCGGCGAAGCGGAGCTTCACGTGTCCGCCGGGGATGAGCCGCTTCAGCTCCTCGGCGGTGCCCTCGGCGGCGATCTTGCCGTCGTTGAGTACGGCGATACGGTCGGCGAGTTCGTCGGCCTCCTCGAGGTACTGCGTGGTGAGGAAGACGGTGACGCCGTCGGAGACGAGCTCGCGGATGATCTGCCACATGCTGTGGCGGGAGCGCGGGTCGAGGCCGGTGGTCGGCTCGTCGAGGAAGATGATCCGCGGACTGCCCACCAGCGTCATGGCGATGTCGAGCCGGCGCTTCATGCCACCGGAATAGGTGGACGCGGGCTTCTTCGCGGCCTCGACCAGGTCGAACCGCTCCAGCAACTCGGCGGTGACCCGCTGCCCTTCCGCCTTGGACAGATGGTGCAGGTCCGCCATGAGGAGCATGTTCTCCTCGCCGGTGATCAGACCGTCCACGGCGGAGAACTGGCCGGTGACGCCGATCATGGCCCGCACGGCCTGCGGATCGGCGGTGATGTCGTGGCCGCCGACGAGAACCTGGCCGGAGGCGGGGTCGGGGGAGATGAGAGTGGAGAGGATCTTGACGGCGGTGGTCTTGCCGGCGCCGTTCGGGCCGAGCAGGGAGAAGATCGTTCCTGCCGGGACGGTCAGGTCGATGCCGTCGAGGACGGTCTTGTCGCCGTAGGACTTGCGCAGCCCGTTCGCCGCGATGGCCGAGTTGGTCATGAGGGGAGCTCCTTTACAGGCTGCGGGCGGTGATGTCGCCGTAGCTGGTGGTCGCGTGGATGTTCAGGTCCGGGGTGCCGGCGCTGTTGGTCAGCGAGTTGTGGATACGGCCGTAGGAGGTGCCGGCGTCCAGGGCGGCGGAGACTCCGCGGGCGGCGCCGATGGCGATGTCGCCGTGCTGGGTACGCAGCTTGACGGTGCCGCGTACGGCTTCGGTGATGTGCAGGTCACCCTTCTGGGTGCTGATCTCGGCAGGGCCGCCCAGGCGACCGACGGAGATGTCGCCGGCGCTGAGAGTGAGGCGGGCGCCGTCGGTTTCGTCGAGCTTGACAGCGGCCTGGGCGCCTTCGAAGGAAACGTCACCGAGGCGTCCGACACCGCGGAGTTCGGCGCTGGCCGCCTTCGCCTCGACGCGGGAGCCGGCGGGCAGCTGGATGGTCACTTCGACGGATCCGGAAGCACCGAGGATCCGGTTCTTCGCCACCGGAGCCTCAACTCGCAGGACGCCGTCGCCGTAAGCGACCGTGATCTGCTCCGCAGCCTTCACATCGCGGCCCTTGGACGCGTCCGCGGGCAGGATCTCAATCGTGGTGTCGGTCCGGTCGGCGGCGATGAACTGGATGCGCCCCGCGGGGATGTCGAGAACGGTGGAGATGGGGGCGGGGGTGTCGAACTTCTGCGTCGCGCTCTGGTTCTTCTGCATCGTGCGTTCCTTCATCCGTAGTTTCTGATGACAGAAACGCTACGTTGCATTCATAGATCTTGCAACGTCTTCGTTGCGCATGGCTGCCATCAATGCAGGTAGATGCAGAGATTTCGTTGCAATGGATATGCGCTTAACGCAACATCGCCCACTCCTTCCGTTGCAATGAATTGGGATGAACGCTATGCTGGAGCCAGCACGGACCACGAGGGAGCACAAAGGAGACCGCGATGCCGGGAGGCAGACTCACTCAGCCGGAACGCCAGCAGATCGCGCTGGGACTGGCCGACGGCCTCGCCTACGCGGAGATCGCGCGACGCCTCGACCGACCGACCTCGACGATCACGCGTGAGGTGATGCGCAATGGCGGCCCCACCGCCTACCGCGCCGACCTGGCCCACCGTGCCACCGAACGCCGCGCCCACCGCCGCAAGCAGGCCGCGCCCCGAGGAACTCAGGCGCCCGAGCTGCCCCATGGACGCGACGCAGAGGCCGTACGCGAGTACGAGGAGATGTTCACCACCCTCCTCATGCAACAGGGCCTGCCCAAGATGATGTCCCGGGTGCTGACCTGCCTCTACACCACCGACGCGGGCAGCCTCACCGCGTCCGAACTCGTCCAGCGCCTCCAGGTCAGCCCGGCGTCCATCTCCAAAGCGGTCACGTTCCTCGCAACGCAAGGCCTCATCCGCCGGGAACGCGACGAACGCCGCCGCGAGCGCTACCTCGTCGACAACGGCGTCTTCTACCAGGGAATGATCGCCGCCGCCCAGTCCAATGCCCAACTCGCCGAGACAGCCCGGCAGGGCGTCAGCATCCTCGGCCCGGGCACCCTGGCCGCCACCCGCCTCGAAAACATCGCCCGCTTCGTCGACTTCGTCGCCGAAAGCATGGCCCGCGCCGCGGAGCAGGCTCGCGACATCCTCTACACGAAACCCGAAACGAAGTCGGACGACACCCCTATTACGCCGTAATAGCCAGACGTCGCAGGGGAGACGGCCGCCCACCCCTGCACCCCGGTGCTGCCGGGAGGGCTTCACCGGTTACCAGGAGCTATTACGCCGTAATACCTTCGGAGCCCGGCACCGTCGGACAGCCCTGGCCGAGGCCGGTGAACGTGGCGGGGCCCGGGAGTCGTATCCAGCTCCCGGGCCCCTGGGGATGCCACCCAATTGCGCACGCCGGCGGCGTTTAAGAGGACGGATCAGTCATCATGCCGTCGTGTTCTTCCTTTGAACTACCGCACCAGGTGAGAGGTGCAGGCGAGAGTCGAACTCGCATCCGACGGCGTTCGTCCGTCCCCGGTCGATCCGGCGATCGGCGGCGATGCTGAGACTGGAGCGAGAGTCTGAGATTGACCGCGGCTGCCTCTGCCATGTTGGGCTACCCCGGCCCGATAACGGGTGTGTGTGCCGGGGGAAGGACTCGAACCTTCACTGTCACCGTGTCTTCAGGCTGAACTTCAGTGTCAGCTTGCGCTCATCGCGCGGACCAGGCCTCAATCCGGCCCGCGCCTGTTGCGCACCCCCGCGCTCGCACGCGGGGGCGATCGTGGATGCTACCCGCAGCCGGCGTCAGCCGAGCAGGTAGCCGAACACCGCGTCGCCGATCCGCTGGTCGGTGACCTCGGCGCCGTTGGCCTCCTCGCGGGCGAACTTCACCGCCTGCTGGAGCTTCTCGACCCGCTCCACCAGCTCGTTCACCCGCCGCGCCGGCAGCGCTCCGGAGAACTTCACGGTCGTCCAGTACCCGATCGGCACGTCCTCGTAGTACACCTCGACCTGCGCCGGGTGCTTGTCGGTCGCCTCCGCCTTGACGTGGTTGCGCGGGACCTTCTTGGTCCGGATCGTGCGCACCGGGTCCGTCTTCCACCAGTCGGTGGAAGGGTCGTGCGACCAGGACTCCGCGGCGTCGAGGGTGGGAAGCTTCCTGACGAACGTGTGCAGGTCGGTGAGCTGCTTCTCCAGGAACAGGAGATAGCTGACCGGGACGTCGGTGAGGATCGTCCGGCCGTCGACCGTGACGTCCGCGCGGGCCGTGCAGTTCGCCCAGTCCTTGGTGGCGGTCACGTCGAAGAGCCGGGTGAGCGACGCGGACATCTCCCGCAGTACGTCCTCGGCCTGCACCTGCACCCGCGTGGACTCGGGCGGCAGCTGCTCGCCCTCCTCGTCCTTGGGCTGGTACGTACGCGAGATACCGGCCAGCAGTGCCGGCTTCTGCACCTTGTGGTGCGCCGCGGTGATGTCCTGGAGCGACTTGCTCTTGACACCCTTCTCGACGGCGATGATCTGGTTCAACTTCGCCACTTCGGGTCCCCCTTCGAACAGGCAGGAACGTATCTCACCGGCTCGAACACCCGCACGTTCTTTATCGCCCTGCCCCCAGACGAGCGAGCGCGTCGACACCAAGGCGGGGGTCTTCGCCCTCGCCCTGGGATGCTGGGTGCCCCGGCGCGCTGAGAGGACCTCATGTCAACGCCCACAACGGTGGCCGAGATCTTTCGCCGCAGGCCGCCCCTCTCGCGCACGGAGCAGGCGGCCACGGCCGACTCACCGGCCTCCGGCTGAGGATCCACGGATCTGCGGACAGCTCAGCCGGCGGAGGCGTGGGCCGGGGAAAGCACGCTGGCAGGGCATGAGCATGGCTCGGCGGCCGGCCCCGGCTGATCCGAGGGCGCCGACTCCGGTCGGGCGTCCGCGGAGTCCAGGCGGAGCATGGCCGTCTCGTCCGGGGTGCCGGGGGCTGCCTGGTAGACCACCATTCGCTGGCCGCCCGTCCGGGCCAGTTGCATGACTTCGTAAGTCAGGGTCATCGGTCCGACCTTCGGATGCAGGAAGGACTTCTGCCCGCCGCCGCGTTCGCAGACGTCGTACCGCTCCCAGAGTCGGGCGAACTCCGGTGACTTCAGCACCAGTTCCCCGACGAGCGCGGTCAGTTCGGGGTCGTCGGGATCGGCTCCGGCGACCGCCCGCAGATGCGCCACCGAGAGCGCGACCGTCTCCTCCCACGGCTGGTAGAGCGTCCGGCCGACCGGGTGGAGGAAGAGGTAGCGGGTCAGGTTGCGCTGGTCCTGCGGCCAGTCCCAGAGTCCGGGCAGCAGTCGCCGGCCGGGCAGGTTCGCGGCGAGTACGCGGTTGTAGCGGCTCACCACGTAGGCGGGGAGGGGACGCACCGACTCCAGCATCCGCAGCACCGAGTCGCGGACGGTGTGATCGGAGGAGGCGGGCAGTTCACCGATCCGGCCGGAGGCCAACTCCACCAGCTCGTGCAGGCGTTCGTAAGCATCGCCGCGCAGTCGCAGGGCGCGGCCGAGGGCGTCCACGACGGCGGGGGAGGGGTTGGTCTCCCGGCCGCGCTCCAGACGGATGTAGTAGTCGACGCTCACTCCGGCCAGCGCGGCCAATTCTTCCCTGCGCAGTCCGGGAGTACGGCGCAGTCCCGCGCCGACCGGGAGGCCGACGTCCTCCGGGCGGACCTGCGCCCTGCGGGCCTTCAGATATCTGCCGAGCTCGGTGCCCCGTGCGTCTGCTACTGCCATTCGGCCCATTGTGGCAGGCCGACCGGGAAGGTGGGGGGCCCTGTCAGGACCTGGAACGCCGCACCCCGGGAACAGCCCGGTCTGCCGGGCGGCCACGTGAAGGCGGAGAGTTGTCCCCGCAGCGGGCGGCCCGGCCGCCGGGGCCCAGGGGGTGCAAGGCACAGGACCGCGGCCCGGGCAGGCCGGGGCCGCCCGCTCGTCCTCCGATCAGCAGTCAATTCCCTTTGTTCTCAGAGGAGTTCATCATGCGGTCCGCCCCTGTCCTTTCCACGTCCGCGTCCACCGCGCCCGCCCACGGGCACGGTCAGCAGTCGTCGGCGTCCACGCTCCGGCGACGACAGCCGCACGGGTCCCGACCAGCCGCGCCGCCCGCCGACGCCCCCACCGTGCCTCGGCCCGCAGGCGCCGCGCTGGTCGCTTCGCTGCTCGGCTTCACGGTGATCACCATCGACGTCTCGGCCGTGAACATCGCCCTGCCCGCGATAGGGAAGTCCCTCAGTGGCGGGATGACCGGACTGCAGTGGGTCGTGGACGCGTACACCGTGATGTTCGCGGCCCTGATGCTCTCCGCCGGCGCCCTCGCCGACCGTGCGGGCGCCCGTCGCGCCTACGCCTGGGGCGTGGCCCTGTTCACCCTCGCCTCCCTCGGCTGCGCACTGGCGCCCGGTATCGGCGTGCTGGTCGGCGCACGTGTGGCGCAGGGCGGCGCCGCCGCTGTCGTGATGCCGGCCTCGCTCGCTCTGATCCGGCAGGCCTACGAGGACGCCCGGGCGCGTGCCCGCGCCATCGCGCTGTGGACGGTCGGGGGTTCGGTGGCGATGGCCGCGGGTCCGGTGCTGGGCGGGCTGCTCACCGAGTCGGCCGGCTGGCGGGCGGTCTTCCTGCTCAACCTTCCGGTGGGCGCGGTGATCCTGGGTCTGCTGGTTAGGGTGCCGCGCTCCGTGCGCCGGCCCGCCGCGGTGGACGGCGGCGGCCAGCTCACCGCCGTATTGGCCCTGGCCGGGCTGGCCTTCGCGGTGATCGAGGGCGGCCACCTGGGCTGGACCAGCGGCCCCGTGCTGGCCGCCGCCGCGCTCGCCGTCGCCTCCGGGTGCGTCTTCCGCGTGGTGGAGGCCCGGCACAGCCAGCCCATGGTCCCGCTGGGCATGCTGACGGACCGCCGGGTGGGCGTCCCCCTGGCGGTCGGTTTCGCCGTCAACGCGGCCTTCTACGGCGGGATCTTCCTCCTCGGGCTGTACTACCAGCAGCTGCGCGGGATGTCGGGGATCGAGGCCGGGCTGATGTTCGTCCCCATGTCGGCGGTGGTGACGGCGACCAACTTGGTGTCGCCGCGGCTGGCGGAGCGGATCGGGCGGCGGCCGGTGATCGTCGCCGGCCAGCTGATCTTCATCGGGGCGATGCTCGCCATGCTGCCGCTGACCGCGCACACCCAGGTGTGGCTGGTGCTGGTCCTGCTGGTGCCGCTGAGCGTCGGCGGGGCGCTCGCGGTGCCCGCGCTGACCGCGCTGTTGATGGACGCCGTCCCGGGAGAGCGCGCGGGGACCGCGTCGGGGCTGCTCAACTCGTTCCGCCAGACCGGCGGTGCGCTTGCCGTCGCCCTCTTCGGCAGCCTGCTCTCCGGCCCCGGCGGAGGATTCTCCCTCCCGGGCATGCACATCGGTCTCCTCACCGTGGCCGCCCTCCTCCTCGCCACCGCGGCCCTGTCCCGCCTCCTCCTGCCCCGTGGCTGACCCCTTCAGCTTGCGGACCGGCGGGCGTCTAATGATCGGCGTGCTGCCCGTGCGAGTTCTCGGGCTGCCGTATCCACGCGGCCAGTAGCCGAAGCGCCTCTTCGGAGCCGGAGCCTGCCTCGGCGGTGTAGACACTCAGCCGCTGGTCCGGGTCGGCGGGCAGGGTGAGGGACTCGTAGTTGAGGGTGAGCGGGCCGACGATCGGGTGGTGGAAGTGTTTGCTGCCGTGCGTGTGCCGATACACGTTCTGGTCGGCCCACCAGCGGCGGAAGTCCTCATCCGTGATGGAGAGTTCGCCGACGAGTTCGGCCAGCAGTGGATCGTGGGGATGTCGTCCGGCGTCGCGCCGGAGCGAGGCGACGATGTCCTGGGCGTGGGTGTCCCAGTGGGTATACAGCGAGCGGGCGGTCTCGTCGCAGAACATGAACCGCACCAGGTTCCGCTCGCGGTGCGGCAGCGCGTCGAAGTCGGTGAGCAGCGCACGTGCCATCTGGTTGGACGCGAGGACGTCCAGTCGCCGCCCCAGCACAAGGGCGGGGGTGTGCTCGAGGATCCGGAGCAGGTCGCGCAGCCCCGGGCGGACCGGCTGCGGACGCGTCGCCGTGCGGCGGGGCCTGCCTGCGGCGGGCTTGGCGAGCTGGAACAGATGGGTGCGTTCGACGGGATCGAGGCGTAGCGCGCGGGAGATGGCGTCCAGCACGGTCTCGGAGACGTTCAGTCGGCGTCCGCGTTCCAGGCGTACGTAGTAGTCGACGCTCACGCCCGCCAGTTGCGCGATCTCTTCGCGGCGCAGTCCTGGCACTCGCCGGGAGCCGCCGTCGTCGGACAGGCCCGCCTGGCGCGGGGTGATCCGTGCCCGCCGAGAGCGGAGGAACTCACCGAGGGCTGTGTTGCGGTCCATGCCGTTCACGATAGGGCCCAAGTTCGCCCGGACGGCCCGCGAAAGGGGGACTGGCAGTCCCCCGGTCCGGCTGTCCCCGGGGCGAAGCGGACCCCCCGGAAGCCGATCAGCAGCCGATTGCGGTGCTGAAGTGGAACGTGTCGGGACCGACCGGGGCCCAACACCGCCCCGGTCGGCCTCTGTTCGCATCGCACGAAGGGAACTCCTGTGTCGGACACCAAGACATTCCTGATCACCGGCGTCAGCACCGGCCTGGGCCGCGCACTCGCGCGTGCGGCGTTGGCCGCGGGCCACCGGGTGGTGGGCACGGTACGCACGCCCGCCGACGCACGCGCCTTTGAGGCGCTCACCGGCGACGCGCACGCCCGCATCCTGGACGTGACCGACCATGACGCGGTGGACACGGTCGTGGACGAGACCGAGCGCGACCTGGGCCCGGTCGACGTACTCGTCGCCAATGCCGGGTACGGCCATGACGGCCTCTTCGAGGAGTCGTCGATGGATGACCTTCGCCGTCAGTTCGAGGTGAACGTCTACGGAACCGTGGCGGTGATCAAGGCCGTGCTGCCGCACATGCGGGAGCGCCGCCGCGGCCACATCATCGCCGTCACCTCGATGGGCGGGCTGATCACCATGCCGGGCCTCAGCTTCTACCACGGCAGCAAGTTCGCGGTGGAGGGCATCCTCGAAACGCTCGGCAAGGAGGTCGCCGGTTTCGGCATCCACGTCACCGCCGTCGAGCCGGGCAGTTTCCGGACCGACTGGGCCGGCCGCTCGATGATCCGCGCACCCCGTGTGATCGCCGACTACGACGAGCTGTTCGAGCCGCTGCGCGCCCGGCGCATCTACGGCAACGGGCACCAGCCGGGCGACCCGGACAGGGCCGCGGCCGCGGTGCTGCGCATCGTGGCGGCCGACCAGCCGCCGACGCGCCTGCTGCTCGGCACCGACGCGCTTCGGCTCGTCAAGGCCGGACGCGACGCCTTCGAGCGCGAGATGCTGGCATGGGCCGAGCTGTCGTCCTCCACCGACTTCGACGACGTCAGCCGCTCCGCCTGACGTCACTCGCTCTTGGTCCACCACAGCCGGACCTTAAAGCTCAAGCTTTGAGACTGTGAAAGGTGCGAGCTGGGGGCACGAGGGGTGGTTGGGGGCCGGTCGTTGCTTCCGCCAGTGCCCGCAGGCGATCGCTCATCCGGCTGGACCGCCTTGGCGGCCTCATCCACGAATACGCCCAGGTCGCATAAGGCGACAGGGGTTGTCGGCATGCACAGGAGTCGAGTGAAGCTCAGGCGACCCGTGCAGACGTGATCGCCTCCACTGGGCACACTGGCCCCGAGATGATCACATCGGGGGATGAGATGGAGTCGGTACACACTCAGTCGATACACGCGCACGCGGGGCACACGCGCCCGGTGCACCGGCACAGGGAACTGCGCGCCCTGGCCGAGCTGTTCGCGGCCTGCCGCGAGGGCGAGGGAGTCGCCGTGCTGGTGCGCGGGGCGCCCGGCACCGGCAAGAGCGCGCTGCTGCGCGCGGTCCGCGAGGACGCGGCGTACCAGGGCGCGCAGGTGCTGACGGCGCTGGCCGCCCCCTCGGAGCGCGACGTCCCGTACAGCGTGGTGGGACAGTTGCTGGGCTGCGCCCAGGGCGCGTGGCTCCCCGGTGCCGGGATGTCGCTCGTGCCCGGGGCCGAACTGACGCGGGCCGTCGCCGAACTGGCCGCCGTCGCCCCGGTCGTGGTCTGCGTCGACAACCTCCCGTACGTCGACCAGGACACGGCCCGCTCGCTGCTCCATCTGGTCGGCCGGCTGGGTGCGCAGCCGGTTCTGGTGCTCCTGGCGGCCACCCAGCCCTCGCACGAACTCACCGGGCCACTGGCTGAGCTGGTGCACCACCCCCGGCTGACGCTGCTGGACCTGGGGCCGTTTACCGAGGAGGAGACTGCCGCTGCGCTCGCCGACTCCGCCGCCGACCCGGCCGCCTGGCACCGCGCCGCCGCGGGCAACCCCCGGCTGCTCGGAGCCCTCGCCGAGGACGCCGCGCGGCGCGGCGACGCCGTGCCGCGCCCGGGCCCCGCCTTCCGTACCGCCGTCGCCGCCCGGCTGCGCCGCGCCGACCCCGCCGCGCTGGCCGTCGCCCGTGCCGCCGCCGCGCTCGGCACCGCTGCCACCCCCGACCGGATCGCCGGGCTCGCCGGGGTGCCCGTCCACGCCGTGGCCCCGGCCCTCGACGGACTCGAGGCACTCGGACTCCCTGTGACGGGGCATCAGGTGGGGTCCGCGCTGGCGGACGCGCTCCTGGAAGGCACCGAGCCCGACGGGCTCGGTGCCCTGCACGCCGAGGCCGCCCGGCTGCTGCACCAGGACGGCGCCCCCGCCGCCGACGTGGCCCGCCAACTGGCCGCCGTGGCACCGGGCCCGGGCGCCCCCGTGCAGCCCTGGGCGGTACCCGTCCTCACCCGGGCCGCCGAGGGCGCCGAGCCCCGGCGGGCCGTGGCCTGGCTGCGGCTGGCCCACGCCCACAGCACCGGCCGCCGTGAACGCGCCCAGGTGCTCGTCGCCCTGGTGCGCCAGGAGTGGCGCGCCGACCCGGGCGCCGTGCTGCGGCGGCTGCCCGACCTGGAGCAGGCGCTGGCCGACGGGCTCCTGGAGCCCGGGCCCACCGAGCCCGCGCTGCGTGTGCTCGCCTGGCACGGCCGCGTCGACACCCTCGCCGCCGTGCTGTCCGCGCTCGGTGCCCACGACCCGGCCCGGGCCCGTCACCTGGCCGCCCAGCTCGCCGTCTTCTACCCGGAGTTCGGCGAATACGCGCAGGCAGGGGGCGGGGTCGTCGACGAGCTGCTCGGGCCGCGCCCGGGGGAGCGGTGCGCCGACGCCGCCGAGCGGGTGCTCCAGGGGCTGCTGCTCGACCCGCTGCCCCCACTGACCCCGGCGCTCACCGCGCTGTCCGTGCTGTACGCCGCCGGGCAGCCGGAGCAGGCCGCGCGGCGCTGTGCCGAACTCGTCGAGGCCGTGGCGCCGGGCCCGGTGGCGCCCCGGGCGGTCCTCGCCGCAGTGGCCGCCCAGCTCGACTGCGCCCTGGGCGACCACGAGCGGGCCGCCCGGCACGCCCGTACCGCGCTCGAGGCGATGGCGCCCGAGGGCTGGGGCGCGGCCTTCGGGCTGCCGCTGGCCGGGGCCGCGCTCGCCGCCACCGAACGGGGCGAGCACGCGACCGCCGAGGAACTGCTGCGCCGCCCGGTGCCCGAGGCGCTGCCCCGTACTGCCGCCGCGCCGCACTACCTCTACGCCCGTGGCCGCCACCACCTGGCCCGGGGCCACCACCACGCCGCGCTCGACGACTTCCGCGCCTGCGGCGCCCTGCTCGCGCGGATCCCGCTCGCCCTGCCCGGGCCGCTGCCGTGGCAGGAGTACGCGTCCGAGGCGGCCCGGGCCCTCGACAGCGGGGGACCGGGCGCCCGGGACGTCGCCGCGCTGGCCGTCCGGCTCAGCCGGGCCGAGCGGCGCGTGGCCCTGCTCGCGGCGGGCGGGGTCACCAACCGGGTCATCGCCGAGCGGCTGCGGGTGACCGCCAGCACCGTGGAACAGCACCTCACGCGGGTTTACCGGAAGCTCGGCCTGGGGCGGCGATCAGAACTGGCCGATCTCGTTCATCTGTTCGCACCGGAAACTCAAGATCCTTTGGAGAGTCGCTCGGCGGCCGGGTGACAACCGCTCCCGGCGCGCTCGGTCCACGGGCGCCCGGGCGGCGCCCCCTACTTTCCACTGCGCGGACGGGCGCGCATCGCATCCCCTTACCCGCCCGCCGCCTCGGCGTGTCCGGCTTCCGTGGTGTCCGTCCAGGTCAGCGGCGTACGAGTGGTTCACGTGTGTCCTGGGCCACATCAGAAGCTTGTCAGGAGTCGGTCGGCTGCCCGCCAAGCGCAGGTAAAAGGATCACCAAGCGCGGCCGGGAGCGGCCGGTGTCCCGGACACGCGGCGGTAGGGGGGTGCCAACTCGAATAGGGGGGAGGGAAATTCAGTCCGGGGCTACGCTGCGAATGCATTGACCACCGATGCCTCGTCGTGGGAGGACGAAAATGCCGGAGCTCAAGTCCTGGCGCGTAATTCACGAGGGAACGGGCGACGTCGTGCTCGCTGTCGACTACGACGTGACCGGACGCGCCGAAGCCCGATTCACGGACCTCGCCGCGCAGTTGACAGAAATCGCCGCGGGCCCCGTCCCGTCGATATGGGAAAGCGTCCAGCCGCCGCTCGGCACCGAAAGGGGAATGTCCGGAGCCGACTACGTCAAGCGCTGGTCCGCCGAACTCGCCGAGCACCGCCCCACGGTCCGCGCCGTGCTCGGCTACTGCGCCGGGGGCACCTTCGCCGCCGGGGTCGCCGACGAGGTCGCCCGCCTCCAGGGCAGCGCCCCGAAGCTGATCCTGGTCGACCCGGAGACACCGAACGACCAGACGCTGCGCTACCACTTCCACAAGGTCACCGGCGGCCTCGCCGCGGGCCTGGCCGCCGACAGCGTCGCCGAGGCCCAGGAAGCCGGGCGCGTGATCACCGAGAGCGGCAGGCCGCTCGGCGAGATGGCCACCGAGCTCACCGACCTGTTCCAGCGGCTCGTCCCGGTCGCCTTCGAGGCCGCGGGCCTGGACGACTTCCTCGCCGAAGAGCTCATCGAGACGTACGCCTCCTTCCTCACCTACCTCGTCGCCGCCACCGGCGTCGACCACCGGCCCGCCTGGCGGCACGCCACCGTCATCACCTCGCGCACCCCGCACAGCGGCCTCAACCCGCTGCCCGAGGATGAGCGCGCCTCGCTCGTCGCCGAGGAGATCCGCCTCGACGTCGAGCACGTCGACCTGCTGCGGACCCCCGCCGTGGCGCGCGCCGTCGCCGGCCTGCTGGCCTGAGCGTCCCGCACGGCCCCGGAAATCCCCGGGGAACCCAGGAAGTCGTCCGGGAATCCCCGGGAAACGCCCCGAGCACGCCCCCACCCAGTAATCCGAGGAAGCTGAATCTGTCATGTCGAGTTCTTCGAGTGAGTCGACGACCGCGGTCAGTCGCAAAGAGGAAGCGCTCTGGCTGCTGGAGAGACTGGTACCCGGAACCGGCGTCAACAACCTCTCCCTCGCGTTCCGGGTGGAAAACCCGCTCTCCATAACCCACTTGGAAAAGGCGATAACCTTCCTCGTCGAGCGCCACGCGATTCTCCGCACCGTTTTTCACGCCGACGAGACCGGAATGCGCAAGGCCGTCCTCGCGCCCGACGTGTTCCGCGTCCCGGTGGTCCCCGTCGCCGTTGAGGGGCCCGCCGCGCGCCTTGACGAAGAGCTGTCCCGGTTCGTCGCCCGCCCCTTCGCCCTGGACGGCACCCCGGTCCTGCGCGCCGGGTACTTCACCCACGCCGACGGCGATGTCTTCTGCCTCGCCGTGCACCACCTGGTCTTCGACACCAGCTCCGCGATCGTCCTCACCGGCGAACTCGCCGCAGCCTACGCCGCGTTCGCCGACGGCACCCCCCTGCCGGACGCGCTCACCGCACCCGCGCCCGTCGTCGAGGAGGCCCCCGCCTCCGACGCCTCCTTCGCCTTCTGGCGCGACCAGCTCGCCGGGGTGCGCCCGCAGGACCTGGAACTCGCCTACGGCAAGCCCGACCGCGGCGAGGCGCCCCGACTCGACGGCGGCCAGGTCACCCTCCCGCTGCCCGCCGACGCCGTGGCCACCGTGCGCCGCCTCACCCGCGAACTGCGCGCCCCCGAGGCCGTCGTGCTGCTCGCCGCCTACTCCCTGCTGCTCGCCGGGCACGGTGCCGGGCCGGACACCGTCATCGGCTCGCCCATCGACGTACGCCGCCCCGCCGAGCGCGGCGCCGTCGGCTACCACGTCAACGTCCTCCCGCTGCGCCTCGCCCACCGCCCCGAGGAGAGCTTCCGCCAGCTGGTCAAGCGCACCCGCGACACCTTCTTCGGCGCCCTCTCGCACAGCGACGTTCCCGTCGACCACCTGCTGTCCGAAATCCCCCGCTCCTCGTCCTCCTGGCGGCACACCCTCTTCCGGCACGTCTTCAACTACGTGCCGCAGAACGGGCCGAGCGAGTTCACCGTGGCCGGCACCCGCGCTTTCCCCGTCACCGTGGAGAACGGCGGCAGCAAGTTCGAGGTGGAGTTCTTCCTGCTGCCCGACGCCGACGGGATCACGCTGCGCCTGGTCTACGGCGAGCAGACGCTGGAGCGCTCCCACGCCGAGGCCCTCGCCGACCGCTACGGCGCTCTGCTCACCACCCTGGGCGAGGACCCCGACCGTGCCGTCGGCACCCTGGCCCAGCACGGACCCGCCGACCGCGCGCTGCTCGCCGCCGCCAACGCCACCGACGCCCCTGAGGGCCCCTCCGTCCTGGAGCACATCGCGGCCCGGGTCGCCGCCACGCCCGGCGACGTCGCCGTGGAGGACGGCGAACGCTGCGTCACCTACGGTCAGTTGTGGCACGCCGCCCGCCGCACCGAGCGCCTGCTGCGCGACACCGGCGTCGGCGAGGGCGGCCTGGTCGCCCTGCACGCCTCGCGCAGCCCCGAACTGGCCGCCGCCGTCCTCGGCACGTGGCTGGCCGGAGCCGCCTACGTGCCGCTCGACCCCGACCACCCGCGCCGGCGCGTGGAGTACCAGCTGTCCGACTCCGCGGTGCCCGTCGTCCTCACCGACCCCGCGGTGCCCGCGCCCGAGGCGCCCGGCCGCACCGTCCTGCCCGTCGTCCCGGTCACCGGTGACCCCGCGCCAGACGAGGCCCCGGACCCGTCCGCGTACCGTAGGGCCGCCCTCGAGCCCGCCTACCTGATCTACACCTCCGGCTCCACCGGACGCCCCAAGGGCACCGTCGTCGGCCACGGCGCGCTCGCCAACCTCATCGACCACTTCGCCGACGAACTGGCCGTCGAGCCCGGCACGGGCACCCTGTGGCTGACCACCTTCACCTTCGACATCTCCGCCCTGGAGCTGTTCCTGCCGCTCACCCGCGGCGGGCGCCTGGTCGTCGCCTCCGACGAGAGCCGCCTGGACGGCGCCGCCCTCGGCACGCTCCTGACCCACCACGACGTCCGCATCGTCCAGGCCACCCCCACCACCTGGCGCCTGGTCGCCGACGGCGCCGCCCCCGCGCTCGCCGGCCGGCACGTGCTGTGCGGCGGCGAGCCCATGCCCGTCCAGCTCGCCCGGCGCCTGCTCACCACCGGCTGCACCCTGCGCAACGTCTACGGCCCCACCGAGACCACCATCTGGTCGACCACCGCCGTGGTCACCGCCGACCGCATCGCCCCCGACGACACCACCGTCGAGGTAGGCCGCCCGCTGCGCAACACCCGTGTCTTCGTCGCCGCCCCCGACGGCGCCGAACTGCCCGTCGGCGTCCCAGGGGAGCTGTGCATCGCCGGAACCGGCGTCGCCCTGGGCTACCACGACCGCCCCGAGCTGACCGCCGAGCGCTTCGGCGACCACCCCGCGTACGGCCGCTTCTACCGCACCGGCGACACCGCCCGTTGGCGCGCCGACGGCCGCATCGAGGTCCTGGGCCGCAGTGACCGCCAGATCAAGCTGCGCGGCAACCGCATCGAGCTCGGCGAGGTCGAGTCCGTACTCGCCGACCACCCCGACCTCGCCACCGCGGCCGTCGTCGTAGCCGGGGACACCAGCGCCGACGGCGTCCTCGTCGCCTTCGTCCAGCCCCGCGCCACCGCGTCCGCCGAACTGGCCGACGCCCTCTGGGAGTACGCCCGCACCGCCCTGGTCGGCGCCGCCGTACCGCACCACTTCGAGGTCGTCGACGCGCTGCCCACCACCGCCAACGACAAGACGGACTACCCCGCTCTCGCGCGGCGCGCCCAGCAGTGGCACACCGCCGAATGCGACGCCGCCGCGGAGGCCCCCGCCGCCCGCGACAGCGACGACCCGCTCGTCCAGGAGATCGTCGAGTACTTCCGCGAACTGCTCGACGCCCCGGGCGCCGACGCCGGGACCAACTTCTTCACCAACGGCGGCCACTCGCTGCTCGCCGCCCAACTCGCCCAGCGGGTCAGCAAGTCCACCGGCACCCGGCTGCGCCTCAGCGAGATCTTCGCCGCCCCCACGCCCACCGAGCTGGCCGACACCGTGCGCGCCCGCCGCGCCGCCGCCTGAACCACGCCCCCGCCACCCCCGCCCACGACTCACCACGAGAGAGCACGCCATGCCGCAGACCACGACGCGCCACGAGGTCATCGAGCTCGACGACCACTTCATGCAGGACCCGCACTCCGTCTACGCCCGGCTCAACGAGCTGGGCCCGGTCCACCAGGTCAAGATCCCGCCGGGCGTCCCCGTCTGCGGCGGCCTCACCGTCTGGCTCGTCACCGGGTACGAAGAGGTGCGGAGCGCCCTCTCCGACCCCCGGCTGAGCACCGACCTGCGCAAGACCGAGGAACTGTTCGCCCGCAACCAGCCCGACTCCACCAAGCGCGGCGGCTTCTCCTCCACCCTCGCCAACCACATGCTCCACAACGACCCGCCGAACCACACCCGGCTGCGCAAGCTCGTCAACAAGGCCTTCACCAGCCGCGCCGTGGAACGCCTCGCCCCGCAGATCGAGCAGGTCTCCCACGAACTGCTCGACACCCTGCCGGAGAACGAGACCGTCGACCTGCTCGACCTGTTCGCCTTCCCCCTCACCTTCCGTATCATCTGCGCCCTGCTCGGCGTGCCCGAGGAGGACCAGGAGAACTTCAAGGAGTGGTCCAAGCAGCTGATCTCCGGCGGCTCCGCAGAGGTCGCCGCGGCCGCCTCCTCCACCATGCACACGTACCTCACCGAGCTCATCGCGCACAAGCGCCGCGAGCCCGCCGAGGACGTGCTGTCCGCGCTCGTCGAGGCGCGCGACGAGGATGACCGCCTGGCCGAGAACGAGCTCATCTCCATGGCGTTCCTGCTGATCATCGGCGCCCACGAGACCACCGCCAACACCGTCTCCAACGGCACCTTCCACCTGATGACCCACCTCGACCAGTGGCAGGCCCTGATCGACGACCGAGGCCTGCTGCCCGGTGCCGTCGAGGAGTTCCTGCGCCTGGAGAGCCCGCTCAAGCACGCCACCTTCCGGTGCGTCACCGAGCCCGTCACCATCGGCGACGTCGAACTGCCCGCAGGCGACTTCGTCCTCATCTCGCTGGCCGCCGCCAACCGGCACGCCGACCGCTTCGAGGGCGACACCCAGGAGCTGGACATCCGGCGCCCCACCAAGGGTCACGTCGCCTTCGGCCACGGCATCCACTACTGCCTGGGCGCGCCGCTCGCCCGGCTGGAGACCCAGCTCGCCTTCACCGCGCTGCTCGACCGCTACCCCGGCATGCGCCTGGCCGCCGACCCGTCCGAGCTGCGCTGGCGCACCAGCACCCTGATCCGCGGCCTGTTCGAGCTGCCGGTCCGCCTGGTGCCCGAGCAGTAACCCGCAGCAATCCGCCCGCGGGGCCCGTCGTCGCTCACCCGCACGCGACGCGGTGACGGGCCCCGGCGCCCGCCCGCGCCCTCCCCGACATCCCTCCCCCGACATCCCTGGCCAGCATCAAGAGTGGGGTCCCGTACGCCATGGTGAACAACGCCGCCAAGTCCGACCCGTCCGCCGCCTCCGAGCAGCAGCCGATCGCCGTCGTCGGACTCGCCTGCCGGCTGCCCGGCGCACCCGACCCGGCCTCCTTCTGGCAGCTGCTCCAGGACGGCCGCAGCGCCGTCGGCGAGGTCCCGGCCGACCGCTGGGGCGACGGGGGAGCCCTGCGCGACGTGATCCGCCACGGCGCCTACCTCGACCGCGTCGACACCTTCGACGCCGCCTTCTTCGGGATCTCCCCGCGCGAGGCCCGCGCCATGGACCCGCAGCAGCGCATGATGCTCGAACTGGCCTGGGAGGCCTTCGAGGACGCGGGCATCCTGCCCGAGCGAGCGACCGGCACCCGCACCGGCGTATTCGTCGGCGCCATCTGGGACGACTACGCCACGCTGCTCGCCCGCCAGGGCCTCGCCGCCGTCACCGAGCACTCGGTCACCGGCCTGCACCGCTCGATCATCGCCAACCGCGTCTCGTACGGACTCGACCTGCGCGGCCCCAGCCTCACCGTCGACACCGCCCAGTCCTCCGCGCTCGTCGCCGTCCACCTGGCCTGCGAGTCGCTGCGCAAGGGCGAGTCCGAGCTGGCGATCGCCGGGGGTGTCAACCTCAACATCGTGCCCGAGAGCACCCTGGGTGCCGCCAGGTTCGGCGGGCTCTCGCCCGACGGGCGCTGCTTCACCTTCGACGCCCGCGCCAACGGCTACGTACGCGGAGAGGGCGGCGGCGCCGTCCTACTCAAGCCGCTCGCCGCCGCCCTCGCCGACGGCGACCGGGTCCTGTGCGTCATCCGCGGCAGCGCCGTCAACAACGACGGCACCACCGACGGCCTCACCGTCCCCAACCCCGAGGCCCAGCAGGCCGTTCTGCGCGCCGCCTACGGCCACGCGGGCGTCGACCCGGCCGACGTGCAGTACCTCGAACTGCACGGCACCGGCACCAAGGTCGGCGACCCCGTCGAGGCCGCCGCCGCGGGCGCCGTCCTCGGCACCGCGCCCGGCCGCCGCGCCCCGCTTGCCGTCGGCTCCGCCAAGACCAACGTCGGCCACCTCGAAGGCGCCGCGGGCATCGTCGGCCTGCTGAAGGTCGCCCTCGCCCTGCGGCACGGCCAGATCCCTGCCAGCCTCAACTACGAGACCCCCAACCCGGCCATCCCCCTCGACGACCTCGGCCTGCGCGTGCAGACCGCGCCGGCCGACTGGCCCGAGGACCGGGGCCCCCGCCTCGCGGGCGTCTCCTCCTTCGGCATGGGCGGCACCAACTGCCACGTCGTCCTCGAAGCCGCCCCGCGGCCCGAGCCCCGCCCCGAGGCCGCCGCCCCCGCACTCCCCGTCGCCTGGCCGGTGTCCGGAAGGTCCCACAAGGCCCTGCGTGCCCAGGCCGCCCGCCTCCTCGCCCACGTCGAGGCGCGCCCCGAGCTGCGCCCGGCCGACCTCGGGCTCTCGCTCGCCACCACCCGTACCGCCTTCGCCCACCGCGCCGCCGCCGTCGGCCGCGACCGCGCCGGACTCCTGCGCGCGCTCAGCGCGTTGGCGTCCGGCGACAACGCGCCCGGCGCCGTCGAGACGGACACCGCCGCCGTGCCCGGCGGCAGGACGGCCTTCCTGTTCACCGGCCAGGGCGCCCAGCGCCCCGGCATGGGCCGCGAGCTGTACGAGGCGTTCCCCGTGTTCGCCGCCGCCTTCGACGAGATATGCGCGCACGTCGAACTCCCGCTCAAGGACATCGTGTTCGGAGAGGGTGAGGGCGAAGGCGACAGCGACGCCGTGCACCGCACCGAGCACACCCAGCCCGCCCTGTTCGCCTTCGAGGTCGCCCTGTACCGCCTCGTCGAATCCCTCGGCGTACGCCCCGACTTCGTGGCCGGGCACTCCATCGGCGAGATCGCCGCCGCCCACGTCGCGGGCGTCCTCACTCTCCCCGACGCCTGTACCCTGGTCAGCGCGCGAGGCCGCCTCATGGGCGCCCTGCCCACCGGCGGCGCCATGGTCTCCATCCAGGCGTCCGAGGACGAAGTCCGCCCGCTGCTGGGGGAGTCCACCGGCATCGCCGCCGTCAACGGCCCCCGCTCCGTCGTCGTCTCCGGCGACGAGGAGCAGGTTCTCGCCGTCGCCGCCCGCCTCGCCGGGCAGGGCCGCAAGACCAAGCGCCTCACCGTCTCGCACGCGTTCCACTCGCCGCTGATGGAACCGATGCTCGCCGAGTTCGGCGAGATCGCCGCCTCGCTTTCGTACGCCCCCGAGCGCATCCCCATGCCACCCGCCCTGGACGGCACCCGCGACGCCGCCCACTGGGTGCGCCACGTGCGCGACGCCGTCCGCTTCGCCGACGACGTCCGTCACCTCGCCGACCAGGGCGTCGACACCTTCCTGGAGATCGGGCCCGGCGCCGTGCTGACTGCCATGGCCCGCGAGACCCTGCCCGACGCCCGCCTCGTCCCCGCCCAGCGCAAGGGCCTCGCCGAGGACACCGCCGTCCTCACGGCCCTCACCGAACTCCACGCCCACGGCGTGTCGGTGGACTGGAACGCGTATTACGCGCCCCTCGGCGCCGCCCGCGTCGACCTGCCCACCTACGCCTTCCAGCGCGAGCGGTACTGGGTCGAGGAGTCGACCGGCATACCCACCGGCCGGGCCCCCGCCACCGCCGGCACCCCCGATGCGGAGACCGGCGCCGCCGCCGACGAGCGTCCCGGCGCCCGCTACACCGCCCTCGGCGATGACGAAGCTCACCGCGCCCTGGTCCAGCTCGTCCGCAGCCGCGCCGCCGCCGCCCTCGGCCACGACGACACCGACGGCGTCACCCCCGGGCTCCCCTTCAAGGAACTCGGCTTCGACTCCCACATGTCGATGGAGCTGTGCGCCGCCCTCCGGCGCGCCACCGGCGTGCCCCTGCCCGCCAGCTCCCTCTACGACTACCCCAGCCCCGAGGTCCTGGCCCGCCACCTGCTGACCGAGCTGCGCGGCGAGAGCGGCGCCGCGCCGCTGCCCGTCGCCGCCACCACCGCGGGCGACGAGGACCCGATCGCGATCGTCGCCATGGCTTGCCGTTTCCCCGGTGGCGTCCGCACCCCCGAGCAGCTGTGGCAGCTCGTCGCCGACGGCGGCGACGCCGTCACCGGCTTCCCCGAGGACCGCGGCTGGGACGTCGAGGGCCTGTACGACCCCGACCCGGAGCAGCACGGCAAGACGTACACCAGGCACGGTGGCTTCCTGCACGACGCCGCCGAGTTCGACGCGGGCTTCTTCGGCATCTCGCCGCGCGAGGCCCTGGTCATGGACCCGCAGCAGCGCCTGCTCCTGGAGACCTCCTGGGAGGCCCTGGAGCGTGCGGGCATCGACCCCCGCACCCTGCGCGGCGCCCCCGCCGGAGTCTTCGTCGGCGCCACCGCCCAGGACTACGGCCCGCGCCTGCACGAGGCCGAGGAGGGCTACGAGGGCTACGTCCTGACCGGCACCACCGGCAGCGTCGCCTCCGGCCGCATCGCCTACACCCTGGGCCTGGAGGGCCCGGCCGTCACCATCGACACCGCCTGCTCCTCCTCCCTGGTCGCCCTGCACATGGCCGCCCAGTCCCTGCGCTCCGGCGAGTGCTCCCTCGCCCTCGCGGGCGGCGCGGCCGTGATGGCCAACCCGGGCATGTTCGTGGAGTTCTCGCGCCAGCGCGGGCTCGCCGAGGACGGCCGCTGCAAGGCGTTCGCGGACGGCGCCGACGGCACCGGCTGGGGCGAGGGCGTGGGCATGGTGCTCCTGGAGCGCTTGTCCGACGCCGAGCGCAACGGCCACCAGGTCCTCGCGGTCGTCCGGGGCTCCGCCGTCAACCAGGATGGCGCCTCCAATGGCCTGACCGCCCCGAATGGCCCGTCCCAGCAGCGGGTGATCCGTCAGGCGCTCGCGAGTGCGGGCCTGGCGGCGGCGGATGTGGACGCGGTGGAGGCGCACGGGACCGGTACCAGGCTGGGTGACCCGATCGAGGCGCAGGCGCTGCTCGCCACGTACGGGCAGGGCCGCGAGGACCGCGAGCCGCTGTGGCTGGGGTCGCTCAAGTCCAACATCGGTCACACCCAGGCCGCCGCCGGTGTGGGCGGCCTGATCAAGATGGTCAAGGCCATGGAGCACGGCGTGCTCCCGAAGACCCTGCACGTGGACGAGCCGTCCCGGCACGTGGACTGGGAGGCGGGCGCGGTCGAGCTGCTGACCGAGGAGCGGGAGTGGCCCGAGACCGGTCGCCCGCGCCGCGCGGGCATCTCCTCCTTCGGCGTCAGCGGTACGAACGCCCACCTGATCGTGGAGCAGGCAACGCAAGCCCCGAATCCGGGGTCGGGTGACAGCGGACCGGCCCCGGGCGTGGTGCCGTGGCTCGTGTCGGCCCGGACGCCCGAGGCCCTGCGCGCTCAGGCCGAGACCCTGCTCGCGTACGCCGAGGCGCACCCGCAGCTGGAGCCGGCCGAGGTCGGCGCCGCGCTGGCCACCTCCCGTACCGCGTTCGAGGAGCGCGCCGTCGTCGTCGGCACCGATCGCGACGAACTCCTCGCCGGACTCGCCGCGTTGGCGAGCGACGACGTCACGGCGTCGCTGGTGCGCGGCACGGCCACGGCCGACGGCCCGACAGCCCTGGTGTTCCCGGGGCAGGGGACGCAGTGGGTGGGTATGGGTGCCCGGCTGCTGGAGGAGTCGCCGGTGTTCAAGGCCCGCATCGAGGAGTGTGCGGCGGCGCTGGCGCCGTTCGTGGACTTCGATGTGGTGGAGGTGCTGCGTGCGGGCCGGGAGCTGGACCGGGTTGATGTGATCCAGCCGGTGACGTGGGCGGTGATGGTGTCGCTGGCCGAGGTGTGGC
>NZ_JBSFGB010000052.1:0-53804 GCF_053596375.1 Streptomyces sp. NPDC001709 | reverse complement strand
CTGCGGGCCTTCGGCCGAGAGGAGATGGAGCGCATCATCGCCAAGGCTGCTAGCTGACGACCACCACACAGCCGACTATGGCGTTTGGCACGTCGGCTCAGCAGCTGGGCTGATGCCTGCATCTGCTACGTCTATGGGCTTTCATGCACTTTCATCCGCCGGGCTGGGGTGCCCCGAAGTCATCCCGGAGGCGTTCAGCGTTCTGGACCCGGTCCTCGTACAGCGGCGACGTTCGCGCCCGGCGCATTCGATGGGACGGACGCCCCGATGCGGGCACTGTGCCGAAGGAAAGAAACCAGTTTGGTGCCAGCCTGGAGCAGGTTCGCACATGCCAGGGCGGTCCACAGGCCGGGCAGACCGGCCGCGTCGGAGACCGGGACGGACAGCGCGGCCAGGATCCCGAACCACACCGCAGTCGACACGAGACTCGGCCCGGTGCGCTTGAGCCCCACGAGGCCGAAGCCCGCCACCGCCTGCAGGGCATCGGTGACCACGACCGCCAGGACCAGCGGCAACAACCGGACCACCTGCTCCTCCAGAGCTGGGGTCTTGGTGAACAGGTCCACCACCGGACGTTGCAGCACGAGCAGGGCGGTCCCCAGCACGGCGACTGCGTACAGCGCCACCCGGCTTCCCGCCCACACACTGCTCCGGATGCGCACGGCGTCCCGTGCCTCGGCGTATTCGGCGATCAGCGGGACCATGGCCTGACCGACCGCCACCGCCGCGGTGAAGATCACGTTCACCAGCGATTCGGAGACACTGTGCACGGCGGCGCTGTCGGCGCTGATCCGGGCGGCAGCGAAGGTCAGCACCCCGAGCACCGAGAACTTCACCAGCACGGTCCCACCGAGCGGGAGTCCCACCCGGGCCAGCCGCAGCACCTGGCGCGGATCCGGCCGACCGGGGCGGATCCTCCGGCCGGCCAGCACCGTACGGCGGCGCAGCGCGTACTGGTTGAGGCCGGTGCCGACCAGGCTGGAGGCGAGCATGGCGAGCCCGGCGCCGGTCAGACCGTAGCTGGGCAGCGATCCCGGGCCTCCGACGAGCAGCACCGACAGCGTCACGGACACCGCGGTGCCCACCAGGCCGGACCGCATCACCTGAGCGGAGTGGCCAAGAGCAACCAGCACGGACGTCGCCGACGAACTGACCGCGACCAGCAGCACACTGACCGCCAGCATCCAGGGGAACGCACCCAGCTCGGCGAGTACAGCAGCCCGAATGCCGAACATACCGCCGGCCAGCGGCACCGCCGCCACCGCCGCCGCACACACCGCGCCCACAAGGAACGCCAGCCACATACCGCTGCGCACCAGCGGTATCAGCTTTTCAGCAGAACTGCGGTGCGGCGCAATGAACGGCATCACCCCGCGTAGCGCTCCCGCCACTGTGGCAGTGGCCGGACTGAAGACCGCCACCGTCACGGCGAATGCGGCGAGGGAAACGCTGCCATGCCGGCCCAGGAGTGCCGTGTCGACGAGGGAGGCCGCCGAAGCAGCGAGGGTGGACACGTAGAGCGGCGCGGCCGCCATGACAATGCTCATCGATGCGCTGCGGCCGTTCACACACGCACCTCCTGCCCCTCAGCCACGCCGTTCCGCACGCCAGTTGCCCGGACAACCCCGAACCCGTACGTCGCACATTCACGGATCACTGCACGGATCTCCGCAACGTCACTCACGATGGCGGCCCCGATCACGCCGGCGATCACCAGTCGTCCTGTCGAGCCGTGTCCATCCGATTCCACGAGACGTCGTCGCGTGCTCCTCGGCCGGCCGGGACAGCACGTGACTGCGGGCTGCGGCGGGACGGGCGGGGGCGGCGGCCGAGCAGCACCACACCGCCGATGGTGATGAGCCCGCCGAGGAGTTCGAAGGCTCGGGGGCGTTCACCCAGCCAGAAGTACGACACGGCAAGTGTGACAGCGGGTACCAGATAGAGGGCCGCCGTGGCTGCGGTGACCGTGAGTCGTGCAACGGCGTAGCCCCAGACGACGAACCCAGCGGCGGACGGCAGAGCACCCAGGTAGAGCATGGCCATGCAGATATCGGCCGGAGCCTCGAGAGCTGCGTGCAGCGCTGCCGGGGCCAACGGGAGGAGCAGCGCGGTCCCGGCCCACATCGCATAGGCGGCCACTTCGAGCCCGGTGTAGCGACGCAGCAGAGGCTTGATGGCCAGGTGGTAGACGGCCTGGGCGACGGCAGCGGCAAGGACCGTCCAGGCGGCAGTCGTGTACCGGGTATCGCCACCCGCCACCGCGATGAGCCCCGTCCCCGCGAGGGCGGTACAGGAGCCGATGGCCTGGCCGAAGGTGAGGCGCTCTCCCAGAAACGCGGCAGCGAGCAGGGCGCTGATAGCGGGGACCACGGCAACGATCAGGCTCGCGGTGCCTGCGGGCACATGGAGTTCGCCCCAGTTCAATAGCAACTGATAAGCACTCATCCCTGCCGCGGCGACGAGAACGATGTGTGGCAGATCCTCGCGGGCGGGCCGGCGCACCTTCATCAGCGGCGCCACCACCGCAAGTACGGCAGAAGCGACGGCGAGGCGGAGGAAGGACAGATCGGCCGGGCCCAGGCCGGCCAGCGCCACGCGGATGGCGGGGAACGCAGAGGCCCACTGCATCACGGTTGCGGCCAGAGCGAGCAAGGTCTTGTAGGACTTCACCTCACCGACTCTGCAACCTAGTATCAATTAGGTCCAGTTATCTTTTCTTCCGCCATTCGGTAGGTGAGCTTCTTGTTGGAGGTCCGCAGGCTGCGGGTGCTCGCCGAGTTCGCAGCACAGGGCACGGTGACGGCTACCGCGCAGGCCCTGCATCTCACCGGACCCGCGGTATCCCAGCAACTGGCGGCGCTGGAGAAGGAGACCGGGCTGACTCTGCTGCAGAAGCACGGCCGGACTCTGCGCCTGACCAGCGCCGGGCAGTGCCTGGTCGATCACGCCCACGTGGTACTGGGCAATCTCGCGGCGGCCGAGTCCGAACTTGCGGCCCTGCAGCGCGGCGAGCGCGGCACGGTACGCATCGCCGCCTTCGCCTCGGCGGCTCGCACCCTGATCCCGCAGCTGTGGCCCGAGCCACATGCGCCCCAGGACCCTCGGACCCCGTCACTGCACGTTATCGAATGCGAACCGGACAACGCCGAACTCGCGCTACGCCAACACCACATCGACATCGCGGTCACGCACTCCTACAGCCTTCTGCCACGCCCACTCCCGGCTGGCTGTGAGCAGCGCAGCCTCGGTCACGAACCCGTCTACCTCGTCCTTCACCCGGCTGACGCCGCCAACCACGGCCTGGATCCCGGAGCAGCCGCAGACCTCGCCCGCTTCGCCGACACTCCCTGGCTGCTGCCCGGGCCTGACACCGCCTGCCACGAGATGGCCCAACGTGCCTGTGGAGCTGCCGGTTTCGTCCCTCGTCCGGTGGCCGTCGCAAGCGACTTCACAGTCCTGGCCGCCCTGGCAGCTCGCCGGGCGGGAGTCACCCTCATTCCCCGGCTCGCACTGCCGATCCCCGCGCCGGACGTCAGTATCCATCCGCTGAAAACGCCGGTGCACCGCAGCATCCATGCCCTCTACCGCGCAGGAACCGGCCAGCACCCCGACACCCGCCACGTCCTCGACGGCCTGACTGCAGCTACGAGCACCTACGAGAGAGAATCGAGCACCTATTGATCCTGCGCACGGGCGTCGACGAGGCGGGCACCGACCTCGCGACCCGGACCGTCTGCAGCCCATCGAATGCTGGGAGGGCACAGCGGTCTGCCGCGGCCGCAGGATCATCCGGATGAAGCCTCCGGCGGACGTCAAGCCGGAACACCCGCTGACCCAGCGCACGGTGAGCGGCCGCCAGGTCTTCTACGACGACCGGGGAGCCCGGAGAAGGTCGCCTTCGACTGCATGCCACCGTCAGCCACGATGGCGGGACAGCCGACCGATCAGGCGCGCGTGTGTGTGTCTCGCTGCATCCCCGCCGGCCTCAACCACGCCGCCGGCTCCGTCGGCCAGAGCAAGCCGCAGCGGCCGGCCCGTGACGATGGTGCCTGAGCCCTTGGGAAACTGCGATCATAAAACACCGAACCTTGGCTTTGCCTTGTTTAAGCGTTCGCCGAGGAGTCGGTGTCCACCTCGGCGAAGAACGCATCAGCGATTTCCCGTGCGGTGTGCTCGTCCGTGATCGGCTCGCCGAGGATGCGTCCGGCCAGATCGATGGCCAGCCTGAGCACATCCTCCCGGAGTGCCGCCTCGGCGACGATCCGATCGGCTTCCAGCTGCGCCCTGGCCGATGTCACGAGTTCATCGCGCTGCCGCTGCCCCTCGGCCCGGATCTCCTGAATGAGGAGGCTTCCCTTGTCGGCTGCGGCCTGTCGGATACGGGCAGCCTCGTGGCGTGCCTCGGAGAGTTCGGCCTGGTATTCGGCGTGAATCCGCCGTGCCTCCACACGGACGGCTTCGGAACACGCGAGGGTGCCCTCGATAGCGTCCCGCCGGGCCTCAAGCGTCTTGGTGATTCGCGGTACCAAGAATTTCGCGAAAGTAAAGAAGACTACTGCGAAACAGATCACCGCAATGATGAGCTCGTTTACCTCTGGCTTCAAAGGTCCCATGAGGAGAGCCTAACAGTGCGGACAACGCCGAATGAGCCCCGTCGCTAAGGGCGATTTGCAGCCTTTGCTGCTTTTCGCAATATGCTCATGCTTGTCGTTTCTCGGCGAAACAATGGATGGGGTGTCAAATCGATACAAAAGCGAGCTGAAAGGGTGGGTGAAATTCGCCCGCGCGAATCTCAATGTTGGCCGGGCGGTAGTTGAGTGCTCAGGCCGGTGTGGTGACGTCGCCGTGGATCGTGTCGGATGAACTGTGGGACCGTCTGGAGCCGCTGCTGGCGGACCGGGACGTGCTGTGCGGGATCCTCTACGTTCTGACCACGGGCATCCAAGGGGAGTACCTGCCACAGGGGCTGGGTTTCGGCTCGGGCATGACCTGCTGGCGCCGTCTGCGGGACTGGAACGAGGCTGGAGTGTGGCAGCGACCGTACAAGGTCCTACTCGCCGCTGTTCTCTGATCGTGCTGCGCCAGATCAACTTACCGTGCAAGCAGGAGTGAGGTGTCTGCGTCAGAGGAGCATCCCGATGGCGAAGATCCCCCCCCGAAGGCGGCCAGCACGAGGCCGAGCAGCAGTTCTGTGAGGACGCTGTCTCCCTCGTATCCGCATAGTTCGATCCTCGTCGGCTTGGACGGGTCGTACCGAACTCTTGTCCTACTGCCCGCACCCGAGGCCAACTCAGGTGGATAGGGCTTGCCCGATAGGGACTTGACTTCGACCTGCTCACCGCCCGGAGGGGTGAAGGCGACCACAGGGTAGAAGCGAGGGTCGCCGTCGGTGCCCTTGTCCTCATCCACGCGGACTATTTCCGCCTCGATCCAAAGTCCTCGCGACGTGAGGCGGTACTTGTCCCACGCTCCTGCGAAGAAGAGCAGGGATGATCCCCCCACCACGACGGAAAAGGTGAGCCGGCGGCTGCCTGACGTGCGGCACATCCTGATCCACGTGCTCACCGAAGTCCCCTGCATGTTGGAGGCAGCCAACCCCTCCGGGGACATCCATGTCGCCACCGACAACCTCGTCCTCACCGACCGCATCGCCGCCGATGAAGGCGAACCGGCGATGGCACGGCAGTGATGACCGTCAGGCCGCTTCTGCGAGCATCAGGTGAGCAGCTCAATGCCGCCTGCGGCGGCGGACGCCGAAGAACAGTGCCCCGCCGAGGAACACGGCCAGTGCCGACGTCGCGGCTGCCAGCGTCACCACGGGGCTCGCGCCGGTGTCGGCCATGGCCCCGTGACCGGTGCCGCCCGTCGCAGCGACGGTTCCGGTGCCGGCATCTTTGGTGGTGCTGGTGCCGTCGGATGTGCCGCTGGAACCTGCCGTAGAGCCAGAGCCAGACCCAGAGCCCTTGCCCGTGCCGCCGGTGCCCGAGTCGTGGCCCAGGGCGCGGACGACGATTGCCGCGGTGTTGTTGTGGGCGTCGGGGTCGGTGCTCAGGGAACTCACCTTGATTCTGCCCGGTTTCAGCGCGGCCGGATCGACGACGCGCAGGTCGAAGGTCCAGGTCGTGTACTGGCCGGGGTCGATCCAGAAGTCCTGGGTGTCCTGCCAGCAGAGGTAGTCGACGGCGCCGTTCTTGGACGTGAATTTGGAGCAGTTCTTGGGAGTGGCGATCGCCTCTGTTCCGGCGGGGAGGTAGACACGGGTTTCGTACGGCGGGTCCTCGCCCGGCTCGCTGCCGGTCCACGCCCCCATCCCGGCGGGACCGTTGTTTCGCACACCGACTGTGGCCTTCACCCGGTCCCCGGACTGCCTCTGCTGCACGGTGGTCCCCACGGCCTGGATGTCCGCGGTGCTGTCGACGCCGAACGTGATGATGGCCTCGGTGTCCTGCGGCTTTGCCGGGGGTGCGGAGGCCGGGCGGGGCGTCAGCTTCAGTTCACCGCCGGTGCCGCGGTGGTGGGGCCGGTCGTTTCCCCACTGGTAGTCGTGTCCGTACGACACGCTGAGGCCACCGCTGAGCACGGCGGTGTCGACGGTCACGGAACCGAGGTCCAGGTCATACGAACCGTTGACGTCGACTTGGCCTTTGACCTCGCAGCGGGCCAGGCCACCGCCGTGTGTGTCATCGCCGTAGGTGCCGTACTCGCAGTTGCTGAACTCCTCGCCGGGCGTCAGACCCTCGTAGTTCATGAGGACGACGGTGTTGTCCCGCGGTGTGGCCCCGTAGTTCGTGAAGCCGCTCGTCACCTTCATGGAGGTCCCCGGCTTCACCTTCTCGGTGCCAGGGGTGCGCTCCAGCCGGTCGGGCACCAGGCCCACGTCGGGGACCGTCACCTTGATCGTCCGCGAGGCGAGCTGGACCCCGTGCGACTCGACGGTCATGCGGATCTCGCCCGAGGCCCCGACCAGCGCGCCCTTCGCGCGCCGCAGGCCGATCTGGATCGGGTCGGACCCGCGAGGCCTGAGCGGCCACTTGTTCTGACAGACCAGGATGTGGTCCGTCTTCTCCGGGCACGATGTCACGTCGGCGATGCCTTTGAGCGACGTGATGTCGAGGGTGAGCGTGTAGGAGTCGACCGTTGTCGTCCCCTTGTTCAGCACGCTGACGGTCAGTGGGTCGACCAAGGTCTGGTACGGATAGGCACTCGCGGTCGTCGGGCTGTCCAGCACGACGTTGGTGCCGGCCGGGGCCGGCGCCCCCGCCGCCGATCCGGTCGACGCTCCCGTCAGGGCCGTCACCGCGACGAGGACGCACGCGGCCGGCCGCGCCCACCCCATGCCTGCGGTTCCGGCGCGAGCCGGAATCGATCTCATGCGAGCTCCCTCTGGTGGTTCAGGGCAACGGGAGATCCCCGAAGCCACCCGCGATGACCCCGAACACCACCAGAAGGTTGTATGAACTCCGGAGCAGCCGCCCCGCCGACCGTTTCCCGTCAGAACTACTTCTCGCGCAGGTTCTCGACCTCGGCGGCCAACACGGCCGTCCTGTGCACGTGCGTGTAGTACCTGCTCGCGTACTCGTCGTCGATCATCGGGAGGACCTTGTCGAACACCGCCACCAGCCGCGTGAGGGCTGAGCGGTGCTGTTCGGTCAGAGGTCCTTTGAGAACGCTCGTCGCGTAGCCGTAGGCGTCCGCGTCGAGCATCACCATGTCCTCATCCTCGATGTCCAGGCCGCGGAAGCCGGGCGGGAACGACATGGCCATGTGCTCGGCCGTCATCTGTGAGAGCGCGTCCAACTTCTCTTCGAGCATGTCGGCGATCATGTCAGGCACACGCAGGCATCCAGGTACGGTTCGCGTCACTGGATCGGACGTCACGGCACATCCGAACGCGCGCGGACTCAACCCGGCGCAGCACGACGCCGCGCGATGCCAGGCGCTTCCCGAGACCACTGAAGCCGCGGCTGGCGGTCGAGTGCCTTCCCGCCTGTTACGCGGCAGTGACCATTCCGGCACAGACCGGCACAAGATGGCAGGTGAGGATGATCACGTCGCGCGCCTGACCAGTGTTGCGGCGACCGAGGGACATCGTGACCGGATGGCCCGCTCCGGCGCCGGAAGGCACAGTGCGCGAGGGGATGAACCACCGACCATCACACATTCCCAGGGGGAATCATGTCCTTGACCCGTGCGACAGCCCGGCGCCTCGGCCTGCTGTGCGCCGCCACGGTCGCCGCCCTCGTCCCGGTCGTGGGCGCCGTGCCTGCCGCCATGGCCGCGCCCGCCGCGTTCGCCGCGGCGCAGCAGGGTGTCGTGGCCGGGCAGAACCCGGGCGGCACCATGGTCCGTACCGAGCAACTCGCCTCCGGCGGCGGATTCGTGGAGATCTACCGTGTCTCGGCCTCCCACTACTGGGGCCGGATCGTCACCTACTACGGCACCAGTGTCATCGACGCGAACGGTGAGACGGTGGCGCGCCAGTACAACGGCGAGTACACGTTCCTCACTCCGCAGGGGCACTTCGGGGACTGGATCGCCGTGGCGGGCAAGAACCAGTTCCGCGGGCCCGGCACGTTCACCATCGCCCGCGGCTACACCGCGATCGTCGAGCAGACCGGCAAGAACCAGTGGCGGGCGAAACTGAAGCGTCCTGCGGGCGGTGCGTTCCTGACCCTTCAGACGCACGCGGTCGACGACGGCCACGGCGGGCTGTCCCACGCCTACGCCGGGGAGGAGATCGTCGACCCGGGCGGCAAGGCGATCTACGTCGTCCTGAGCGCGGACGGCACCATCACCTCCTTCGACCCGCAAACCGCCACGGGCGGTGAGCCCCCGGCGGACGAGTGCACCGCGACCCGCGTGCAGTCCATCGGGGCGGGCACCCTGGCGCACATGAGCAACCGCCCCAGCGGGCCCCGGGTCTCCTTCACGTCGGTCTACGACGACGGCAAGGAACGGCCGGTGCTGATGCCGCTGGACAAGAACCGCCCCTCGCTGCCCGCTGACGCCGGCATCGTGGCGCGGATAACGGGTGCGAACACGGCGGCACCCAAGCTGGTCACCCGTGTCGAGGGCGGCAAGGGTGCCCCGGAGGCGGTCACAGCGTTCCCGGCGGTCCCGAAGGGCTGCGGCGGCACGGGCACCGGTGCCTCCACTATCGCGGGAACGTCCGGTCTTCCGGTACGGACTGCACGCTGATCGAGACCGGCTATCGCCGTGCGGCGTCCCCGTCCGGCGCACAGGGGCTGAGCCTCCCCAATCCCTGTGCGCCTGCCGGTCGTATATGGCCGACGGGTTTGCGGCCGGGGCGGATTCCTCACCGGGACGAGACCGCCGGCCCGCCCCGTACAACGCCACTGCACAGCGGCGTACCCGGGATGCCGGATGTTCGTTGAAGGCAGCGTCGCGCGTCCCAGGGCCCGCCGGCTTCGCCGGGCGAGGTGCTCGGCGTAGACGCCTACCGTTGCCCGGTCCGTGCCGTACCAGTTCGGCGAAGTGCTTGAGGCCGGCGAGCGGCATACCGGATTCGCGGAGCTTGACGCAGATCAGCAGCCAGTCGACATCGAAGGAGGTGACGGTAGGACAAGCTCAGTGGCTGTTTGTGATCCTCGGAGTGCGTATGAGAGGTCGCGTCGGCATGATGCCGGTGACCGTGACGCGCTGTGCGGTCATTGCAGCCCGTGCACGCGTCATGGTCACCGGCATGCTGTGGCGCCCGAAAAGGCGCGGCGCGCCTATGCGGCTTGGGTGAGTTCGGCGCGGCCGAACAGCAGCGCGTAGCCGGAGGGGAGCTGGCGCAGGATGCGGGTGATGAGGTCGGGGCCGGCGTAGGTCGCGACGGCGGACAAGACGGATCCGGTGTCCCAGCGGGTGGTGGCCAGGGAGGCACCGGTGCGGGCGGCGAGGTCCTTGACGAAGGCCCAGCCACCCAGCGGCTGGGTGTCGGGGATCTGGGCGGTGAGGATGCGTGCGGCTTCGAGGGGGAGGCGGGCGGCCAGTTCGACGCGTTCGTCGCCGGTCAGCTGGCGTCCCAGTCCGGCGAGGACGAGGCGGACGGCTTCGTCTGCCTTCTCGCGGGTGGGGTAGGCGCCGTCGTAGCGGACAGTTTCCAGCAGCTGCTCGTATGCCGTCCCGTAGGGCTGCTGGAGCGGCGCGCGCCGGTCGGACGTCACGGTGGTGGTTGCCTTTCTGTCGCCGGGGTCGTGGTGGCCGGTGTGCGGTCACCGGGGGGTGGGTGGTCAGGTGGGCTGGGGGTGGCCGAAGAGGAGGTCGTAGCCCGCGGGGAGCTGGAGCAGGATCTCTTTGAGGAGGTCGTCGTCGACGGCGTCGGCGACCGTGGACAGGACGGCGCTGACGTCCCAGGCGGCGGTGTGTTCGGTGGCCCCTTCGATCCAGGCCGCGGTCGCGCGCACGAACCGCTCCGGGGGCAGCGGCTCGGCGCTCTGCAGCGGGTTGAGGAGGATCAGGGCGAAGTCTTCCGGCAGGCGCGCCGCAAGCTGGGCGCGTACCTTGCCGACCAGGTGTGCGCCCAGCAGGGCGAGCACCACGCGGGCCGCGCGTTCGGCTTCCTGCGGGGTGTCGTACTCGCCGCGTTCCTTGACATGGTCAAGGAACGCTTCGCGTCGCACAGTCATGTCGGCCGTCCCCCTTCCTCAGGTCCGCGGGGTGCGGAGGACGGGAGAGGGGGGAGATCAGATACCCGTCCTCCGCCGCTGTTCAGCCCTCGTCGGTCCGGCTCAGCCGGAGATCTCCTTGCGGCCGGATCCGACGCCGATGGCGATCTTGCGGGGCTTGGCGCGCTCAGTGATCGGGATGCGCAGGGTGAGCACGCCCGCGTCGTAGTCGGCCTGGATGTGCTCGGTGTCCAGCGTGTCGGCAAGCACGATCTGGCGGGAGAAGACGCCCAGCGGCCGTTCCGACAGCTCCATCTGCACGTCGTCGGCCTTCGTCACGGGCCGGCGTTCGGCCTTGACGGTCAACATGTTCCGTTCGACGTCGATGTCGATCGCGTCCGCGCTGACGCCGGGGATGTCGAAGGCCACCACGTACTGGTCGCCCTCGCGGTAGGCGTCCATCGGCATCGGGGACGGCCGCGACCAGGTGCCCGGGCCGATCAGCTGCTGCGCCAGCCGATCCAGCTCACGGAAGGGGTCAGTGCGCATCAACATCGGAAAACACCTCCAGGAAGGTCAGGCAGTTGCTGCCAATGCGCCTCACTGAAACCGTTGTAACATGTCATCCAATGGATGACAAACTTGATGTCGTCCAAAGGATGACTATCTGAGGGAGGTGCCCATGACCCCGGCCGACCAGCCGGCATCGTCCAGCGCCGACACGCAAGGCCCGGCGTCGTTCCTCGCCGCCGCGGCAGCCCTTCAGGCCATAGACGACGCCCTGCATGCCGCCCGGCACGAGGTCCCCGGCACGGCCCAGCCCCATGACGTCGGCCCGGAACAGGCCCTGGCCTCTCTTCTGCTGCTGCGGCAGGTACGCGAGCAGCTCGCCGGATGGGAAACCGGCCTGATCGAAACCGCCCGCCAGGCGGGTGCCAGCTGGGCCGACCTCGCCCGCCCCCTCGGCGTCGCCAGCCGCCAGGCCGCCGAGCGCCGCTACCTGCGCGGCCGTCCCGGCCCCGCAGGAACCACCGGCGAACAACGCGTCCAGGCCACCCGCGAACGCCGCGCCGCCGAACGCACCACCGCCACCTGGGCCCGCCGCAACGCCGCCGACCTGCGCCGCATCGCCGGCCAGATCACCGCCCTCACCGACCTGCCCGCCGCGGCCCGCAACCCGATCAGCCGGCTCCACGCGGCCCTCGCCCACGACGACCCCGCCGTCCTCATCCACCCCCTCAACGCCACCCGCCCCCACCTGGCCCCCGCCCACCCCGACCTCGCCGCCCAGCTCGATGCGCTTACGAACCCGGCGGCCCCCGACTGACTGGAAGCCGCTTGGTCATCGGCGTGACCGAGGCCCGCGTGATCGAAGGAGTTGTTCGCGGGGCAAGGTCGCGCGGGCGGTGTGGACGCATCGGGGCAGACTCAGCCGGCCGGAGCCGGAACGGGAGACAGGGCCGACGTCGTCGCAGGCTGACGCCAGGGTGGCGCGGCTCCGGGAGCGACTGCGGCACTGGAGGCTTGGAGAGCCGAACAGGCTGGCTGGGTCGGACGGCGGGTCATCAGACTGATCGCCGCCCACGTGGTCAAAGCCTCGCTGTGCTGCGGCAGCCGCTCGTAGTCCCGGACCAAGCGGCGGGCGTGCATGATCCACTCCAGCGACCGTTCCGCCACCCAACGGCGGGACAGGACGACGAACCCGGTCACGTCCTTCGGCCGGGACACGGTGCGGACGGTGAGGTGCAGGAAGTCCCATGCCCGGTCGACGAGTTGGCCGGCACAGGCGGAGTCCGCCCAGACCACCCGTGATCTCCGGGTGCGTCAGACGGAGCCGGAAGAGGACCTCACGGCCGGCATCCCGGTCCTGGACGCCGGCCGGGGCGACCATGACCAGCAGCGGCAGCCCCTTCGAATCGATGATGATCGCCACCGCGTGCGGTGAGCGTCCCATGCCCTGCCGGATCTTCCGGCGCAGCTGGTCGCGGATGACGCCCAGCACGCCTATCTGCGCCACCTCTTGGCCAGGAAACCGTAGACCGTGCGCCATGGCGGGAAGCCGCGGGGCAGGGCCGGGTACTTGCAGCCGGAATCGACCAGGTAGCGAATGGCGTCCACGATGTCGCGGGGCCACGCTCACCATCGCGATCGGCAGGGCCACCGGCCATTTCAACGTCTGCCCCGGGTTTGTCGTCCGCGGACAACATCTGCCATGAGCCAGCCTGCCCTCCGCCCAAAGGGTCCGTGCTCCCCGCGCAGCGCGAGGGGAGAAACGCCTTCACCAGCGGGTGTTGGTCTTTGGCGGGGGCGGGATTCCCACGTTGCTGGAGATCGTTTTCCCCGAGGAGCGGGTGAGCGCCGCTGGTGCCGGGCGTCTGGGTACCGGATCAGGTGATGCGGTGTCCTCCATCGACGTGCAGGACGGTTCCGGTGATGAATCCGTTGTGTATCACCGACAAGAATGCCTGGGCGATGTCGTCGGGGGTGCCGACGCGGCGGGCCGGGAGTCGCGCGGCCAGCTCGGCGAAGGCTGCCTGTTTGTCCATGCCGAGTTGGTCCCAGATGGGGGTGTCCACCCAGCCGGGGGAGATGACGTTCACTCGCACGGGGGCCAGTTCGATCGCCAGCCCGTAGGCCAGTGACGCGAGTGCGCCGTTGGCCGCGGCCATGATGGTGTTCGACCCGTTCGGCCGGTACGCGTTGATGCCCGAGGTATAGGTGATCGAGCCGGTGACTCGTCCGGCCGCGTGCTTGCCGACCAGCCAGGCACCGAGCAGCTTGGTTTCCACGATGGCCCGTGCGGTCGCGGTGGCGACGTCGGTGGTCCGGCCGTACACGCCGGTCGCGTCCGCAGCGGTGACCGCCACGTGCTCCACGCGTTCCACCTGGGCGAACAGTTCGGCGACGTCCTCCTCGCGCCCCATGTCGGCCGCGATCGTGCTGATCTTCCCGTGGCCGGGACGTTCCAGTTCCGAGCGGGCCGTCGCGAGCCGGTCCGCGGATCGGCCGACGATCGTCACATTCATGTTCTCGGCGAGCAGGGTCCGGGCCAGGGCAAGGCCCATGCCGGAGCCGCCACCGATGATGATCGCGTCAGTCATGATGCGAGGCTGCGCCGCCGGGCCGGTTCCGGGAAGGCCGTGTGATTCCTGGGTGTGACACGGCCACCCAGAAGCGCATCGGCCGGTGGCAGACTCGACGCCGTGAACGCGATGGCCGAGTTCCTTCGGATCCGGCGCGGGCGGATCGGCCCGGCCGACGTCGGGCTGCCCACCGGGCCGGGCGCCCGGCGCACACCCGGGCTGCGCCGCGAGGAGTTGGCGGCGCTGGCCGGGGTGAGCGTGGACTACTACGTCCGGATCGAGCAGGGGCGGGAGACCGCGCCCAGCGACGCGGTACTGGGCGCGTTGGCCCGGGCCCTGCGGCTCACCGCCGACGAGCACGCCCACCTCCTCGGCCTCGCCGACCAGGTCGCCGGGCGGACACCGCGCCGCGGGCCCGCCGACCCGCGGCCGGTCGGCCCTGGCCTGCGGCTGCTGTTGGAGTCGGTCCGGCCCAGCCCGGCGTACGTACTCGACGACGTCAACGACGTACTGGCCGCGAACCCGGAGGGCCTTGCGCTGATGCCCGGGCTCAGCGACTGGCCGCCCGCACAGCGCAACACGATCCGGTACACCTTCCTGCATGCGGCCGCGCGTACCCTTTTCGCCGACTGGGACCGGGTGGCACGCAACAGCGTCGCGCACCTGCACACCGCCGAACTGACCGCCCCGGAGCGGACCGCCGCGCTGGTCGCCGAACTGGCAGCGGCCAGCGGCGAGTTCGCCGCTCTGTGGCGCCGGCACGAGGTATGGGTCAAGCGCGCCGGCCAGACCGCGTTCCGGCACCCGGTGATCGGCTCGGTCACCCTCGCCAACGAGGTGCTCAGCCCTGCTGGCGAGGGCCAGCGCATGCTGATCTACCAGGCCCCGCCCGGCACGGCCGAGCACGACTGCCTGGTCCTGCTGGCAATGACCACCGAGGACGTGGGAACCCCGTGAGCTGGCAGTCGAAGACGTGATCTGACGAGCAGCAGCCGCCGGCACCGCGGCTGACCGGCCGTGTGGCGCCGCGCTACGAAAAGCCCGGGGACTACCGAGGCTTTCGTCGATGCGACTGGGCGACTTTTCGTGGGTGCTCGTATTCGCCCGCGGGGTGAGCAGCCCTATAGCCCGGCCCGGTCTTGGGGTGGATGCCGGGCAGGTCGGCGATGACCATGGGCGGTAGGTCTGCCAGGGCGTCCGTCATGGCGGTGTTCCGAGCTGCGCGGGCGGGCAGACCGTGGTGTCTCAGGGTGCCGGGGTGTGCTGTCGTGGGCCCGGCCGTCGATCGCCGGGCCGCCACGGTGGCGGCGTCGGCGGTGGCGCGGTGGCCGCGGTCGTCATCAACGGCGTGCTGCCGGCGCAGTTGGCGGGCTGAGCGGTTGTCCCTGGAAACGGCCCTTCGGCACATCAGGGCCCGGCTTCGACACGCCCGAAACTACGCGCGTTGATCCGGTGATCATTCCGTGCGAGTCTCGTGACCGCCCGAGGGGTTCTCGGGCGTCTCAACTCGCAGACGGGGGAAGTTTCATGGGTTTCAAGTCCGAGATCGTCAAGGGTGGTATGGCCGCCGCCATGACCGGCGCCGCACTGATCGGCGTCGCCACCTCGGCCAGCGCCAGCACGGGTGCCTCCTACATCGGCTCCGGCTACCCGAACACCGGCGCCGCGGTGTGGTGCGTCCAGCACAACATCAACTACTGGATCACCACGTCCGGTTCCGACGCGCCGGGGATCGCCGAGGACTCCAGCTTCGGGCCCGCCACCAAGGCGGCCATCAAGGAGTTCCAGGGTGAGATGGGGCTGACGCAGGACGGCGTCGTCGGCCGGAGCACCGGCAACGCGATCATGTCGCACGGCGACCCGTACTACACCGGCTCCAACATGCCCAACGACGTCTGGCACCAGGGGACCAAGTCCGCCTACTGCTACAACTACCTGCCCACCACCTGGTAGTCGGCAACAGGCGCCTGTTCCGCAACACTCCGCAGGCCCCGATTGGGAAGGGGGGCGGCGGGCCTGTGCCCGCCGCCCCCCTTCCGGCTGCCGTTGCTCGGGTCGCTAAAACCCCCGCCATACGAGGGAGTTGCAGCGTGGCCGGCCTGGCTCGTGCCATCGGTGAGCAGGAAGAGGGCCCGTACTGCCGGACGATCGCCGAGCATGCCGGCGACGCCAGCCCAGCCGGTATGCAGCACCTGCTCAGCCGTGCGTCTTGGGACGGTGACCGAGTCTGCGACGTGACATCCTTGCCGGACTGGCTGGACGATCTCGCACACAGCGGACTGGCCCCTCTCGCCGGCCTCGCCGGAGCTCTGCGCGAAGCCCGGCACGCCGTCGCCCAGGGAATCACAACCCCTTACAACTCCGGCGTCAACGAAGGCCGCATCACCGATGTCAAGCTGCAGAAACGCCTGATGGCCGGCTTCAGCGGCTCGCTGCTTGCCAGGCCTGGAGGATGTTCGCGTATGCCGCGCGCAGGGCCCCGTTCTGCGCGGTGCCTTCCGTGACGAGGGCGGTGTCGGCTGCTTCGGCTGCGCGCGCGAGCCGGCGGGCGACGTGTTCAGGGGTGGTCGGTGTCTGTGCGAACTCCCGCAGCTGCGCCGCGATCACTTTCAATGCCGTTCCAGTGGTCACGCCGGCAGGCCCCTCGGAGCCCGCGAGGGCGGGTATCCATCCGGTGTCGGCATCGAGCGCGTCGCAGAGCTTTTCCACCAGCTCTTCGCTGGTCGGGTGCTTGTCGTCGTTCATGTGGGGATCACTCTCCAGGAGTTCGGAGGGAAGGGAGCGTCGGGCCCGTCTTCGGCACGTGCTGGGGCACCTCGACCACTCTCGTCCGCCGTGGCCGGACGCAGTGTGATGTCCTCGGTGGCGGCCTCGCCCTGGCAGAAGCAGGCCTCGTTGATGCGGCTGGTGATCCCGCGGACGCCGTGTCCGCCTGCTCGAACCGCGGCGGCCTCAGCCGCGTCGACCCGGATGTACGTGGTGGCGAGCTGGGCCGGGCGGCGGTCGCCGCCGAATCTCGCGGGTGCGCACGGCAGCCTTGCCGTCGGCGTCCATCAGCTCGGCGACGTCGGCCGGGGCGGCCGTGCCCGAACCCGTTCGTGGCGGGCACCGCGGGCGGGGGGCCCGGCCCCTGGGAGCCGGGCCCCCGGGGGGCTCACGCCCCCGGAGCCGCCAAGCGCTCTGTGAGGTGGGCGACCACGTCGGCCACCTCGATCTCGTGCTGCGCGCTGCCCTTGAGGTCCTTCAGGACCACGGCCTTGCGCTGCCACTCGTCGCGCCCGACGATGACCGCGAAGCGGGAGCCGCTGCGGTCGGCGCGCGAGAGTTCCTTGCCCAGCTTGCGCGGCTCCAGCGTGGTCGAGGTGCGGATTCCGGCCTGCCGGAGCTGCCGGGCGACCTCGCGGGAGGCAGGGATCAGGTCGTCGTCGACGGGGATCACGCTGACGTCCACCTCGCTTCGGGCCTCGGGGAGCAGGCCGTGGGTGCCGAGGAAGTCGTGCAGGGTGACGTCGCCCATCCCGAAGCCGATGCCGGGGATGCGCTGGGTGGTGAAGAGGCCGGCCAGGTCGCCGTAGCGGCCGCCGCCGAAGAGCGAGCGGTTGTTCTCCGGGGAGCGGTCGAACACCTCGAAGACGGTGGAGGTGTAGTACTGCAGGCCGCGCACGATGAAGGGGTCGAAGACGAAGAGGTCCTTGGCCTCGCTCTTCATCACCTGCGCCAGCGCGGAGGTCTCGCGGACCTCGTCCGGGAGGTCGGGCAGCACCTCGGCCCCGGAGCGCAGCGTGGATTCCAGGAGGTCGAACATCCGGGTGTCGAGGCCGAACTCGGCGGCCTCCTCGCGCAGCTTCTCGGTGGGTACCTTCTCCCAGCGGTCGATGAGGGCCATCGTCTGCTGGTGCGCGCTCTCGGGCACCTTCACCACGTCGCGCAGGATGCTGTTGAGGACGGCGCGGTCGCCCACCCGCAGCAGCCACATGTCGCGGGTCGCGCCGAGCGAGCCCATCACGTCGTGGATGAGTTCGAAGATCTCGATCTCGCAGTTCGGGCTGTCGGACCCGAAGATGTCGACGTTGAGCTGCCAGTGCTCACGGGTGCGGCCGCGCTGCGGCCGCTCGTAGCGGTGGCAGTTGACGTGGCTGTACCAGCGCACCGGGAACTGGAGGCTGCTGGCGTTGCCGGCGATCATCCGGGCCACCGAGGGGGTCATCTCCGGGCGCAGTGCGATCCGGCGGCCGCCGCGGTCGGTGAGGGAGTAAAGCTGCTGGTTCGCGATCTCCTGGCCGGACTTCGCCTCGTAGATCTCCGCGGACTCCAGGATCGGTCCGTCGTAGCGTCCGTAGCCGTAGCGCTCCACTGTGTCGTACAGATGGCTGAACACCTGCTGTCGGACGGACATGTCGGCGGGGAGGAAATCCCTGGTGCCGCGGTAGGGAGCGGTGGGCAGCAGACGACTCACGGAGGGGCTCCTATGGGGTCACGCGTGGTGAAGGGCAGTGTAACAAGGGATTTTGACGTGCTGTCAGATGTGCGGTGTCGGCGCCGCCTCGGGCGTCCGGGGCCCCAGCACGGCCGAACCCACTCTGACGTGCGTCGCACCCGCGGCGATCGCGGTCTCCAGGTCCCCGCTCATGCCGGCCGACATCACCCCGGCATCCGGATGGTCGGCGAGCAGCCGCTCCCGGACCCGGTGCAACCGGGCGAACGCCCGGTCGGCCGGCTCCAGGGGCGGGGCCACCGCCATCACCCCGGCCACGGTGAGCAGGGGTTGGTCGGCGATGAGCGCGCCGAGCCGGGGCACCTCGTCGGGGTGGGCCCCGCCGCGTCCGGGGGCTCCGTCCAGGCTCACCTGGATCAGGCAGCGCAGCTCCCGGTCGGCGCGGCGGGCGGCCTTGCCGAGCGCGGACACCAGGGAGGAGCGGTCCACGGAGTGCACCATGTCGGCGTAACGGGCCACCGAAGTCGCCTTGTTGGTCTGGAGCCGGCCGATGAAGTGCCAGGACAGGGCCGGTGAGAGGCCGGCGCAGGCCACAGCCTTCGCGGACGCCTGCTGGTCCTGGTTCTCCCCCACGTCGCGCACACCCAGCCCGGCCAGCAGGCGGACGTCCTCGGCGGGCCAGGTCTTGGTGACGGTGATGAGGGTGATCCCGGTGTGGTCGCGTCCGGCCGCCTGGGCGGCGTCTGCGATCCGGGCGCGGACGGTGGCCAGCCGCTGGGCCAGGAAGGCTCGTCGGGCCTCTCGGGCGTCGGGTTCCAGGTGTCCTTCGGGGGCGAGGCGCGGGGGTGTCGTCACGGTGGTTCCTCCTCGGTCAGTCCGGCAGGCCGGTCAGGGCCTCGGCCACCCGGTGGGCCTGTTCCTCGGTCAGCGCGGCGAACAGCGGCACCGAGACGGTGCTGTCCACGACGCGTTCGGCCACCGGGTAGTCCCGCGGTTCCAGGCCCAGCTGCCGGTGCAGCAGGTGCCGGGCGGGGATCAGGGGGTCGGCGCGGACGCCCGCGGCGCGCAGGTGGCTGATCCACCGCTGCTGCTGGGCGCGGTCGGTGGCCCGCAGGCAGTAGCGGTAGGGCACCTGGCCGGGAGCCAGGCCGGGCGGGGGTGCGACGTGCGGCGGCAGGGCCGCGGTGTAGCGGGCGGCGAGGGCGCGGCGGTGCGCGGTGATGCGGTCAAGGCGCCGGAACTGACTGAGCGCCAGGGCGGCTGCGGGGTCGGAGAGGCGGTGGTTGAACCGTGGGACGTAGACCTCACGGGCCGCCGGGTCCTGGTGGACGCGGACGCGCTCCCAGGCTGCGCGGTCGGCCTGCAGCAGCATCCCGCCCTCACCCGCGGCGAGCGTCTTGGTGGCGTAGAAGGAGAACACCGCGGCGTCCCCGATGCCGCCGAGGGCACGCCCCCGCTCGTCCAGGCCGCCCAGGCTCTGGCAGCAGTCCTCCACCAGCAGTGCGGCCATGGGGCGCAGGGCGTCCAGGTCCGCGGGGTGGCCGTGGGTGTGCAGGGCGATGACGGCGTCGAGCCGGCCCGCTGGGTCGAGCCGTGCGGGATCGAGGGTGAGCGTCCGCTCGGTGACGTCCACGACCACCGGGGTGCAGCGGGCAGCCAGCACGGCGTCGAGCAGGGCCGAGCAGCCATAGGTGGGGACGGCGACCGCGGCGCCGGTGCCGTCCAGCCCGGCGCCGTGCAGCGCCAGCCTCAGTCCCGCGGTGCCGGACGAGACGGCGCTGGCGTGGCGGGGGTGGAAGCGCTCGGCGAACGCCTCCTCCAGGGCCGCGGTCCGGGGGCCGGAGGCGAGCCATCCGGAGCGGAGGGATTCGGCCACGGCCGCGATGTCGTCCTCGGTGACCAGCGGCCCGTTGTGCGGGATGGCGGGCCTGGTGTGCCCTGCGCCGTCCAGGTGCCGGGGCGGCCGGGCTTGCGGCGGGATCACCTCAAGCCCTCCTTCAGCCTGTCCAGTGCCTGGTGCAGCACGCTCTCGCGCTTGCAGAAGGCGAAGCGGACGTGGCGGCGCCCGGCGTCCGGGTCGGCGTAGAAGACCTGGTGGGGGATGGCGGCGACGCCGCAGCGCAGGGGCAGCGCGCGGCAGAACTCCAGCCCGTCCCGCTCGCCGAGGGGCGTGATGTCGGCGGTGACGAAGTACGTGCCCCGCGGCGGCCGGACGTCGAAGCCGAGTGCGCGCAGCCCGTCGGTCATCAGGTCCCGACGCCGCCGCAGGGAGTCGGTGGCGGCCGCGAAGTACTCCCCGGGGAGGCGCAGGGCATCGGCCACGGCGTGCTGGAAGGGGGTGCCGCCGGCGAAGGAGAGGTGCTGCTTGACCTCGCGGACGGCGGTGACCAGGTCGGCGGGGCCGGTCGCCCAGCCGACCTTCCAGCCGGTGAAGGAGAAGGACTTGCCGGCCGAGGAGACGGTGAGGGTGCGCTCGAACATGCCGGGCAGGGTCGCCACGGGCTGGTGGACCCCGTCGAACACCAGGTGCTCGTAGACCTCGTCGGAGATCACCAGCAGATTGTGGGCGCGGGCCAGCGCGGCCACCTCGTGCAGCTGCTCGGCGGAAAGGACCGAGCCGGTCGGGTTGTGGGGCGAGTTGAGCAGCAGGATCCGGGTGCGCCCGGTGATCGCCGCGGCCAGGTCCCGGGTGTCGAACGTGAAGTCCGGTGCGTGCAGTCGGACCGGCACCAGGGTGGCTCCGGCCAGGAAGGCGCAGGCGGCGTAGGAGTCGTAGAAGGGCTCCAGGGCCACGACCTCGTCACCGGGCGAGGCCAGCGCGAGCAGCGCCGCGGCCAGGGCTTCGGAGGCGCCGGTGGTGACGACGACCTCCCGGTCGGGATCGATGTCCAGTCCGTAGTGGCGCAGTTGGTGGTCGACGATGGCGCGGCGCAGTCCGGGCAGGCCGGGGACCGGCGGGTACTGGTGGTGGCCGGCGCGCAGGGCCCGCACGGCGGATTCGACGACGGCGTCGGGGCCCGCGGTGTCGGGGAAGCCCTGGCCGAGATTGACGGCGTCGTGCTCTGCGGCCAGGGCCGACATCTCGGCGAAGACGTTGTGCCCGTGCGCGGCGAGGCGGCCGCGGCGCGTGCGGCCGGGGGGCGTGCCGGGCCCGCGGCCGCCGCCGGACGGGTGGTGCCGGTGGCCGGTCACGGTCGGTCACCGCTGCCGGCCGCCGCGGTTTTCGGCCGATGGATCTCCAGCAGCGCGAAACGGTGGAGCATCTGGCTGCCGTTCAGGTAGACCAGCGCCGGGTCCGCGGCGGCGTCGGCCTCGGGGTCGGGCACGGTGTGCGAGCGCAGCGGATCCTCCGGCCGTCGTGCGCGGGCCGCGGTGGGCAGGTAGCGGTGGAAGGCATGGTGCAGTCCGGCCCCCTCCAGCAGTCGGCCGACGGTCCGCACGGAGAACTGGTTCCATCCGGGCAGCCACTCGGGGTCACCGTCCGGGTGGCGCAGCCGGACGACGACGTCCACCGGCTCGGGATTGAACAGGCCGAAGACGTAGGCGCGCCCGCCGAGCGCGGTCAGGCGCATCAGCGCGTCGATCCACTGCTGGGGGTCGTCGAAGTGGCTGTGCAGGGCGACCATGAAGACGGTGGTGAACGGCCCGGCGGGCAGGGTGTCGGGCCGCAGCACGTCGCCGGTCAGGAAGCGGGCGCCGGGCACCCGGAGCCGGGCCTGCTCGACCAGTGCGGGCTGGATGTCCACGCAGGTCAGGTCGATTCCGGGGTGCCGTCCGAGGAGGTAGTGGGCGAAGGCTCCGGCCGCGCAGCCCACTTCGCACACCGCTCCGCCGGGGCCGTCGCTCAGCCAGGGCGCGGCGTGGTCGACGACGAAGGGGAAGTAGTGCGGGTGGTCCTTGTCCACGGGGCGGTCGGCGTAGCGCAGGTCCAGGTTGCGGGGGCCGCCGGCGGGCCAGGTCAGGGCCGTGTGCCGCGCGGGTCGGGGTGTGCTGGTCATCGGCCGTTCCCGGTGGTCGTGGGCTTGGGGGTGAGCGCGGCCAGCCGGGCGAATCCTTCGACGGGCAGGCTGCGGAAGGGCAGTTGGTCGCCGCAGGGCAGGGCGTTGCGGCGCAGGAAGTCCCGCAGGTCGTGGCCGATCTCGTCGAGGCCGCCGGTGAGCCGGCCGGAGCGCAGTTCGAACAGGGCGCGGCTGCGGCCCGTCCAGGGGCGCAGGTCGGGGCGGTCGTCCACGGTGAGCAGGTGGAAGCCCTGCCGGTCGGCCGCGTGGGCGTTGACGGTGTCGAGGCAGGTGTCCTCGGTGACCAGCAGCACGCGGTGGCGGTTGCCCACGTCGATCCCGCCGTCGGGGGTGCGTTCGGCGGTCAGGCCCTTCCAATGGAGTTCGGCGATCCAGTCGTCGAGCAGGGCGTCGACGCGCAGGCGAGCCTCGGCGCCCTGCGGGGGCCGGGGGTCCAGGGTGCGCTTGACGGCGGCGGGCACGCCGCCCGCCAGCACTCCGGCGGGCAGGCTGCGGCTGACGACGCTGCCGGAGGCGACGATGGTGTCGGCACCGATGGTCACCCCGGGGAGCACCGTGGCGTGGTAGGCGAGCCAGACGTTCCGCTCGATGCGCACGGGTGCGAAGGTCGCGGGGTAGCCGTCCAGGAGCCGGTGACCGAAGTGGAACCCATGGGTCCAGACGGTGAGGTGCGAGCCGGATCCGACCTGGTCGCCCAGGATGATGGGGTGGTTGGCGTTGAGGATGCTGTGCGGTCCGATCGCCACCCGGGAGCCGAGGACGACGTGCGAGGTGGAGGCGGTGGTGCCGCCGTAGCCGACGCTGGTGCCCTGGCCGAGGTAGAGCAGCCGGTCGGCCTGGAAGGACCGGCAGGTGATGTGGGTTCCGGACTCGATGCGCCCGCCGCCCTCGATCTCGAAGGCGTCGGCGACGAGCACGGTGACCGAGTGCTGCAGCTCGCTGGCATCGCCCAGGAAGAGGGTTCCGGCGCGCAGGTCGCAGTTCTCCCCGATGGTGACGCCGTCGCGCAGCGTGAGGGTGTCCGCGGCCAGGACCGTGCCGGCGCCGATGGTCACGTCACGGCCGATGAGGACGTTGGCGCCGAGCCAGGCGCGCACGCCCGGCCCCACCGTCACTCCGGCCTCGATCAGCCGGCGCCGGCCGGCCGATCCGTCGTCGGGAGTCTGGTCGATGGTCACGTCGAACCCTTGCGGCCCTTCGCCAACGCGGCGCCCAGGCTGTCGACGAAGGCGCCGAACTCGCGCGCGGCCGGTCCGCCGTCGCGCTCCAGGGCTTCGGCGAGGCCCGGGCAGCGGTCGGTGAACACCGGTGCCTTGACCCCCGTCAGACAGGCGCCGGTGACGACGGTCTTCACCCAGGTGGACTGGTACATCCCGGCACCGTCGAGCCGGGCACCGGACAGGTCGGACTGGCTGAAACGGCTGTAAGCGCAGTTCGCGCCGACCAGGCCGGCTCCGCGCAGGTCGGCGGCGACGTAGGCCTGGACGAGGGTGGCGCCGTCCAGGACGGCGCGGCGCAGGCTCATGCCGCGAGGCGGATCACCGGTGATCATCGCGCGGTAGAGGTTGGCGTGACGCAGGTTGGCCCCGGCGAGGCTGGAGTCGCGCACGGTGAGGCAGCGGCCCAGGAAGGTGCTCATGTCGGCGTCGGACAGGTCGCTCTCCACGATGTGGAGGTTCTCGCCGCGGGCGGCGGTGAGGACCGCCCCGCGCAGGCTGCTCTCCACGATGCTGCCGTTGTTCAGCGACGCTCCGCCGAGGCGGACCTGCGGCAGGGTGCAGCGCACCCAGCGGGCGCCGGTGAGCTGGGCGCCGCTGAGGTCGGCGGCGGTCACGACGAGGTCGGTGAAGTCGGCGTCGGGTGCCTTGAGCCCGGCCGCGCTCCAGTCGTGCGCCTGGATGCCGGTGAGCCGGAGCTGTGGCAGCCCCGCGTCGGCGAGCACCAGGCCGTCGGCGGCGGTGAGCCGCTGCAGGGCCAGACCGTGGCCGGCCACCGAACGCAGCGAGGTGTCGCGCAGGCTGGACTTGGTGATCGAGAGCTGGTCGACGCAGGAGCCGTCCAGGGCGGCGGAGTCCAGCAGGCATTCGCTGATCAGCGCGCCCTGGAGGTTCATGTTGCGCATCGAGGCGTCGGACAGGTCGCATTGGTAGAACGAGGAGCCGGACAGATGGCCGTCGTCCAGATGGGTGCCGCGCATGCTGCACCCGTGGAAGAGGGTGCCGGTGGCGTCCCGCAGCCCGGTCAGGTCGGCGCCGTCGAACACGCAGGTCTGCGCGGCGAGGGCGTGGACGTAGGCGGAGCGCAGGCTGGCTCCGGCGAGGTTGGTGCGTTCCATCCCGGGGCAGACCATGGTGACCTCGGAGAGGTCCGCCTCCTGCAGGCGGGTGCCGTGCAGCAGAGCCCGGTTGAGGGTGGCGCGGCGCAGGTCGGCCCGGCGCAGGTCGAAACCGGTCAGGTCGGCCTCGGTGAGGTCCATGCCGCGGCCGGTGGTGTCGATCAGGTGCTGGGTGGCTTCGGAGACGTGTTTGAGGAGCGCGGGGCGCAGGTCGTCGTCGGCGGCGGCCAGGCGCCGCAGCAGTTCCAGCGAAGGGGTGTCGGGCATCGGGGTTCCTCAGGGGTGGGCGGGGCAGAGAGGTCCGGCGGACGCGGGGCGGGCGGGATCGTCCGGCGCGCGCGGGGGAGGGCTGTCCGGTGCGTGTACGGGCGGGCCGTCCCCCGCCGGGGGGCCCGGCCGGCGGCGGCCGATCACCGATCGGATCCACCGGCCGATCGCCTCGGGGCCCGGGTCGCCGGGTACCGGGGGCCGGTGCTCCAGGACGACGGCGGGGGCGCCGGTGAGGGCGAGCAGCGCGGGCAGTACCTCGGCGATCGGGAGATAGCCGTCGGCGGCTGACTGCCCGGCGTGGGCGGGTTCGTGGCCGTGTTCGCGGTACCGCGCGCCGGTGGTGTTGTAGAGGTGCATGCTGCGCACCGCGGGGCCCAGGGCCCGGGCGTAGGCGAGCGGCCCCTGCTCCGGGCCGAGCAGGTGGGCGTGGCCGAGGTCCAGGCAGAACCCCAGCTCCGGGCGGTCGGCGAGGGCGTCGCGGTAGTGCGTCGCGGTGTGCAGCAGCGGATGGGCGGAGAGGTTCTCCACCAGTACCGGGACCCCGTGCTCGCGGGCCAGCCCGCAGGCGGCGTCGAGGAAGTCATGGCACCAGCTGTCGAACCCCGCGGCCGGGTAGGGCGGATACGGGCTCGGGAAGTGCACCACCACGTGGAGCGCGCCGAGGTCGGCCGCGCAGCGGACCGTGGCCGCGGTCATCCGCAGTGCGGCAGCCGCCTCGTCCGGGTCCGGACCGGTCGGGGCGAACCGTCGCAGCGGGCGCGGCTCGTCGTAGGGGACGGGCGTGTGCAGCGCGGGCCGGATGCCGTGGCGGACGCAGAACCGGCCGATCGCGCCGAGCATGGACCGGGGGTAGTTGTAGAACTCGACGACTTCGGGCTCGTACGCGAGCAGCCCCGTCAGATCGGTGCGGTCGGCCAGCACACCGGTGGAGACGCCCAGCAGGGTCATGCCGCACCCCGCGGGGCGGCATCGGGGGCGAGGGGCGCCGCGGAGGCGCGTGCTACGGCGATGCGCGCGGCCGCGGCCCGGTCGGTCTTGCCGGTGCGCCCCAGCGGTGGTTCCTCGACGAGGTGCACCCGCTCGGGCACCTTGTGGGCCTCCAGCCGGCCGAGCCCGTGGGCTCGCAGCTCGTCCTCGGCGGGCATCCGGCCCGCCCGGGGCACGAACAGCAGGTGGAGGCGTTCGCCCAGCAGGGCGTCGGGGACGCCGACGGCCACGCTGGCGGCGCAGTCGGGGTGGTCGGCGTAGGCCTCCTCCACCTCCAGAGGGGAGATCTTGGCGCCGCCGCGCACGATGAGTTGCTTGGCGCGGCCGACGAGTTCCACCAGTCCGTCCTGCGGCCGGTGCCGGGCGAGGTCGCCGGTGCGCAGCCAGGATCCGGCCATGGTGGCGGCGGTGGCGGCGGGATCGGCGAGGTATCCGGTCATCAGATGGGGTGTGCGGAGCCAGAGTTCACCGGCCACGCCGCGGGCCGGTGCCGTCATGCCTGCACCGGTGTCGGTGTCGGTGTCGCCACCGGTCGCGGTCGCGGCGTCCGGGCCGGTGCCGGTGGCGCCGTCCAGGGGCACGATGCGGTACTCCACGCCGGGGGAGGGGCGCCCGATGGTGCCGGCCTCGTCGTCATAGCGGTCGGGCGTGAGTATGAAGTCGGAGGTGGCGCTCTCGCTCAGCCCGAAGACGTCGGCGATCCCGGCGTGCGGCAGCAGCGTCCTGATCCCGCGGCCCAGTCCGGCGGGCAGGGGTTCGCCGCCGCAGATCCAGGTGCCGGGGGAGCCCGCCCCGGCAAGCCGGCGCAGCAGGGCGGCTCCGTCCGGGGACCCGTCCAGTTCGCGGCGGATCAGCCGCAGCATGCTGGGGACGACGGCGGTCCGGTCGACGGGCCGTTCCGCGAGGCGGTCCAGCACCTCGCGGGCCCGGAAGCGCGGGGTGAGCAGCAGGGTGCCGCCGGTGGCCAGGGTGAGCAGGGAGGTCCACTGCCCGAAACTGAAGTTGAGGTGCAGCAGGTGCAGGGCGCTCTGTCCCTCCCCGAACGGCAGCGTCGAGGCGATCGCCCGGAGCTTGGTGTGCAGGGCGCGGTGGGAGAGGACCACGCCCTTGGGGCGGCCGGTCGAGCCGGAGGTGAAGACCACCAGCGCCTGGTCGGCGTCCAGTTCGGCCGGCACCCGCGGCAGGGCGCCGCCGGGGGTGCCGGCCCTGGTGTCGGGGACGATCCGGCTGATCCAGGGGTGGCCGGCCGGGCCGGTGGCGCACTCCCACGCCGCGGGGCGGTGCTGCGGGTCGCCTAGCAGCAGGCGGGCGCCGACGCGTTCGGCGGTGGAACGCAGCACCAGGGCGGGGGAGTCGCGGTGCACAGGGACCACGACGGCCCCGGCGGACCAGGCGCCGAGTTCGCACACGAGGTCGCCGCACCGGTTGTCCACGGCGACGAGAACGGGCTCCCCGCGCAGGTGTCCGGCCGCCGGCAGTGCGGTGGCGAGGGCGTGGCCCTGTTCGCCGAGGGCGCGGTAGTCCAGGACGTCCGCACCGTCGTCCAGGGCGACGCGGTCCGCGAAGCGGGCGCAGGCGCGCCCGAGGAGCGCGTCGAGCCGCTGGGGGGCGGCGGCCAGGAGCGTGGGGACGGCGGAGGCGGTGCTCATGCCGGAACCTTTCGGGCAGCCGCGATCCGGTGCCCGGGCCCGTCCTCGGCGGGATGGGTGAACCCGGGCCCGTCCTCGGCGGGATGGGTGAACCCGAGCCCGTCCTCGGCGGGATAGGTGAAGTCGTCGTCCAGAGCGCGGACGACGGTGCGCAGGCCGGTGTCCCAGAGCGACGCCGCATAGCCCTCGCACTCCGCGAGCGTGCCGGCGGCCAGCGGGAACTCGGCGTGGTGCAGGGAGGTGAAGATCACTTCGAAGGCCTGCGGGAAGTCCATGCCGGGCAGGGCGGCCATCACGGCGGCGACCAGGTTGTCGAAGGAGAGCTGGTTGGGCGAGCGGGTGACGCACACGACGTGGTCGCGCGGCCCGTCCGCGCGGTGCGGCGCCTCGTACAGACGGGGGTAGGTGGGGCGCCAGACGCAGGAGGCCGGGTCGCGCCACATCGGCTCGACGACCGCGCGCAGTGCCTCGGGATCGCGCCAGCGTGGGGAGAGCAGGATCCCGGGCGGGTAGGCCTGCGGAACGTCCTGGTAGTGCCCGAAGTCGGTGCCACCCAGCAGGGCCCGGCAGTCCGCGCAGTCCTGCCCGAAGACGGAGAGCTGGAGCGCGAACTCCTCCCAGTGGTCCGGGGTGTGGACCACGTTGGCCCACACGCCGAGGCGGTAGGCGGCGCGTGCCTTGCGCTTGACGGCGGCGGCCGTCTCCATGGTGTCGCTGCCGCCTCGGACGACGATCACCTCCATGGGCCGGTGCGCGTACCAGAGGTCGAGGGTGAGGTGCTCCAGCGGGTTCTCGCTGCGCCGCATGTCGGCGAAGGCCCGGCGGATGTCGTCCTCGTCCAGCAGGATCCGGTGGTGGCACAGGACGGTCAGCCCGGCGTCGCGCACCGTGTCGAGGATGAACGGCTGGAGGCGGCGCGAGACCGCGTCCGGCTTGATCAGGAGCAGGGAGTGCTGGCTCTCCGTCTCGCTTCCCAACGGATTCCCCTTTACGTTCGCGGGCTTGACATCGCGAGATTGACACATGGCCCCACAGCAAGTCAATAAACCTAGTCAAGTTCCTGAGTCGGGGAGTGGTGGCGGGGAGCGGAGCCATCGACCAGCATGTCCATCGTGCAGCGCGCCACCGCCTACGGCCCCTTCGAAAGTTATTGACAGAGTTACTTGACTGAGCTGTCTCGGTCATGGTCATATCGCTTCACCGGCAAGGAGATCGAATGCCTTGCCGATTTCTCACACAATGAAGGAGTCATCATGACCCGTAACCACGCTGTCGGCCTGCGTCCCCGTCTCGACAAGATCAAGGTCCGCACGGGCAAGTAAGCAGGCCCAGTGCCGGGCTGCCGCCGGACCCAGTTCGGGCGGCGGCCCGGCCGCCGCATTCCCGGCCGTGTCCGCGGGTCCGGTTCCCGGCGGTGCTCCCGGCGGCCTCCCGGACGGGACCGCACGCAGCCCCACCCCGCCCGCACCGCGCAGCGACGGAGACCTCCCCCGTGACCGAACAGCTCCTGACGCAGAACGTCCCCGTACTGGTGGACCACACCCCCGGCAGCCGCACCACCACCGTGTGCGTCGCCCTCGGATCGGGTGCACGGCACGACCCCGAGGGGGTCGCCGGTGCCACGCACATGCTCGAACACCTCGTCATGTCGGTCCCGCTGGACGGCGGCCCCTCGCTGAGCGAGCGCATCGAGCGGCTCGGCGGCAACTCCAACGCCCTCACGAGCCCCGAACTCCTGGTGGTCCACGCCCAGGTGCTCAACGAGGACGCGCCGCAGGCCATCGACTGGATCGGCGCGGCCCTGCTCCGTCCCGAACTGACCGCCGCCCACTTGGACAAGGAGCGCCAGGTCGTCCTCCAGGAACTGGCCGCTGCGGCCTCCGACCCCTCTGATGCGGTCCAGGACGCCTTCCTGGCCCGGCTGTTCGCCGGCCACCCGCTCGGATCCCCGGTCGGCGGTGACCCCGAGAGCATCGCGCGCATCACGGTGGACGTCATGCACGACGCCCACCGCCAGGCCCTGTCCAGCGCACCCGTCGCGGTGAGCGCCGTCGGTGGACTGCCCACCGGCGAACTGCTCGCCGCCCTCGACAAGGCGGCCCTCGGCACCCTCCCGGCCGCGACGCCGCTCGGCGCCCGTCCGTCGCAGGACCCGCCCCCGGTCCGCACCGGACTCCCGGAGCGCTGGCCCGAGGAGTTCTGCTGGCTGCAAGCGGGCAGCCGGGCGCCCCGCCTCGGCGATCCGCGCCGGCACGCCTACACCGTGCTGGGCCATCTGATGGGAGCCAGCCCCGCCTCCCTGCTCTATGCGCGCATCCGCAACGACGAGGCGCTCGCCTACTCCTTCCAGTCCTGGTCCCGTAGCTACAGCGACACCGGCGCCTGGCGGATGCTGGCCGGCGTCGATCCCGCCAACGGCCCCCGGCTCCTGGACTCCTTCCGCGCGCTGCTCGCCGAGATCGCCTCGGACGGGCCGGGCGAGGAGGCCTTCTCGGCAGCCGTCCGGCAGGCCGTGGTGGAGGTTGTGCTGCGCGCCGAGTCCCAGCAGGAGGCCGCCATCGCGCTGGCCGCCGACCGGGTGCTGGCGGCCGAGGTCACCCTGCCCGAGCAGGAGATCGAGGCCCTCGGGCGGGTCGCGCAGGACGAGGTCGCCGCCGCGGCGGCCGCGGTGGCGCGCGAGCTGGTCGCCGTGGTCCGTCCCGAGGCGGACCAAGCCCCGTGACCACCGACCCCACCACCGCCCCGCCGCCTGCCGCTGCGGTGCCGCCCGCCGCCGCTCCGGCGCCTACCGCGGCCCTGACCGCCTGCGTGACCACCGACCCCGCCGCCGCCCCGCCGCCTGCTGCTGCGGTGCCGCCCGCCGCCGCTCCGGCGCCGCCCGCCGCCGCTCCGGCGCCCACCGCGTCCCTGACCGCCTGCGTGACCACCGACCCCACCGCCGCCCCGGCGCCCGCCGCCGCCCCGCCGCCTGCCGCTGCCGCCCCGCCGCCCGCCCCCGCTCCGGTGCCCACCGCGCCCCTGACCGCCTGCGCCGACTATCTGGCCGCCGCCGACGAGGCGGGCCTCCTCCACCGGACCGACGGCCTGGTGTACGTGGCCGGCCCCTACCACGAGCCGCTCACCGGACTCGACCAGTGCCTGGTGGAGCATGCCGACCCGCGCCTGCTGCGCGCGGCGCCGGCCTTCCTCGAAGAGCTCTTCGCCCGCTTCCCGCAGTGCACCGAGGCGATCGTCCGGGTGCCCGGCGCCGACGACCCGCACCCTGCGCTCACCCCCCATCTGAGCTACCTGTCGCTGCCCGCAGGGGCCGCACATGCCCCGCAGGACGCGCGAACCCCCGGGCTGAGGGTCGTCGCGGACGAGGCCCGCGAGCACGACCGCGCCGTCCACGACTGGTTGTGCCGGGCCATGGTCACCGGTGCCGCGGGCCGCGGCCTGACCACCCGGCCGCAGGAGGTGCGGGCCGCCGCGGACGCCCTGCTGGACTCTCCCGGCCGGCGCACCTTCGTCGTGTACGCCGACGGCGGCGACCACCCGGTCGGCCACGCCACGCTCTGCGTCGACGCCCACGACGACCCCAGCGGAACGGACTTCGTGGACCTCGTCGACATCCTGATCGACGACCCCGTCCGGCACCCCGCCGCGATCGCGGCCCTGGTGCGGGCCTGTGCCCTCCTGGCGGAGGGCGTCGGGCTGCCCCTGCTGGGCAACGTCTGCCACGGCCTCGACGAAGCGGGCCGCAGCGGAGCCGTTGCCACGGCCCTGGAGGCCCGCGGCTGGCGCCGCACCCATCAGTACCGCCACGCATCCCGCCCGAGCGCGAAGGGCGCGGCCGCACCCCAGGACCAGGAAGAGGCCCAGTGAACCCACCGACTCGTTCCGCCTTCCCCTTCAGCCTCGACCTGCTGTACGAGCTGCTGGACGTCGACCGCGACCTCGCTCCCCGCCACCTGCTGCGGCGGGCGCGGCAGGAGGGCGCCGTCGTGTCGACCCTGGTGCTCTCCCTGGCCGAGCGCGAGGGGGTGGCCCTGGGCGAGGGATCCCGGGGCGAACTGGCCCGGATGACCCGCCGGTGCGAGTTGTACCGGGAACTGGACGCGGCGGTCCGCGCGGTACCCGGCGCGCGCACCGTCAAGGGCCCCTCCCTGAACCGCTACTACCCGGAAGGTCTGCTGCGGTCGGTCGGCGACCTCGACGTCGTCGTCCCCGACGAGAGGACGCTGTGGCGGGTGCTGGCCGAGGTGCTCGACCGCCAAGAGGCGGTCGAGGTCCTGATGACGCAGCTGGACGAGGGCGGCCGGCGGGACCTGCTGGTCTCGGTGTGGTGGCTCGGCGAGGACCCGATGCTCGACCTCGACCGCGGGGTGGAGGTGACCACCTTCGCCTACGGCGGACTGCCCGAGCGGGGCGTACCGCCGCGACCCGAGCTGCCCGCCGAGCAGGTGCACGCCGATGTGCTGGCGGTGGCGGAGGAACGCTTCCAGCGCGACTTCACCCTGAAGGACGTACTGGACCTGGTCTGCGTCCTCACCTCACCCGCGGCCCCCGACCCGGCCGCGCTGGCCCGGGTCGCCACCGACTACGCGCTGGCGCCGGAGCTGGAGGAACTCTGCCTCAAGGCCACCGGCCACCCGCTGCTGGCCCCCGTCGTCCCGGCGGAGCTGCCGGCCGGCCTGCGTGAGCCCGCCCGCCTCGAACGCGCCCGCCGGGCCGCCCTCGGGCCCCTCGCCGGCGCACCGCGCCGCTACGGCTTCCAACTCACCGAACCGCTGCGGCGCGGAGCCGGTGACGCGGTGGAGGACCACGACGTCGGCGGGGTGCTGCTGCGCCGCACCCCGGTGGCCGACCTCCTGCTGGTGACCGGTGAACTCGTCGACCCCGCCGACCACGAGGCCGCGCTGTCCGCGCTGTCCGCGCTCGCCCCGTGGCCCGAGCGCCCGGCCCCGGGCACGGCCCCGGCCCCCGTCCCCGCCGGAAGCGGGAGCTGAGCCGTGGCGATCGTCGACGTACAAGAGCTCGGCCGGGTGTTCACCCCCCGCCGCGGCGCCGAGGTCACCGCGCTGGACGGGGTGACCTTCAGCATCGGGGAGGGGGAGGTGCTCGGTCTGCTCGGCCCGAACGGCGCGGGCAAGACCACCCTCTCCCGCATCCTGACCACGCTGCTGCTGCCCACCTCCGGCACCGCCCGGATCGGCGGCCACGACGTCGTGCGCCAGTCCAAGGAGGTCCGCCGCCTGATCGGCCTGGTCCTGGGCGGCGACCGGGGCCTGTACGGCCGCCTGACGGCACGTCAGAACCTGCTGTACTGGGGCGCCCTGCAGGGAATCGGCGGCAAGACCGCCCGGCAGCGGACCGACGAGATGCTGGAGCGCTTCGGGCTCGGCGCCCGCGCCGACGACCGCGTCGAGCTCTTCTCGCGCGGCATGGTCCAGCGCGTCCACCTCGCCCGGGCCCTGCTGAGCCGCCCCCCGCTGCTGATCATGGACGAGCCGACCAACGGCATGGACCCGCACGCCGCGGCCGGCTTCCGCCGGCTCGTCCACGAACTGAAGGACGCGGGCTGCACGGTCGTCCTGACCACGCACGACATGCACGAGGCCCAGGACGTCTGCACCCGCATCGCCCTCATCGACCACGGCCGCATCCTGCACATCGGCGCAGCCGGCGAGCTGCTGGCCCGGATCGGCGCACCGCGCACCATCCGTGCCGAGGGCGTTCGCGCGGAGGTCGCCGCCCGGATCGCGGAACTGCCCGGCACCGTCGAGGTCACCGAGCAGGGCGGCCTCACCGCCCGGCTCGACGGCGCGCAGGCCCAGTCCGCGGCGCTGGCCGTCCTGCTGGAGGCGGGGGCCACCGAGATCGCGGTGGCGCCGCCGGGGCTCACCGAGTTGTACCGCACGGTCATCACCGACCGGGAGTTCGCGCTCTGATGCTCCACTTCGTGCGCGCCCAGGCGCAGATGCTGATCCGTTCGCCCCAGCTCTTCGCCACCCTGGTGGTGATCCCGTGCTACTCGCTGGTCTTCTTCCACTTCCTGAAAGGCCACCACCAGGGCGGGCTGGCCACCACCACGGCCCTGACCGCCTTCCTGATGGGAGCCTGGTCCCACGCGGTGTTCGTGGCCTCGCAGGCGGTGGACGACGACCGGGCCCAGGGCACCCTGAGCCTCTCTCTGCTGACGCCTTCCCGCTACCTGCTGGCGCTGGCCCTGCGGACCCTGCTGACCACCTCGCTCGCACTGCCCGTGCTCGGGGAGATGTTCCTCGTCGGCCGCTGGGTTTTCGGGCTGCCGATCCGGGTGGACCGGCCAGGGCTCACCCTGGTGGTCGCGGCGCTGGTGACGGCCGGGGTGGCGGCCACCGCGCTGCTGATGAGCGGTCTGATGATCCTGGTCCGCGCCGCCCGCAGCCTGCAGAACGCCCTGACCTACCCCTTCTACCTGCTGGGCGGGCTGATCCTGCCGGTCGCGACGCTCCCCGAGCCGCTGCGCTGGATCGCCCGCGGCTTCTTCCTCTCCTGGGGAGCGCAACTGCTGCGGGACGCCGCCGCCGGCCCGGTGCCCGATCTTTGCGCCCGGCTGGCCGTGCTGTGCGCCCTGGTCGCCCTCCAGGCCGCCGCCGGGCTGTGGGCCGTACGCCGGGTGCTGTCCCTCGTACGCAGTGGACGGGTGGTTCTCCATGACTGACCTCGCTCCCGGAACCGGCCCCGCTCCCGGCGGCCTCGCCCCGGATCCGCTCCCCGCCCGGCGCCCGGCGCCGTCCGCCCGGCTGCGCGCCGCCGGACGTCAGGTCGCCTACGGCGCGCTGGCGAGCTACCAGGACTACCGCGCGATGTTCACGCTGCGGACCTGGCTCTTCGGCTGGACCGTGCGCCTGATCTGCCAGGTGCTGTTCTTCGCCGGCCTGGGCCGGCTCGTGGGCTCCCCCTCCGCCGAGGCCTACCTCGCGTTCGGCAACGCCGCGGTCCTCGGGCCGCTGGGCGCGCTGGGCGTGGTCTCCTCCACCGTCGGCGAACGGGTCTCCGGCACCCTGCAGTTCCTGCTGCTCAGCCGGGGCAGCACCGTCCTGGTGCTGGCCTCGCGGGGCCTGCACTGGATGGCGGACGGCCTGCTGACGTCGACCATTGCGCTGTGCGTGGTCTCCCCGCTGCTGGCGGTGCCGCTGCGCTGGGCGGCGTTGCCGGTGATCCTCGCCGTGCTCTGCCTCAGCACGGTGTCCTGCTACTGCCTGGCCCTGTGCATGACCAGCATCAGCGTCCGCAGGCCGGGCTGCCGGATGTATCTGACCGCCGGCACCACCATCGTGCTGATGCTGCTCGCCGGGGTCACCACGGCGGTGCCCGGGTCCGGGGCCGCCGGTCTGCTGGCCCGGATCCTGCCGCTCACCCACGGCCTGTCGGCGGCCCGGACGCTGGCCGCGGGCGGTCCGCTCGACCTGGGCGCGGTGGGCGGTGAGGCCGCCGTCGCGACCGGCTGGGGCCTGCTGGCCTGGCTGCTGCTGACCAGGGCGCTGCGGCACACCGTCCGCACCGGATCACTGTCGCTGCGCTGAGCGCGCTCCCAGGGGAGGTACACATGAGTTACGCGTTCGAGGCCCTGCCCCGCGGGTTCAGCGACCTGGTGGGCGAGGAGGCCGCCCAGGGGGTATGGGCCGAGGCGACGTTCCGTTCGGTGACGCGCAGTTTCGGCTTCGCGCCCGTCACGGTGGCCCCGGTCGGGTACGCGGAGACCTTCGAGCAGTTCGGTTCCGCGGCCACCGGACGCATCTTCGCCTTCGAGGACCTCTCCGGCCGGCGGCTCGCTCTGACCGCGGACTCCCTGGTGGCCGTGTTGCGGGCACTGGCCGGGTCGGGGCGGCTGACCGGCGGCGCCAGCGCCCTCGGCGCGGCCTGCGTGCCCATCGCGCGCTACCGGCGCAAGCGGCACCGGGGCTGGAGCCAGGCGGTGGCGGTCATCTGCAACGAGTCCGACGAACTCGCCGCCGACCTGACCCTGTTGCGGCTGTGGGCCGAGATCTTCCAGATCCTGGGCCCCGCCGCCGGGGGCCGGCTGGAGTACTGCGACTACGGGGTGCTCGACGCGATCGCCGCCGACGAGGGCCTGAGCCCGGCCGACGCCCGCACCGCACTGCACCACCGGCGCCGTGGCACCGGGGAGCCGCGGGACGCGGAGCCGGCCCCGCCGTCCCGCGAACGCTTCCTTTGGCGCCTGGACCGCCTCTCCGCGCTCTGCCGCGGGCTGCCGCCGGACCAGGCCCCGCAGCGGGTGGCGGCGGCAGAGCCGGTGGCCGTGGAGCGGGCGGCCCACCTGCGGACCGTCCTGACGATCGCCCACGAGCTGGGGGTCCGGGTGGAGTTCGGCCTGGACTGGGAGCACGCGCCGGAGTACCAGGCGGGGTTGTGCTTCCTGGCCCGTACCGGCGACGGCCGGACGCTGGGGGACGGCGGTGGCTACCACCACATGGTGCGCACCCTGGACATCGGGCTGAGCAGCTGCTGGAGCACCAGTGCCTCGGTCAGCCTGCTGGCCGAGCTGGGACCGGTGCCCGAGGCGGAGTGCGTGCACCTGATGCGTATGCCCTCCGCCGACCTGCGCACCTTCATGGACGCCGCCCGGCGGCTGCGCGGGGCCGGGTACGACGTGCTGGAGCACTGGCGGCCCCGGAGGCTGGGCCGCCAGCTCCGCCGTGTCCCGGCCCGGCCCAGCCACTGGTTCGCGCTGGTGGGGGAGAAGGAGGCCGCCACGGGGCGGCTCACCTTGCAGAACGCGGCCACCACCGGGCTCACGAGGAACCTCGACCTGGCCGAAGCACAGACTGCCCACGCATACCGCTGACCATATTTGTGACTGTGTTTATGACTCCAATATTGACTGCCTTGTAAAGGTGTCAATATCATCCCGTCAATTAGATTCGACCAAGGGAGTAGGCCGATGGAGCCCTCGACGTCCCCCCGCCCGCTGCTGGCGGCGCTGCAGGACCGGACGGAGCCCGTCACGGTGTGGGGGGCGGGCTTCATCGGTCTGTCCGCCGCGTGCGCGCTGGCCGAGGCGGGATTCCCCTGCACGGTCCTCGACACCGACGGGCACCGGGTGCGCGAGATCAACGCCGGAGCGGTCCCGCTGCCGGGCTTCGAGGACGTCATCCCCCTCGCCGCCGCCCGCTCCGGCGGACGGCTGCGCGCCGCGTCCCCCGACGACACCGCGGCGGTCGCCGCCCGGGTGCACCTGGTCTGCGTCAACACCGACCGCGACGGTCGGCCGGTGACCGGGCCGCTGACCACGGTGCTGACCGCCATCGGCCGGGCCCGCGCCGACGGCGAAACCCTCATCGCCCTGGAGAGCACGGTCAGCCTGCGCTGGCTCGACGACCTGGTGCCCGCCGCGCTCGGCGCCGTCCCCACCGTCGACGCGTCACTGCACCTGGTGACCGCGCCACGCCGGGACTGGATGCTCTCGCCCGACATGAACCTGCGGACCCTGCCCCGGGTCGTGGGCACCGCCCGGCCGGAATCCCTGCCGCTGGCCCGGGAGCTGTACGGGGCGGTCAGCGAGGTCGTCCACCCCGCGCCGGACTGGCGGCACGCCGGGCTGACCAAGCCCGTGGAGAACCTCTACCGCTACCTGGACCTGGTGCTCACCAACCAGCTCGCCGAGGCCTACCCGGGCCTGGACGTGCCCGAAGTGCTGCGGCTGGCCGGCACGAAGTGGAACGTCCCCACCTTCCACCCCTCCATCGGCATCGGCGGCTACTGCATCCCGCTCAGCCCCCGGTTCGCCGTCGACGGCACCGGCGACCCGGGCCAGGACGCCCCGCTGCCCCTGGTCGCCGCCGCGATGGCCTGGGACGACGACCACCCGGCCCGGGTCGCGGAATCGATCCTCCGGATCACCGACGGCCCCATCGGCATCCTCGGCCTCAGCTACGCGCCCAACGCCAGGATCGTCGAGGGCTCGCCCGCCAGGCGAGTCGCCGAGCACCTGCTCGCCCGCGGCGCCGACGTGCTGCTGCACGACCCCTACTTCACCCCCGAGGAGATCACCGCCCTCACCGGCGCCCGGCCGCTGCGCTGGCCGGACGACCTGGGCGGCCTCGGCACCCTGATCGCCGCCACCCCGCACGACCTCTACGCCGACCTGCCCGACCGCCTCTCCGCCCTGCAGGACCCGCCGGCCCTGGTGGACAACCTCGGCGGCTACGGCGCCGCGCTGCGCGGCACCGCCGTCCCCTACGCGGAATGGGGCACCCCCGCCGCGCGGCCCTCCGCCGCACCCCGGCCCTGAGCCCCGGGCGGCACCCGCCCACCCATCCGCCCGTCCGGCCCCCGTCCCTCGCTTCGTACACCACCCAAGGAGACCCCATGAAAGCCGTCGTCACAGGCGGAAGCGGATTTCTCGGCAGCACCATCGCCTGCCGCCTGATCGAGGAGGGCCACGACGTCACGGTCCTGGACCTGGTGCCCATCGGCACCAAGGCCCTGCGCCCCGACGCCCGCTTCGTGCAGGGCGACGTGCGCGACAGCGACCTGCTGATGAAGACCTTCCAGGGCGCCGAGGAGGTCTACCACCTGGCCGGCGTACTCGGCACCTCCGAACTCCAGGAGACCCCGCAAGAAGCCATCGACGTCAACATAGGCGGCACGGTCAAGGTCTTCGAAGCGGCCGGCACCTGCGGAGTGCCCCGGGTCTTCTACCCCGGCAAGCCCAACGTCTGGCTGAACACCTACACCATCACCAAGGCGGCGGCGGAGTCCTTCGCCCAGATGGCCAACGACTCCGGCCCCAGCCGCATCTGCTCCCTGCGCTACTACAACGCCTACGGCCCCGGCCAGTCACTGCTCCCCATCCGCAAGATCGTCCCCGCCTTCGCCGCCCAGGCGATGCGGGGCCTGCCCATCCAGGTGTACGGCGACGGCGAGCAGATCGTGGACATGGTCTTCTCCCACGACCTCGCCGACATGACCATCCGCTTCACCCGCGCCGAGCGCACCGACGTGATCCCGGACTGCGGCAGCGGCATCAGCGTCAGCGTCAACGAGGTGGCCACCGCGGTCAACGAGCACTTCGGCAACGCCGCCGGCATCCAGCACCTGCCGATGCGCCCCGGCGAGGTGCCCCGCACCGTCCTCACCGCCGACATGACCGAGCTGCGCGAGGTCCTCGGCGACCTCCGGCTGAGCGACTACACCACCTCCCTGGCCGAGACCCTGGAGTGGTACGCCCGGCTGCCCGCCGAGCAGATCGACAAGACCGTGGCCTTCTACGGGTGGCAGGTGTGAGCGCAAACGGGACCGCACCGGGCGCCGGGCACCGGCCGGCCTCCGTGCTGGTGGTGGTCGCCCACCCCGACGACGCGGAGATCGCCGCCGGCGGCACCATCGCCCACCTGCGCGCGCACGGGGTCCGGGTGGTCACCGCCGTCCTCTCGCTGCCGGAGTCCGGTGCCGGGGCCGAGCGGCGCACCCGCCACACCGAGCAGGCGGCCGCGACCCTCGGCTACGAGCTGCGCTGGCCGACCGGCGGCGAGCACCGGCAGGTCGCCGACATCGGGGAGATCCCCCTGGTGGCCGCGGTGGACCGGCTGATCGCCGAAGTCGCCCCCCGGGCGGTGCTCACCCACTGGAGCGGCGACGGCCACGCGGATCACCGCCTCACCGCCCGGGCGGCCGCCGCCGCCACCCGCACATGCCGCGTCGACCTCTACGGGATGCGGCCGGGCGAGATGCGCACCCCGGCGTTCTCCCGCTTCGCCCCGCAGGTGTTCGTCGACATCACCGCGTACGCCGCGGCCAAGCGGAGCGCCCTGGAGCCCTTCGGTACCGCCCGGCCCGGCTTCCGCCCCGTCGACCTCGCGGCGGTGGAGGCCGCGGACCGCTTCCACGGAAGTCTGAGCGGAACCGGCCGTGCGGAGGGCTTCGTCGTGGAGCGCGCCCACGGTCTCGGGGGGCTGCTCCCCGCCGGCTGAACCGCCGGGCCCCCGTAACGGCGCTTTCTCGTCCCCACTCGTCGGCAGACACACAGGCCTGGCACCATCTGGCCTTGACCGAGTATATTCACTCGTTATGTCCAGCCGTCAGTCACAATAAGGGGAAGCCATCATGGCGGAATCGCAGGCTCTGGGTTCACGGATCCGCCAGCTGCGCCGCGCCGCCGGCCTGTCGCAGATGGACCTGGCCGGCGAGAAACTCTCCCCGAGCTACATCTCGTTGCTGGAGGCGGGCAAGCGGACCCCCTCCCCGCAGGTCCTGAAACAGATCGCCGCCCGGCTCGGCTGCGCCCCCGGGGAACTGCTGGAACTACTCGCGACCGAACGGCACGACACCCTCCAGACCGATCTGCGCTACGCGGAGATCAGCCTGCGCAACGGCGACTCGAAGACGGCCCTGGACACCTATGCCGCGGTCCGCGACGAGGCCGCCGCGGCGGGGAAGGACGCCATCCGGCTGTCCGCCGAGTACGGCGTGGCCCAGGCCCTGGAGCACGACGGCAGGCTGGAGGAGGCCACCGACCGCTACCAGAAGCTGCTGGACCACGCCGACTACGGGCAGTCCCTGGTCCCGCGGCTCGCGGTGGCGGTGGCACTGTGCCGCTGCTACCGGGAGATGGGCGATCTGGCCCACGCGATCGACCTGGCCACCGCCACCCTGGAGGAGGCCCGCGAGCTCCAGCTCACCCCGACCGTGCTGGGCGTCGAACTGCTGGCCACGCTCGTCGGCCTGCACTGCGAGCGCGGCGACCTGCACCGCGCGGCCGCTCTGGCCCGGACCGCCATCGAGGAAGCGGAGGGCATCAGCGACCGCAAGGCCCTGGGCGCCGCGTACTGGAACGCCGGGGTGGTGGCGCACCGGGGCGGCGCCTCCGCCGACGCCCTGCTGCTGCTGGAACGCGCCCTGGCCATCTACTCCGAAGGCGACGACGCCCGGGCGCTGTCCCGGCTGCGCAACGCCTACGCGTCCGTGCTGATGCAGTCGCAGGACGGCGACATCGCGGAGGCCAAGGCGCAGCTGACGCGCAGCGCCGAGAGCCTGGCAGACCACGGCAGCACCGTCGACATGGCGTACTGCGAGACCGCGCTGGCCCGCGCATGCCTGCTGGAGTCCGACGCCGGCCAGGCCGAGCGGCACGCCCGGCGGGCACTGGAACTGCTGGGCGGCGGACACCGGCTGGAGACCGCGCGCACCCTCCTGGTCCTGGCGGGCGCCCAACTGCAGCTCGGAGACACGGCGGCGGCCGAAGCCGGCTGCGAGCGGGCCGCGCTGCTGCTGGAGGCCTCCGAGGCGGACCGGCAGGCGGCCGCCGCCTGGAACGACCTCGGGGACCTGCTGGAGCGCTCCGGACACACCGACCGTGCCCTGGGGGCGTACCGGCAGAGCCTGCGCTGCCTCGGCCAGCGCAGCAGCCTGCTCCCGGCCACGGGCCCAGCGGCCGTCACGGGGGCGTCCGGCGCGCGAACACCCGCCGCGGGCCCCGCCGATCACCAGCGATCGACCCGGTCGTAGATCGGTTGCTGAATCCGTGTTGATCGCCGGCGCCTAACGTCGGAGGAGACCGCGCAGGACGGGGCGGCCGCCCCGTCCCGGCACCGTTCATCGGTTCCCCCGACGAAAGCAGATGCTTCGCATGCCGTACGCCTCCAGCCGCCCCACCGGTGCCCACCGCCGAGCCGCCCGGACGGTGGTCCTGGCCCTGCTGCTGGCGGTGCTCCCCGCCTCGCTCGCCACGGCGCCGGCACCGGAGTTCCGCGACGCGCTGACCGCGATCGAAAGCACCTCGCCCACCAGCGACATCCCCCTCTGCTGCTGACCCGACCCGTCCGCAGCAGCGCACCACCCCTCAATCAACCACCGGCAGACCACCGGTGGTGACCTCAAGGAGGACCTCCCATGTCTCAGCTGCGCCGCGCCTGTACGGCACTCGGCCTGACGCTGCTCGTCGCGACCGCCCTGGGCGCCGTCGGATCCGCCCCCGCCGGCCCGGCGCACACCCGCACACCGGCGGGCGGGCACAGCGTCGTCCAGGCCGACGGGCGGCCCGAGGTCAACAACACCGGATCGAGCTACGACCCGCCGGGCGCGAAGATGTGATCCACAGCTGACGAACGGCCGTCCGGCGGCGCGGGCCCCCCCGCCCGGGCGGCCGTTCCCGTACGCCGCCCGGCCCCCCGTTAGCGGGTCACGCCGTCGGGCGGTAGGCGGTCAGCCAGTTGGGGAAGGCGGACAGGTCGTCGAGAACGCCGTCCGCCCCGGCGGCGCGCAGTTCGTCGGCCGTGCGGGGTCCGGCCGCCACGGCGACCGACACAGCCGCCGCCGTACGGGCCCCGCCCCCGTTCCCGTACCGCCCCGTCAGCCCGGCCCGGCCAGCCCGGCCAGCAGCTTCGACACGTCGGCCGCGTCGGGCAGCCCCAAGCGGGTGAAGACACCGCGAGCCCGCTCCAGATGCTCCCTGGCCCGGCCCGTCTCCCCCAGATCGGCCAGCGCCCGCCCCATGACGACCAGGGCCTGCGCCCGGTCCCGTTCGGAGCACGCCTCCTCGCAGCGGGCGACCGCCGCGGCCGCGTGCTCCACGGCCTCCTGCCGCCGCCCGGTGCTGCGCAAGGTCTCCGCCAATCGGTAGAGCACCTGTGCCTCCCGCTGCCGCAGCCCCGCCGCCCGGCACACCGTCAGAGCCTCGCCGTAGCGGGCCACCGCCTCCTCGTAGCGGCCCAGGTCGTGCAGCGCCAGGGCCAGCACATAAAGGGCATAGGCCGTCCCGACGTTGTCACCCAGTTCCCGCATCAGCGACAACGCGGACTCGGAGGACGGAATGGCCTCCTCGGGCCGCCCGCTGCGTACCCGGGCCAGCGCCGCGTTGACGGTCGTCACGGCCGCACCGGAGTGGTGGCCCAGGTCGTGCGCCAGAACGATCGCCTCGTCGAAGCAGGCCGCCGCTTCCTCGAAGCGGCGCAGGAACTGCGCCACGAGACCGAGGTCGTTGAGGGCCTGGCGCAGCGCGTACACGTCTCCCGCGGCACGGGCCGCCTCGACGGCCAGCCCGGCGTGCCGCCCCGCGTCCTCGATCCGGTCCGCGCGCAGCGCGATGCCCCCGCAGAGCATCCGTGCCCGCCCGATGATCCTCTGGCAGCCGGCGAGTTCCGCGGTCTCGGTCAGCGCCAGCGCCACCGGGGTCATCCGCTCGTACCACACGGCGTGGGCGAACGGGCTGACCGCGAGCAGCAGGTCCACCGCACTGCCGAGCCGGTCCTGCGCCGCATCCGGCAGACGCAGCGTGACGGCGCTCAACGCCGCCGCGACCAGGCCGTCGATCTCGGCCACCACCCAGGCACGCGCGGCGTGCACGTCGTGGAACTCCAGCCCGGCCGATCTCAGCGGGCCGAACGCGTCCGCCACCGCATCTCCGGGAATCGCGTGCGGGAACGCGCTGGCGGCCGTCGCCAGCAGGAAGTCCAGCAGCCTGCCGAGGGCCGCCGCCGCCTCCCCGGCGTCGTGGGACTCCGCACGCTGCCGGGCGAAGACCCGTACCAGATCGTGGTACGCGTAACGACCGGGCTTGGCGGACTTCAGCATCGCCGCGTCGGTCAGCGACTCCAGCAGGACCTCGGCGGTGGCCTCGTCGACACCCATCGCGGCAGCCGCCGCCGGCACCCCGATGTCCGCCGCACCGGCCAAGGCAACCAGCCGGAACGCCCGCGCCTGGGCGACGGTGAGCTGCTGGTAGCCCAGTTCGAAGACCGCGTCGATGGCCAGCGCGCCGATCCTCAGCTCGGCGATACGCCGCTGCTCGTCCGCCAGGCGCGCGGTCAGCGTCGCCGCCGTCCAGGCGGGTCGCGCCGCCAGCCGGGTGGCCACGATGCGCACCGCGAGCGGCAGCTGGCCGCAGGCCTCGACCAGTTTCAGTGCGTCCTCCCGCTGCGCCGCCAGCCGCTCCCGGCCGATGATCGAGCCGAGCAGGTCCAGCGCCTCGTCGGAGCGGAACGGCTCCAGCAGGAGCTGGGCCGTCAACGGAAGGTCGAACATGGGCGATCTGCTGGTGAGGATCACGGCGCAGCTGGACGATCCCGGGATCAGCTCGCGGACCTGGGCGGCGTCCCGGGCGTTGTCCAGGACGATCAGCACCCGCCGCCCGTCGACCAGCGACCGGAACAGCCGGCAGCGGTCTTCGACGCTGTCGGGCACCTCGTCCTCCGGCACACCCAGCGCGGCCAGGAACCCGGCCAGGACGAAGCCCGGTTTCGCCGGGTCGGCTCCGCTGCCCCGCAGGTCGGCGTGGAGCTGTCCGTCGGGGTAGTGGGCCCGGGCCCGGTGGGCGATGTGCAGGGTGAGGCAGGTCTTGCCGACGCCCCCCATCCCGGCGGCGGCCAGCACGACCGGCGTACGGCGCACCGGTTCGGTGAGCAGCGCGAGCCAGGCGCCCACCTGATCGGCCCGGCCGACGAAGTCCGGTGCGTCGTAGGGGAGCTGGGCGGGCACCGGCTGCCACGCGGAGGGCACGGCCGCCGGGGCCGATGCCGCCGGCCGGCCGGCCTCGCCGCTGTCGCCGTCGTCGTCGTGCGGCGGCACGCAGTAGCCCTCGGTGCCCTGCTCCGGCGGCCGCGGTTGAGGCCGGGGCTGCGTCGACTTCGGCCGGGCCCCGTCGGGTCCGGCCAGCGCGGGGTCGCCGACCAGGATCCGCCGGTGCACCGCGGCCAGTTCCGGACCGGGCTCGATGCCCTGCTCCTCGATCAGCAGGTCCCGCACCCGGCTGAACACCGCGAGCGCGTCGGCCTGACGGCCCGCCCCGTAGAGCGCGCGCATCAGCAGGCCGTAAGGACGTTCCCGCAGCGGGTGGGCGTCGGTCAGCTCGACCAGGTCCGGGACGGCCGAGCGATGATGGCCCAAGGCCAGGGCGAGCTCGAAGCGCTCTTCGCACAGCGTCAGCCGCAACTCCTCCAGCCGGACGCGCTGCCGCTCGGCGAACGGCCCGGGCACCCCGGCCAGCGGCTCCCCCTGCCAGAGGTCCAGGGCTCGCGCCAGCATCCGTGCGGCTTCCGGCACTTGGTTGCCGGCCGCGGCGCGGGTGGCCCCGGCGGCCAGTTCCTCGGCACGGTTCAGATCCAGTGCTCCGTCCGGCACGGCCAGCCGGTAGCCGTCACCGGCCAGTTCCAGGACGGTCGGCGCGGTGCCCTCCGTCTCCAGCAGCTTGCGCAGCCGCCAGACGTAGGTGCGGATGGTGGTCACCGCCCGGGTCGGCGGCGCGTCCGCCCAGAGCGCGCCGACGATCTGGGCCATGGACACGGGCTGGTTGGCGCGCAGCAACAGAAGCGACAACAACGCCTGCTGCTGCGGTGGTCCCACGCGCAGCTCGACGTCCCCCCGGTACGCGCGAACCGCGCCGAGTATTTCGAAATGGAATGCTTCAGCCACCCGGTGTCTCCCCTCGCAACGGCCGGCAAGGCGAGCAGACATGATCGCTCGCGGATACCCTTAAGACGCCATCTGCCGGGCCGGGGATCCAACTTTTTGACCTTTTGTCGAGGCCACCGCACCGAGTGCCGAGAGCCCGGGAACGAGGGCCGATACGCGGTCCCGCGGAGCCCCGGGCACCCGTGCCACCGAGCTGCTGCGCGCGAATTTACGGCTCACCTATGCAGGACGCGGTGGAGCCACTGGCTACGAAGTTGCGATCCTCGGCCTGAACTTCGCCAAGCAGCAGCGCCTCCATGTGGTTGACCGCCACACCCTCGGAGTCTGGGCATCCGGCTCACGCCCTCTGTGGGAGCTGCTGCGCGCCGTCCCTGCGGGCTCTGGCATAGATCTTGGGGAGCGGTCGCTCTGCGAGCCGGACAGTGCATGCCACGATGAGCCCATGAGTGATGAGCGCCGTGGCCTACTTGCCGAGAAGACGCCCTTCCCCGACGAACTCGGTGATCGACTGCATGCCCAACTCACCTTTCTCGTCGAGATCGATCAGCTCAAGACCATCCTCCGTCAGTCTCCCCTCGCTGCGACGGACCGCCGGGAGAACGACGCGGAGCACTCGTGGCACCTGGCGATGATGGTTGTGATCCTCGCTGAACACTCCGACCAGCCTATCGACGTGGGTCACACCGTTCAGCTCGTCCTCCTGCACGATCTGGTGGAGATCTACGCCGGCGACACCCCCCTGTACGACAGTGCCGCGGGGAGCGATCAGCACGAACGGGAAGTTGCCGCTGCCGACGAGCTCTTCAGCCTGCTTCCGGCGGATCAGGCTCAGCGCATGCGGCTTCTGTGGGACGAATTCGAGGAACGTAGCACTCCCGAAGCCAAATTCGCCAAGGCGATGGACCGGCTGCAGCCACTGCTTCTCAACTGGATGGCGCGCGGCGGTACGTGGCGTACTCCGGGCGTCACCGCTGACGATGTCCGGGCCCGCAAGGCAGTGATCGGGGAGGCATCCGCCTCCCTGTGGAAGGCTGGACGACGCCTCATCGACGAGGGCGAGACACGCGGCTGGTCGAGACGCAGCACGCCCCGGAGGTGACGGGTGCCACGTCGGTCACTGGAGCAGAACCATCTTGCGGAGTAGTTCGAATCCGGCTCGTCCATAGAGCTGCCTTTTGATCTTCTTGATGCGGTTCACGGCGCGTTCGGTGCCGCCGGAGATCCAGTGCAGGGTGAGACCGGCGGTCACAGCGTCGAGGTCCCTGAGCAGGTGGAGTGCGAAGTCGGTGAGGCCGGGCAGTTGCCGCGTCGACAGCATCGATCTCGCCGAAGCCGCGAACGTGTGCGGCAGCGGCATCCAGTTCGGGGCAACGGGCGAGGACGGCCTTCAGCGCGACTCGTTCTTGCTCGCGCAAGGTTGCGGGGTGACGGGTGAGCCAGCCGGCGACTTGCTCAGCGCCGCCTGCGCCTCCAACGGGCTTTCTCGGCAAGCAGTTCGCGGTGCAGGCAGGTGACACTCGTGCATCCCGCAGCGAACCGCCGCTTCAGATAAGGCTTGTAGAGATCCAGCCTGGTGGGCCGGGGCCGGTTTTCCCGGAGGGTGTCCTGCCACTGCGCGGCCTTCTTGACTGCGGCCAGAAGGGCGGCGAAGATCCGCTGCCACGTGACGTCGACCGACCAGCGCAACAACCGGATCGGCCGGCATCAACGGCTCGATCCGGTCCCACATCGCATCGCTGATCGCCAAACCGGACAGACACATCCGATCAACTGCTAAGCCCATCAAAGAGACACGTCTTAGACCCCACCACATCGGCCGCCTCGTTGACCACGCCCATAGGAGCTCCCCTGTAGACACCGAACGATCCAGGATTTCCGCGAAGCCTGCACCACCTGCCGCAACCCGGCGAACCTTCCCGGTCAGAGCATTAGCGACGTTCCTTGAGGTTCAGCGCGCCTACGAGCAGGACGATCATTAAGACCCACCAGAAGAATACGGCGGGGACTGTGAGCCACACGTTGTTGCGGAAGATATAGAGGGCGCCGAGGCAGCCGGACAAGAATCCGGTTCCCCAAAACGCGACTGAGAGACAGCTAAGGCAACCGCCTGGCTCCGCGGGTAGGTTGCTGTGCCCGCTTTCAGGCGGGAGGGGGGCGTCGGGGCGTTCGCCCCCGTCCTCGTGCCCGTGGTGCCCCCCGTGGTGGCCGCCGGTATGCCCACCGTGCCCGCCCCCGTGGCCTCCGCCCCCATGGCCCCCTGCGTTCATTCATGCCTCCCCGCCCGCAGCCCCACTGTGACACTGAGATCCAGGCGAAGGAAGGACCTTTCGCGGCCCGTGGCGGGGTGGTGGCCTACTGCTTCCCGGACCGCAGTCAGGGCAGACGCTGGCCCACGCAGTGGGCGGTGGACATCCGCAAGGACGAGACGCGGGCGCGGGATCTGCTCCACGCGGCCCGCAAACCCGCCGCCGACACTGAACCACAGGCTCAACTGAAGCTGTTGAACGCGTGATTCTCCAATTGCCTGCCGAGCTTCTAGCGAATCGCGGGCGGAGCGCAGTGGACGAGGACGGTCGTCGACCTGTGTGCCGCACGGCTGTCCACGAATGCCGACGTCCGCCCGCTCACGGGCGCGGACACGGAGGACGGCCTGGCCTGCCTCGACTCGGTCGTCGCCGACATCGAAGAGGCACGCTTCCTGGAGGACAAGGTACGGGCGGCGCTCGTCGACTGCGCGCCCCAGTGCACTCCGGATGTGGCTTTCCGGGTAGACCCTCGACGCGTTGCGGGACCGCTGCACCCGGGTGGCGCGGCGGTCATGAACGCCCATCCTGCCGCCACCGGACGACCCTGAATGCCGAAACTGAACCGGCGGTTGAAGTGCCATCAGCACAAAGAACATAAGCTGCAAATAGTGTCGATGGACGCGAGAATGTCAGTACGTTGGATACGGCCCCACCGTCATCACCGCGCTCGCACAGGCAGGCGGCCCCATGGCGCGGCCGGCACCCTCGCGCTGGCTCTGTACGGGACGGGTCACCTCGCGCAGCGTGGAAGGTGTCCGCATCGGCACTCCTGGCAGCGAGTCAACCCGCGCCGCAGGAGGAAGCCATATGACGTAACGTTAGTAACCTCAGACTTTGGTAGCCCGTTGAGAGATATGTAAAAAGCAATTTGCCCTGGATAACTAGATCAGGAGTATGCGTGTCTCTCGCGATTTCCCGGCTCGCCGTCGCCGTCTGTGGCGCTTCCGTCGCCGCGCTGGCCGCCGCTGGTTCGGCCTCGGCACACGGCCACGACGGCACGTCCGTCAGCCATGGCGGCCCGTCCGTCAGCGGCGTGGCCAACCCCACGGCTAGCACGGGAGCGATCCAGTCGGGCATGGCGCCCAACACCGCTGTGCACCCCGTGACGCAGGTCAACCCGACCGTCAGCGGAGTGGGCAATTCCGCCGTTGGCACGGGGGCGATCCAGCCGGTCCTGGCGCCCACCACCGCGGTGTAGCCCGTGACTCAGGCCGCTCCGTCCGCCTGACTCGGTGCGATGTGCCCGACATCAGGAACTGACCTGCCTGCGGGGTCGGTAACAGCTGCCCCGCTTGCGTTCTGGGACAGGCGCGGGTGAGGTGCACAGGCCGGGGATTCGCGGGATTGCTTGGTGTCCCTGGCTGTGGCAGCGCGGTTCCTCCTCCGCGCTGGCCTTGGTGTGCAGGCTCGGCGAATGAGCCTGCACACCCACATAGGCTGCGACGGACCGGACAGGCAAGGGGCCGGTCCGCGCCCCAGGTACTCGGCGATCGCAAACACGGATGCTGCGCCGGGCGAGTTCTGCACCTGCCTTTGTTCCCTGCGCGAGGCAGGGTGCCCACCGAGCGGCCGAGCAGGGGCGTCCCGCCCCCCAAAGGCCGGTTCGCGACGCGATTCACCCAGCCGGTATACAGCACCTGCTCAGCCGTGCGTCTTGGGACGCCGACAAAGTCCACGACGACATACGCGACTTCGTGGTCGAGCACCTCGGCGACGAGGACGCCGTCCTGGTGGTCGAGGAGACGGGCGATCTGAAGAAGGGCACAGAGATCGTCGGCGTCCAGCGCGAGTACACCGGCACAGTCGGCTGACGAAGTGTCAGATTGGTAGCACCGCTCCGGCTCGTTTCACGGTGCGGATGACCGGGGCGGTTTCGAGATGGCGGATGGCGTCCAGGACCGGGATGCGTTCGGTCAGGTAGCGGTAGAGGTCGCGGGTGTCCCGGCAGATGACCGCGGCCATGAGATTGGTACTTCCGGTGGTGACGGCCGCGAACGACACTTCGGGGTGCTGGGCGAGGGTGTTCGCGACCGAGACGAGGTCGGACGGCGCTACGGACATCCACAGCCGGGCCTCGGCACGGTAGCCGAGCACCTCCGGCGGGATGTCGATCATGTACGAGAGCACCCCTGAGTGGCGCAGCTGGTCCATGCGGCGCTTCACCGTCGACTCCGACCAGCGGGTGACGGCCGACAGCTCCGCGTACGTGGCCCGGCCGTCCCGGGAGAGGACGTCGAGCAGGGCCTCGTCGGACTCGGTGAGGATGGGCGGCTCGTCGTCGGCCGGCGCGGGGGTGGGGGGTCGTAGTCTCTCGGCCTGTTCGGGCGAGAGGCTGTTGAGGGCGGCCCAGCCGATCGGTTTGGCGAACACGTGCAGCATGGAATGGGCTGTGACGGAGACGACGCGATGGGTGCGCGGCAGCTTCTGCAGGAGCAGGGCGTCGCGTTCCTCGGGTGTCGGTGTCTGGGTGGTGCAGGAGATCTCGGTGCCTCCGGACAGCAGATGTACCCAGAAGGTGTCGGCCCGGCGGGCGAGGGCCGCGGCGACGGAGCCGGCGGCGTCGGGGGTGCACTTCAACCGGATCGTCCACGAGTGGTAGCCGAGCCGGGCCCCGTCGACCGTGCCGACGACGCGCAGCACACCGCTCGTGCGCAGCCTCTGGTAGCGGCGGGCGATGGTGCGCTCGGACACGCCGAGCACTTCGGCGATCTTGCTGAAGGGGGCCCGTCCGTCGAGCTGAAAGGCGTGCAGGAGGCCTCGGTCAACCTCGTCCATGGCGACGGATTCCATCTCTGCACCTCATTCAGTGGCGGATTCTATTAATAGCGCCCCTATTGCTGGCCAGTATCCGGCATCGAGAGCGACGGTGCGGGGGTTACCGAAGAAGGGGGAACCCCTCCATGCGTAAGTGGTGGCCGCTGGTGGCGGTCTGCCTTGGATCGTTCATGCTGCTGGTCGACGTCACGATCGTGACGGTCGCGCTGCCCGACATGGCGCACAGCCTGAAGGCGTCGTTCGCCGGCATGCAGTGGGCGCTCAACATCTACGCCCTGGCCCTGGCCATGCTTCTGATCGGCGCGGGATCACTCGCCGACCGCGTCGGGCACCGGAAGCTGTACGTGGCCGGGCTGGCCTTGTTCGCGCTCGCCTCGCTCGCCTGCGGCCTTGCGCCCGACGCGGGCTTTCTCATCGTCGCGCGCGGCGTGCAGGGGGTGGGCGGCGCGGCGATGTTCGTGACGACGCTGGCGCTGATCGCAACGGCGTACGAGGGCCGCGCCCGGGGCCTGGCGATCGGCATCTGGGCCGCGGTCGGCGGTGCCGCCGCGGCGGTCGGCCCGATGCTCGGCGGGCTGCTGACCGAGTACCTCGACTGGCGGGCGATCTTCTTTGTGAACCTGCCGGTCAGCGCCGTGGGCATCGCGCTGACCCTGCTGGTGGTCGGCGAGCCCGAGCGCCCGGGGTCCAAGCGCCTCGATGTCATGGGCACAGCCACCTTCGGCGTGTGTGCGGGCGCGCTCACGTTCGGCCTGAACCGGGCCGACGCCGACGGCTGGACGTCCTCCCCGGCGCTCGGCCTGTTCGCCCTGGCTGCGGCGGCCCTTGTCGCGTTCGTCGCCACCGAGCGGGGACGTACGAACGCGCTGATCGATCTGAAGCTGTTCCGCAATGTGTCGTTCGTCAGCGTCATGCTCGGCGCCGTCGCCATGTCCGCCGCCTTCTCCTGCCTCGTCTACACCTCGGTATGGCTCCAGGGAGTGCTCGGGCTGAGCCCGGTGCGGGCCGGTCTGGCACTGGCCCCCCTGGCCGCAACGGCGTTCGTGGCCTCCACGCTGGCCGGCCGGCTGCTGCATGACGTCACGCCCCGGCTGACGATCGGCATCGGGCTGCTGCTCATCGGATTGGGCTGCGCTCTGCAGTCCGTCCTCGGCGCACACTCCACCTCCACGGCGCTCATTCCCGGCCTGATCGTCACCGGCGTGGGCGTGGGCATCACCGGGATGTCCCTGAGCGCTGCCGCGCTCGGCGCGGTGTCCGCGCGGCAGGCGGGCATGGCGGCCGGCGCGCTCAACACCTTCCGCCAGCTCGGCTACGCGCTGGGAGCGGCCGTCCTGGGCGTGGTGTTCCGCAGCGGCGCCGAGGCGAAGCTGCGCGGCCGTACGGCCGACGCGCACACGGCCGCCACCGCGATGAGCGACGGCAACGCGCCCCACCTGCGGGTATTCCGCGCCGCGGCCGCGCACGCCCTGGTCGAAGTCTATTGCGTCGCGGCGGCGCTAGGGGTGGTCGCGGGCCTGCTGGCGCTGCTCTTCGTCCGCGGTTCCGGGCCGGCACCCGAGCCCGCGGCGGCTCCCGAGCCGGAGCCCGCTGTCCGGGGATGACAACTGGTCGGGTGGCGCAGCGCCACCCGACCAGTCACCTGAGCGCCCGTCACACGCCCCGCAGTGACTCCACGACCGGTGCGAAGGCCTCCATGGCCGTCTCGCGCAGCGGTGACCCGGAGACGATCCACGGCATCGTCCTGACCGGGCACGCCAAAGCAGACACCAAACCCGCCTCGATGAAGTCGTTCCATCCAAAGATTTCCGAAACGGCCATCTACGCGAAGGCGTTCGAAGCCGCCCTCCGCTAAGCAGCCCATACGCCTCGGCCCGCTGGGGGAGAACCGACGTGGCCCTTCCCCACCGGGGCTTTGAGTAGGCGTACGGATACCAGACCACTCCACGAGCAGAGGACGATCGACGGCATGGCCTACCTGATACGCGCCGCGAAAACCACCATTGTGGTCGCGGTCGTCACGTTCGGCTCCTGGAAGCTCCTCGATGCTCTGGGTGCGCTGCTCGATCACCTGACCACGGCGGACAGCGACCGCAACCCGCTCGCCGGGGTCCCCTACTACTGGGCCGTCGACGCAGCGGTCATCGTCCTCTACCCGCTCGGCTTGTGGGCGGGCCTCAGGCTGGTCAGGGTCCGCGGAAACCACCTCGCGGTCGTCGCCGGCGTCTTCACCTGGTTCGCGCTCATGCTGAAGCATCTGGACATCAGCACGACTGGGAACGCTCTCCGACTCACGGTCCACGTCCTGCTGACAGCTGTCGCGTCCCTGCTGCAAGCGATGCTGACGCCCGCCAGCACACAGCCGAAAGCCCCGCTGCCTTGACGCGTCGGCCAGCGAGGATCGTCCTCCTGCGTGGCGTCGGCAAGCTACTGCTGCTCGCCTACGTCCTTTTCGAGAGAGCACTGTCTCTTATCGTCTCGACCAGCCGAGGAAGGCACATCGCCTCGCCTCCGGCGAAGCAGCGCGGCAGGGCCGCCATGTGTCCGAGGTCCGGCTCCGCACCATCGCCGACAGGTACGAGGAGGAGACACCGCTCACGCTGCGTCTCCTGGCCATCGACGACCACTGCGTGCCGGGAACGCTCGACTGGGACCTGTTCAGTCCACGATGGCCCACCTGCAAGGTGCGCTGCTGGATGCGGCTGACCGCCTACTACACGAGCCCACTGCCCGTCTCGGACACCATCGACGCGATTCTTACTGCGGGCGACCAGCCCCTGTCCCCGATCCCCTTCACCCACGAGCATGATGGCACCGGCACCGACCTGATCCCCGGCCCGCCCGGAGACAGGGTCCGCGCAGGGCACATCCTCGACTGGGACAACTCCCGCCACACCCTGCCCGGCCCAGAGGAGAATCCCGGCCTGTACCGGCGGGTGTACGAGCCGCCTCACGCCACGGTCACCGCGATCCGACACCAACACGGCATCATTTACCGCCTGATCCTGCCCGCAGACGACTACTACCGGATACCACGTTGAAACGAACTGTTCCTTGCAGGCCATTTCATTTGGGCAGTCTGCGGTAGCAGATGAGTGTGGCTGCGAGGGCGGTGAAGGCCAGGAAGTGGCTGGCCTTGCGTTCGTAGGGGCGGTGCAGCCGTCGGCATCCGCTGAGCCAGGCGAGGGAGCGTTCGACGACCCACCGGTGTCGGCCCAGATGTTGGGAGCTCTCGACTCCGCGTCGGGCGATGCGAGGGATGATGCCCCGCGCGTAACCATCGCCGCAGGTGAGAGTAGTCGTATCCCTTGTCGCCGTGGAGTTTGGTCGGGCGTCGTCTGCGGGGTCCGCATCGGGAGCGGATGGGCGGTATCCCGCGGACGAGGGGCTCGAGGGCCTGGCTTTCGTGCAGGTTGGCAGCGGAGATGCCGATTGAGCGGGGTAGCCCGTTCCGGTCGACGATGAGGTGGATTTTCGATCCGCTCTTACCGCGGTCGGTCGGATTCGGTCCCGTCAGTGTCCCCCTTTGACCGCGCGGACACTGACGGAGTCGATCGCGCACCGCGACCAGTCCAACTCGCCCTGAGTACCCGGTTCGTCGAGCACCAGGCGATGGAGCTTGGCCCACACACGAGCCTGGGACCACTCGGTGAACCGCCTGAACGCGGTCACCCCAGACGGGCCGAACCCGGGAGGGAGCTGGTTCCACGTGCAGCCTGACGTGGCCACGAACACGATGGCGGCCAAAACTTCGCGATCTCCATGGCTTCGACGCCGACCACCACCCTGCGGGCGGGTCGGAGCCGGCGGCGCAACCCGCTGGAACAACTCCCACAAACGGTCGGGGCCTCCCCCTGAGTGGTGGACACGCTGATACTGGATCTGCTTGGTCCGGAGGAAGCGAGAAGACCGCCGATGGCGATGAAGGACTACTCGGA
>NZ_JBSFGB010000051.1:0-56041 GCF_053596375.1 Streptomyces sp. NPDC001709 | reverse complement strand
CGTTTTCAAGAATCGCCATCATTGTCAGACGCTGCGGGCAGCATCACCGCCGTGAACGCCATCCGTACCACCCCGCCGCAGCCGGGTCGCCGTGCGCGCCAGCGGGGCCAGTTGAGGGAAGAGCGCGGTTACGTCGACTGGCTGCGGCGGGGTGGTACGGATGGCGTTCACGGCGGTGATGCTGCCCGCAGCGTCTGACAATGATGGCGATTCTTGAAAACGGCCGGGGCCGCTCCTTGCCTCGCCTGGTTGGTCCTTGAAGTGAGTGGGGAGGGTGGGGAGCGAAGAGCAGGTCTTGATCACCTTCGGATAGGCTCGGGCCATGACCGGTGACTGGCGGATGGACCGGATCGGGGCTGCTCTGCGGGGTGAGAACCCGACCGTGTTGCGGCGCCTTGAGTCTGGCTTCGCGGTGATCGGCGACGTTCAGTTCCTGCCCGGGTACTCAGTTCTCCTCGCGGACGAGCCGGGTGTTCAACGGCTGTCTGACCTGCCGAGGGCCAAACGGCTGTCGTTTCTGTCCGGCATGGACCAGCTCGGAGAAGCGGTTGAGCGCGCCTGCCAGCGACTGGACCCCGAGTTCCGCCGGGTCAACCTGGAGATCCTCGGCAACACGGACCCGTTCTTGCATGCCCATGTCTGGCCGCGGTTCGAGTGGGAGCCGACCGAGCTGGTGGGCAAGCCGGTGTGGCTCTATCCGCGCGACCGGTGGAGTGACGAGCGATTCAAGCTCGGCCCGCAGCACGATGTACTGCGGGATGCGATCGGCAGCGAACTGGACCGGCTGTGGCCGATGCCCTGACCGTGCGGGCCCGGTGCTCAGTGACCGTCGGTGGACGTCAAGGAGTCCTTCGCAGCGGAACGATGTCGGGGATGGCCCTGGGGACTGACGGGCGGGCCGACTCCGGGGTTGCCAGAAGCGCGATGATGGTGACCGGCTGCTGGCAGTGTGGACAGTTTCGGGTCGCCGTCGGCTCCAACGGGTCGCGTTCCAGGGTTGGTTGTCGTGATGATGCTCGGCTGAACGGTTTGGGCTGCGGTGGCAACTCCGGCAGTGGGGGCGGTGTCTCTCGCCGAGCCAGCGGGATCGGTCTTCGTCCCGGGCCTGGTCACGTCTGCGTTCGGCGTCTTTGCGGCAGGCAGGTGAACAGTAGATCTGGCGGACAGCCCTGAGGGACTCGAAGGGGCCCTCGCAGACGGGACAGGTGCGTTTCTCCCGGGCGTCCTCGCTGGTGGGGGAGGTCATCCGGCACTCTTCCGAGCAGTAGATCCGGCGTCGGCCGGCCGTGGTGATGAACTCGATCTGGCAGGCCGGGCAGGTCTGCTGGACGGGTTTGTTCTGGCGGTTGGTCTCTTTGCAGGTGGGTGAGCAGAAGACCTGGCGGCTGGTGGCGGTGGCGGTGGTGAGACGTCCTGATGGCCGACCGGGCCTGGGCGGCTGCCGGTGGCAGTGTCCTGGACCGCTGGCCCGAGATCGCCGCCGCCGTCGCCCCGCAGCTGCCGGGCCACGTCGTGGCCATTGCGTTCGACCCGGAGACCAGTCAGCTGGACCTTCGTCCGGACTCGGCCGCTTACGCCACCCAGCTCCGGCTGATCAGCGCGCGGATCGTCGCCACGGCCAACCATGCGGTCGGCACGGACGCGGTGCGCACCGTGCGGGTCTTCCCTGTCAAGTCAATCTGTTCAGCTTGGCCTTCGCCGCTGGCTGGTGCTCTGACCATGAGGATCCGACAAGGTTTCTGGAATGCCTTGATCCTTCGCCGGTCTCCAATTACTCAAAACGGAGCTGCGGAAGACCGCTGTAGCGATGGTCCACAGGCATGGTCACCGCTTGAGGTGGTCCCACCACCATGCGATGTCTGGACCGTGCGCTGCGTATGGTCCAGTCGATGGTGGAGGGCAGCCACTGGGGAAGGTCGCTGGCGTAGCGGGCCACTGCGGGGCGTGGATCGGCGAGGAGCTGGCGTTGCAGGCGGAGCATGACGATGACCATGCGTTCGTACAGTTCCCAGACTTTGAGCAGCGCCTCTGCCGGTTCGAGGTGATGTTCGGCCGCCATCACGGTGAGGATGTTGACCTGGTGCGTTCCGGCTGCAGCCTCCTTGACGATACTGATCAGGTCGTTGATGACGGTGCAGGGGTGGAAGACGGCCAGGGTGAAGGCACGCACCACGCTGCCGGCGCATCCGCAGGTACTCACCCATCGAGGGAGGTACCGGCCTCTGCTGAAGAGCGCGTTTCCACAGCTGGCCGCCGAGCCAGTGCATATGTTCGACCTTGAGGGCTTGCACGCCTTCGGGCGGCAGACATTCCTCCATCATGCGACGCACGTCTCGCAGAGGCCGCCGGTGCTGTCGATGTAGTCGTCCCACAGGAAAGCCCAGTAGATGAAGCAGTTCATCGCGACTGCCGCCTCCGGGCTGATGAACGGCATTCCCGCGCTGGCGAACCGTCTGATACCGACACATGTGAAGAGCTTGATGTCCGTGCCCGACAGGCTCGCCAGGGTCCGGGCAAAGCGCGGTGTGAGCAGGCATGCCTGGTGATCTCCTTATCACCGATTGCGGTGAGCGATCATCTGCAGCAGGGCGGCCAGTTCCACCGCCGCCTTGGGTCGGGACGGGCGGCTATCAGATCGTCCAGAGTGGCGTTGACGTGCCGCCCGGCTTCCTGTACCGCCCACGCGCGGCCCCCGGTTGTCTCCATCAACAAGGCGGCCCGGGCCGGCTCCGCTGCGGACAGGGGGTCAGAGCACGCGTACGGGCGCGCAAGTTCCGCACCCGCCAGGGTGCCGCTGGCCAGTGCCGCCGTGCCGGTGAGGGGCTTTCAGCAGGTCCCACCACCAGGAGATGGCGGGGTAGGGCAACGGGTTGTCGGTGGCAAGGTCGGGGGGTGCGGTGGTGGTGTGCCGGCACAGGGCCGCAGTGGCGGGGTCGAGGTAGCGCAGGGCGGTGGTGGCGAAGTTGAAGTTCCCGGCGATGACCCGGTCGATTCCCTCGAAGTAAGAGTGGAGCTGGGCACTGGCGTCGGTGAGGACCTGATCGCGCAGGTGCAGGTACATGGCCATGACGGTGTTGCGGATCTGGACGGTGCGGCGCAGGGATTCCTGCCGCTTCAGTGCTGGATCGTCGGTGCGCAGGGCGCCGGTCAGGGTGTACTTGTCCTGGCCGAGGGACTCTTCCTTGAAACACGAGTACCGGTCGTTGTCGAGGACTGCGGTGAGGATGCCTGCGTGGGCCGCGGCGCGTACGGCGGGCGCGGCGAGTTCCGGGGCGGTGGTTTCGATGTCCTGGACGAGGTCGAGGTAGCCGATGGTCGCGTAGGTGCCTCCGGAGCCCGTGCGCATGGCCAGGTACTCGTTGACGCCGGGGGGCCGGTTGTTCTCGCGCAGGGCGGTCTCCCACAGCATGTACTGCAGCCAGGTCTCCTGGCCGCGCACCATCCGTTCATACTGCACGTCGCTGGCATGGATCCGGATGCGTTCGAGCGCGTCGCGCAGGGCTTCCTCGAAGGGGACGGCATCCGTCATCCAGGTGCCGGGAGCGCGCATGAGCTGGGCCCACCGGTTGATGGCGTGGACGACCTCGCCCAGGTGCCCCTTCCGGTCGGGGACGACGCGGTCGTTGGACTCGAAGGCCCAGGCCCCGTAGTCGGCCAGGGCCTGTTGGAGGGGCCCGGTGGCCCGGGGGAAGACATGGGCGGTGAGAAGCGCGCCGGCGTTGCCGTAGAGTTCGGCGAGTTGCGGATCTCCGCCGCCCAGGCCGCTCTTGCGGGCCCAGGCCACGCAGTCGTGCACGAGTTGCTGAGCGTTGGGGCGTACGCGGATTCGAGGGGGATCCAGAAGGTCAGGAAGCCGTCGTAGGGCTCGATGGTGGGCGGGACGCTGGTCACGGAGTCATCTCCCTGTCTACGGGCGGAATGCGCGGGAGTCAGTGGTCCCGGCCGGTGATCAGGTGTGCCAGAGCGGTCAGTTCCGCCGCGGCCACCGGTGCGGGCCGGGCCGCGGTCAGGTGCTCCAGGGCGGTACGGATGTGCCGGTCGGCCTCCCGCGCGGCCCAGGCGCGGCCCCCGGCGGCCTCCACCAGTTGTGCGGCCCGTGCCGTCCGGGCGGCGGACAGCGGCCCGGGGCCGACGTACAGTTCTGCCAGTTCCCGGCCCGCCTCACTGGTGGAGGCGAGCGCGGCGGCCACCGGCAGGGACTTCTTGCGCGCCGCCAGGTCTGCCCCGCACGGCTTGCCGGTGCGCTCCGGATCGCCCCAGATCCCCAGGAGGTCGTCGACGAGTTGGAACGCGGCCCCCAGGTGCGTGCCGAACGCCCGCAGCCGGTCCACCCGCGACGGGGGTGCGCCGCCGGCCACGGCCCCCAGGGCGCAGGCGGCGGTGATCAGCGCGCCGGTCTTGCCGTGGGCCATTGCCACGACGTCCGCGACCGGCACCTCCTGGCGGGTCTCCAGCAGGGTGTCGGCGTACTCGCCGTCGATCAGCTCCTGCACCGCTGCCGTCACCGTCCCCGGCCCCGACGCGCCCAGCGGCCCCGGTGCCTCCGCGACGATCTGGACGGCGAGGAAGAACAGCGCGTCCCCGGCCAGGATCGCCGCCGGCACCCCCAGATCCGCCCACACCGCGAGCCGTCCCCGGCGCAGCCGGTCGCCGTCGATGATGTCGTCGTGCAGCAGCGAGGCGTTGTGCACCAGTTCCACCGCCGCCGGCAGCCCGGCCTCCCGGGACCCGCCCATCGCCTCGCACGCCAGCAACACCAGCGCCGGACGCACCGCCTTGCCCGCACGCCCCCGCAACGGGCGGCCCGTGCGGTCCCACCAGCCGAAGTGCACCCCCACCGGATGCCGGATCCCCACCGGTAGCCGTTCCACCGCCGCCCGCAGCACCGGCGACGTCTCCGTCCCCGCCGCCCGCAGCACCGCCTGAGCATCACGCACCGCGGGCACCCTCGGCTCCACCGTCATTCCCGATCGCCTCCCTTGTGCCGGAGTCTCGAGTGAACCCGGAGCCTCCCGACGGCTCTCCAGCCGCCCGCGCGGCCGGAGGGGGGCACGGTTTCGTGCCCCCCTTACTTGACGCGTCCACGCCCCTCGTCGGCAAGGGGCGCACAGGGGCGCCGACGGTGGGCGACACCACCAAAACGCGTCGGGGGCACCCTTGAAGGACCACAACGCGCTCCTGATGAAACGTCTCGCGCCCGGCGCATACAACCCGGCTGCTTTCGGAGCTACTTGGTGTGCCGTGATGCGGCACACAGACGGTGTGGCCGACTCGTCCATCATCACGGTCCGCAGGGGCCGGATCCAACGCAGCTGGCAGGTCACGGACCCCCCAGCACACCGTCCTCCGGCAGCGGCTCCCACTGCTCCGTGATCCGGAACGAACACCACCCAGCACTAGCCCAACTTGCACTCGTGCGAGTCCTTGCAGGAATGGTGAAGTCCCACTGCAGTACCTAGTGCAAGATGTGGCGCACCGACCGCAGTGCGGACAATGGTGCCTTCTAGGATCGGCTCCATCCACACGGGCGTGGTGCGTGCGTACGACGTGATCCGCATGCTGTCGCGGGACGGGCGCCCCACCCCGCGCGGCGACGCGATCGCGCACTACGGGCGGATCGCCAAGACCCAGCACATCCTGCGCCTGGCCGACGAGCCCGGCTACCACAGGCAGATCAAGGTGCGGGCCAACCTGGGGTGCCGGTAAGAACCGTGTCACCAGCCGCAAACGGCGGTGATCAGTCCTCTGGCCTGGCCGGGGCAGTTCTGCCCTGTTGGTCGCCTCGGCGAGCGCGAGGCGACCGTCCTTCAGCGCGGGCCGAGGAGTTTCGCGATCGAGGTGCGGTGTTCTCCGGGCGGGCGAGCAGGTCGCGGGCGTGACGTACCTGTTCGCCGGTCATCGCCGGCGGGCGGCCGAGGCGGGATCGGTCGATTACTCGACAGCGCTGGGTTCGGTGCCGCCATGGCGGCGGAGGTAGGTCAGGACGGCGCGGACGCGGCGGTGGCCGCTGTCGCCGGCCGACAGGCCGAGTTTGAGGAAGACGCTGCCAATGTGTTTGTGGACGGCGTTGTCGGTGACGAAGAGCCGCTGGGCGATGGTGGCGTTGTCGTGCCCTTCGGCCATCAGAGCCAGGACCTCGCGTTCGCGCGGGGTGAGGGCGTCGACGGGATCGCTGCGGACGGCGAGGAGCTGGGCGATGACCTCGGGGTCCATGGCGGTGCCGCCGGCGGCCACGCGGCGCAGTGCGTCGGTGAACTCAGCGATGCGGCTCACCCGGTCTTTGAGCAGATAGCCGATGCCGCCGCGGGTGTCGGAGAGGAGGCGGCCGGCGTATTCCTGCTCGACGTACTGGGACAGGACCAGGACGGGAAGTCCGGGGCGGTCGCGGCGAGCCCGGAGGGCGGCGCGGATACCCTCGTCGCGGAAGGTCGGGGGCAGCCGCACGTCGACGATGGTGACGTCCGGGCGGTGGGTCTCGACGGCGGCGAGGAAGCCGGCGGCGTCCTCCGTGATCGCGGCGACCTCGAAGCCCTGGGAGCCCAGCAGGAGTTCGAGTCCGGAGGACAGCAGGACGTTGTCCTCGGCGATGACTACACGCACGGCAGCTCCACGGTGATGGTGGTCGGCCCGCCCGGCGGGCTGCTGATCTTCATGGTGCCGTCCAGGGCGGCGGCGCGGCGGCGAATTCCGTCCAGGCCGCTGCCTCGGGATGCGTCCGCCCCGCCGGTCCCGTCGTCGGTGATCTGTGCGGACAGCATCGCGCCGTTGCGGGTGACGTGGACGGCGGCCTTGGTGGCGCGGCTGTGCCGGGCGATGTTCGCCAGCGCCTCGGTGACGGCGAAGTAGGCGACCGCTTCGACCGCGGCAGGGACCTCACCGAGGTCGCCGATGTCGATGCGGGTCGGCACGCCGGCCCTGTCGGCCAGGGTGCCGAGCGCGCCGACGAGGCCCTGGTCGGCCAGGACCGGCGGGTAGATGGTGCGGATGACGGAGCGCAACTCGGTCATGGCCTCCTCGGTCTCGGCCTGGGCCTGCCGTACGAGCGCGGCGGCCGCGTCCGGGTCCTGGGGAAGGCTCTCCCCGGCCACGGCAAGCCGTATGGCGATGGCCACCAGCCGGGCCTGGGTGCCGTCGTGCAGATCGCGTTCGATCCGGCGGAGTTCCGCGCTGTGCGCCTGAAGGACGTCTGTGCGCGTCCGGGTGAGCTCGGTGACGCGCGCGGCCAGTTGTTCCGCGGGAGACGGTGCCAGGACTGCCAGGCAGCACCGCGCGTGCATCCGGGCGAGTGGCGGCAGCGCGATGGCCCCCAGCGCCGCAAGGAGCAGGAGTTGTGCCAGGTTGATCGTCAGCGCGGAGGCCCAGCTGTTGATACGGACATCGAGCAGCAGCAGCCGTGGCGGATCCGACGTGGGAAAGGCCCACCACCCCACGGTGACGACGAGGGTGAGGAGCAGGTTGCCCAGGCACAGCAGGGCGAGTATGCCCGCGGGCAGGCCGGTGGCCACCTGCGTCACGAGCCACGCAAGGTCGCGGCGCAGGGCGCGCGGGCGCGGCTGCACCGGTCGGCCCAGCACCGCCCCGGCGCGCCGGCGGTGGCGCTCCGCCCAGGTAGCCGCCAGCGACGGTACGCACAGAAGTGGCGCCGCCACGAGCGTCACCGTCGCGGTCATCAGGGTGCCGAGCAGGTAACGTCCGCTGCGCCCGGTCTGGACCAACCGTGCGCGGGCCTCGCCGATCACGCCGTGCACTGGTTCGCCCTCGTCTGTCGTACGGGACCGGGAGCGGCCCTCGGACGCGCCACTGTACGTGCCGGGAGCCCCCGCGGCACTACAGCCACCTGTAGGTTCCCATCGGCCGCCTGTGGTAGCGACACGCAACTCGACGCCTACCTAGCGTGTGATTCATGAGATCCACAACCCCGGCCTCCGCGCCGCAGAACCGCTCGTCCCAGCAACGTCACCGCCGGATCGGCCGACGGTGGCTCGCGGTCGCTGTGGCCGCAGTCGGCGCAGCGAGTGTGGCCATAGCCGTCCAGCCCTCGGACGGCGCGACCGCGAGGTCCACGCCCGGCTACCAGCAGGACGACCTGCGCCGGGACACCGATGCCATCCAGGCGCTGGGCATCACCGGCGTCCAGGCACGGGTGACCACCACCTCCGGCCGGGACCTGGTGGCCACCGCCGGCGTCGCCGTGGCGGGCGCGAACCACCCGGTGCCCCGCGACGGCTACTTCCGGATAGCCAGTACCGGCAAGGCACTCATGGCCACGGTGATCCTTCAGTTGGTCGACGACGGCAAGCTGTCACTGGACGACACGGTGGACCGCTGGCTGCCCGGCTTGATCGACGGCAACGGCAATGACGGACGGAAGATCACCGTGCGCCAGGTGCTGCAGAACACCAGCGGCCTCCACGACGACCTTCCCGGCTACGACACCCCGCAGCAGTACTACCAGCACCGCTACGACACCTACACCCCCGAACAGATCGTCGCCCGGGCGATGAAGCACCACCCGGACTTCCGGCCCGGCACCGGCTGGAGCTACTCCAACACCGGCTACGTCGTCCTCGGCATGATCGTCGAGAAAGCCGCCGGGCACGCATGGCAGGAGGAGGTCGAGAGCCGGATCCTGAAACCGCTCGGCATGAACCACACCTACCTGCCGGGCACCACGTCCACCCTTCGCCGCCCGCACGCCGACGGCTACCAGATCTTCGCCTCCGGCGAACGGACGGACGTCACCGAACAGATCGTCCCCGACCTCGGCGGCTATGTCTCCACTACGGCAGACGTCAACCGTTTCTTCCAGGGACTGCTGGGCGGCAAACTGCTGTCCGAGGTGCGCGTGGCCGAAATGCAGAACACCGTCCCGGTCCCCAAGCCCTTCGACGCGTTCTGGCCCGGCGGACGCTACGGCCTCGGCTTGGTCAACCGCCCCCTGAGCTGTGGCGGCAGCTACTGGAGCCACGAAGGAGGCGAAGCCGGCTACATCACCCTGAACGGCGCCACCGACGACGGCAGCCGCACCGTCACCGTCTCCATGTCCACCAGCTTCAACGACCTCCATAAAACAATCCGGCAGCAAAAGGCCGCCAGCGACCTCGTCGACCGCGCGCTGTGCGACACCTCCGGCAACAAACAGGGAAAGTAGCCGCCCAGGCCGTTCGTGCCGACCCCGGGCCACCACAAGCCGCTCCCGGCAGCGGCACCGGCCGGCACGGGCGGTTGTCCAAGAGCGCAGCGAGGTCGAGGCGGGCGTCCATGTCGAGGTTCACTTCTCCGTACCGGCGGACACAGGGCCGAAGCGCCGAGCGAGCAGCGGCATCAGTCCTGCTGATATGGAGTGAAGCAGACCGTGTTGGACGTGATCGCGGCCGCGGCTTCAGGATGACCGCATGACCTTTTCCTCTGCCATCGCCTCCTTCGCCGTAGTGGCAGGCATGCTGACCATCATGCCGGGACTGGACACCGCTCTGGTGCTACGCTCCGCCATCACCCTGGACAGGCGCCGGGCCTTCGCGACGGCGCTGGGGATCCTCTGCGGCGTGCTCGTGTGGGGCGTGGCCGCAGCGGTCGGTGCCGCGGCGGTGCTCAAGGCATCCCATCTGCTGTACGACGCGCTGCGCGTGGCCGGTGCCGGGTACCTGGCGTGGCTGGGGATCGGCATGCTGCGCCGGACGCTCAAGGAGCGCGGCCGGTCCGTGTCGGAGGATGCGGCGGGCGGAGCGAGAGCCACGACCGCGGAGGCGACATGGGCACGGTCCTGGTCGCGCGGGCTGGGCACCAGCCTGCTGAACCCGAAGAACGGCGTCTTCTACATGGCGATGCTGCCCCAGTTCATCCCCACTGGCGCCCCGCATCTGCTGATGGGGGTCGTCCTGGCGACCGTGCATGACCTGGAGGGGCTGGTCTGGTTCAGCGCGCTGATATTCGGCACCCAGCTCGTCCGCCGGTGGCTGAACCGCGGCTCGGTGCAGCAGGCCATCGACGCGATCACCGGCTCGGTACTCGTCGGCTTCGGCATCAAGCTGGCACTCGCGGACAACTGACCGACACGGGTGACGCAGCGGTTCGGGCGTGGTGAGAGAACTGCCGTGATCGCGAAGGACCTTCGGGTGAGTGAGCGGTGGGTGGAACGCTGGTGTCGCGCCTGGCGGGAGGGCGAGATGGCCGCGCTGGCCTCTGCGGGGCCGCCGAAACTGCCCAACCTGTCCGACCAGCAGTTCGCCGAGCTGGAGAGGGAGTTGGCGCGGGCCGGCCGTGTATGGCTGGGAGGACCAGCGGTGGATCCTGGCTCGGGGTCGGGGTGCTGATTGCCCGGAAGCAGGTTGTGGCGACTGCTGCACCGGCACGGCTGGTCCTGGCAGTGTCCCGCCCGCCGGGCGCTGGAGCGCGATGAGCATGCGGTGGGTCTTTGGAAGAAGGATGTGTGGCCGCAGGTGGAATGACTGCGGCGGTGCTGGGGGTGTACGTCGTCTTCGAGGACGAGGCCGGGTTTCGATGACGCCGCCACGTGCCCGCACCTGGGGTCGGCGTGGGCACACGCCGGTGGTGCGGGTGCGGGGCCGGTCCTGGCGCCGCTGGTCGATCGCGGCGATGTGCTGTTATAGCCCGGGTGAGACGTCCCGGCTGATCTACCGGCCACGCCGCCGCAAGCACAAGGGCAAGGGACGCGACACCTTCGCCTGGAGCGACTACCGTGACCTGGTCGTGCGTGCCCACATCCAGCTCCAGGCTCCCATCGTGCTGATCTGGGACCATCTCAACACCCGCCGGGCCGCCGGAATGCGTTTGTACGCGGCCGTACACGACTGGCTCACCGTCATTCAACTGCCTTCATACGCACCGGACTTGAATCCGGTTGAGGCGTCTGGTCGCTGTTACGGCGTGGCCACTGGCCAACACCACCTTCACCGACGACGAGCACCTCGAACGAACCCTCCGCCGGGGCCCACGCCACATCCAGCTCCGCCCCGATGTTGGGTGCGTGGACGCACTTCGAGTAAGCCGTTTCCGGGTGATTGAAGGATCGACGGGCACAGGGCGACGGCTACCTGCGGGGCTGATGCTGGACGGTCGCCGTAAGTCGATCCAGGCGATGGCTTCGCGGCTGCCGGACAGCAACGAGCATCACCTGCATCGGTGCCGAAGGACGGCCGGATATCGGTCGCCGTGGCTGCGCAGTACTGCGGAGCGTTGGGCAAGCGAGCCAACTGCCTGGGCGCGGTCGGTTTCCATGCCGCGAGCGACACCGCTTTCTGTCCGCTGCAATGGCGCCTGTTCCTGCCTGAAGAGCGGGTGCCGGACATCGACCGCCGGACCGCCACCCGCGTTCCGCCCGAGGTCACGCACCGCGAGAAGTGGCGTTCGGCGTTGGACATGCTCGACACGCTGGCCGACTGGGGCATGAGGCCGCCGGTCGTGGTGGCCGACGCCGCCTACGGCACCAACGTACACCTGCGAGTTGGCCGCCAGCCTCGGACAGGATTCTTGCACCACCCTGGCCTGGCGGCAGGGCTCGCGAGGGGAGCTACGTACCCGCTTCGCTGCTGTGGGTGTCCGCCCCGTGGGCAAAGCCGTTCTGCCGGCCCGGCTGACCAGCCCGCGGCACGCTCTGGGGCACCGACACCCACAGCGTCGGCGCGCTGGTGAGGCTCAAGCTCGGGGTCCCGGCCGAGGTCGCACCCGCCCTCGCGGGCCGGATGACCGGTGAGCACTGGATCGTGGTCCACGGCCGGCACATCCCCGCACGCTCCACCCTCACACCGGCGAGCGGCGACGATCCGGCCCAGCTCGCGACACGGGGCAGCGCACCGGGCACGCCCTACCGGTACGTCGACGGCCCCAGCCTGAGCGCACTGATCCCCAGCGGACCGGATACCCGGCCCAGCGCCCCGGCACAGGCCGCCGACCTCGGCTGGGTCCTCGGCTTGAGCGCGCCCGCATCCGTCCCCGACCTGCCACAGGCCGACCCCAGGCCGAGCACGCCCAGGAGCGTGCGATCGCCGTCGAGGCCCCTGCCGTCGTGCACTGCCCGGGCGCGCTCAGCATGGATGCGCTCATTGCGCCTGCCGACGCCCAAGAACTCGCCCGGACCCGCTTCGCCCCGCTGGATTCGGCCAGCGCACCGGGCGCCACTGCCCTGCCGGACACCCTGCGGAGATGGCTGACCCTGCACGGCAGCTGGGACCGCACCGCCGTAGCCCTGCAGGTTTACCGCAACACCGTGCGCCACCCCCTTGCCCGGGTCGCCGAGCTTCTCGACGTCGGCCTGCAGGGCCCCGGCGTCCGCATGGAAGTCTGGTTCGCCCTGCACTGGCTGCCCGACGAGCGCCACACGCACCCTTGACCGGCGACGACGTGCGCCCGGGGCGCCAGCTGCTTCTACAGGGCAGAGTCGTCCCACTGATCGAGGAGGTCTTCGATCGCCTCGGGGCCGGGTTCTCCCTGCCCATCGTGGAGCGCCTGTTCGCTCCAGATCACCTTGCCGCGGGCCGTGTAGCGGGTACCCCATCGCTCGGCGAACTGGCCGACCAGGAACAAGCCGCGACCGCCCTCGTCGGTGAGAGCCGCCCGCCGCATGTGCGGGGAGGTGCTGCTGCCGTCGGATACCTCGCAGATCAGGCAGCGGTCGTACAGCAGGCGGACCCGAATGGGCTGGGAGCCGTAGCGGATGGCATTGGTGATCAGCTCGCTGAGGATCAACTCGGCGGCATACCCGATGTCGTCAAGGCCCCAGGCATCCAGGGTCCGCGCGCAGTCGGAGCGGACCGGCGCCACGGCCGCGGGGTCGGATGACACCTCCCACGTGGCGATCCGGTCGGCGGGCAGCAACCGCGTGCTCGCCACGAGCAGGGCGATGTCGTCGCTGGGCCGGGCGGGCAGCAGCGCGCCGAGGACGTCCACGCAGGTCTCCTCCGGCGTACGGTCCACGGCGGCGGCAAGGGCGGCGCGCAGCTGCTCAAGGCCCGTGTCGAGGTCCCGGTCGCGGTCCTCCACCAATCCGTCGGTGTACAGCACCAGCCGCGACCCCTCGGGCAGAACCAGGTCTGCGGCCTCGACCGGCAGACCGCCGCCCAGGCCCAGGGGCGGTGAGACAGGCACGTCGGGGAACGAGACGGTGCCATCAGGCAGCACGAGGGCGGGCTCGGGATGGCCGGCCCGGGCGACGGCGACCTGCCCGGCAACGGGGTCGTAGATGGCGTACAGGCACGTGGCTCCGGTGATGCCCGCGCCTGTCTCCTCGCTCGTCTCGGCGCTGTCGATGCGGCTGACCAGCTCGTCCAGGTGGGCCAGGAGCTCGTCCGGGGGCAGGTCGAGCGCGGAGAAGTTGTGCACGGCGGTGCGCAGCCGGCCCATGGTGGCCGCCGCGTGCAGACCGTGGCCGACGACGTCGCCGACGACCAGCGCCACTCGGGCGCCGGGCAGCGGGATGACGTCGAACCAGTCGCCGCCCACCCCGGCCTGCGCGGGTAGGTAGCGGTAGGCCACGTCGAGCGCTGATTGCTCGGGGACGCGGCGCGGCAGCAGGCTGCGCTGCAGGGTGACGGCCGTGGTGCGCTCGCGGGTGTAGCGGCGGGCGTTGTCGATGGCGAGCGCGGCCCGGGCCACCAGCTCCTCGGCGACCGCCACGTCCTCCTCCTCGAAGGGTTCGGGCCGCTCAGAGCGCCAGAAGCTGGCCACGCCCATGAGGATGCCGCGGGCGCGCAGCGGGATGACCATCATCGAGTGGATGCCGTGGGCAATGATCCGGCGCGCGTTGACGGGATCCTCCTCCTGCCATCCGGTCAGCGCGGGCAGGTCCGCCTCGAGGACGGGTTCGCCGGTGCCGAACCCGATCGCCTGCGGGGTCTCGGAGCCGAAGTCGATGAGCTTGCCGACGGGGTACAGCGGATGGTCCTCGTGGGTGCCGGTGACGGCCGCACGGCGCATCATCGTGCCCTCCGGCTCGCCGCCCTGAAGGATCGAGTCGACCAGATCGACGCTGACGTAGTCGGCGAAACGGGGGACCGTGAACCGTGTAAGTTCCTCGGCGGTGCGGACGATGTCGAGCGTGGTGCCGATTCCGGTCATGGCGTCGTAGAGCAGCCTCAGGCGGTGCTCCGCCACAGCAGCCTTTCCGGTGACAGCCTGCAGCTCGGTGGTGTCGCGCAGGGTGACCATGCTGCCGGCGGGCCCGCCGTAGGGCGCGGTCGGGCGTACGTTCACCGCCAGCAGACGTTCGCCGACCGCATGTACCTCATCCGTCGCCGACTGCCCCGAGAGCAGCAGCTCCGCGAGTACCGGTTCGAAGCCCAGGTCGGCGACTGGTTGCCCCTCCGCGCCCTGATGCAGTCCCAGCAGCCGTCGCGCCTCGTCATTGGCGAGCACGAGCCGTCCGCCCGCGTCGACTATGAGCACGCCCTCCCGCGCGGCGTGCAGCACGGCGTCATGGTGTTCGTACATCCGTCGGAGCTCAGCCGGTTCCAGACCCCGCGTCTGCCGTCGCAGCCACTGGCTCACGAGCGCCGATCCGCCCGTCATCAACAGCAGCGCACCAGCGGCGGCGCCGAAGAGGATCGGCAGCTGCCCGGCCACCCGCTGGTGCACGCTCTTGACCGTGATGCCCACGGCCACCAGCCCGACGACCTTGCCGTGGCTGTCCAAGACGGGAACGGTCGAATCCACGGCCTGGCCGACGGGCGTACCGAAAGTAGAGGTGTGGGGATGCCCTGCCAAAGCCTCGTTGAAGGTGCCGGTCACATGCTTGCCGATCAAACGCGGGTTGGGATGGGTCCACCGGTACCCGGCCGGGCTGAACGCCACGATGTAGTCCACCCCCGACTTCTTACGGGCCGCCTCCGCCCTCGGCTGCAGCAGCGCACTCGGGTCGGCAGACTCCATTGCGGCGAGCGTCCCCGGAGCGTTCGCGAAAGCCTCGGCACCGACGAGCGAGCGTTCCCGCGCCTCCTGCACGCTCGCCCCCTGGGCCTGGAGCACCAGAGCCGTGACCGCTGCCACGCCGAACAGGATCAGGAGGACCAGCTGCAGCACGAACACCTGACCCGCGAGGCTGCGCACACTTAGCGGGGAGCGACGCCGGCCCGGGGCAGGCGAGGGCGTCCCGACGCCGACGGGGTCCAGCGCCTTGGACAGCACAAAACGCCCCTTCATGGTCTATTTCTAGCAGTCCACAAACCAGGATGAAAAGATCATTTTTGCTGCTTAAGAGTCACGCAGCATGTTGGAAAGCCCGGCTTCCGGGCCGTCCAGCCTCACAGCGGCCACTGACAACAGGCCCGGCCCGGGTCAAGTGCGCAAGCGCGAGAGCCAGCCGCCGCCGGCTCTCTGCTCAGGAACGCTCTGGTCCACGTGCCCGGGTGGTCGGGCTCGGTCTGTACGCCTTGGCGCTCGGCGATGACGGCCGCTGCTTGCAGGGTGGCACGGGTCCGGATGGGTGTCCCGTGGGGCGCCCCAGCTGGCGGGGTGGACGGCCTTCCACCGCTCGCCGGTGACTTCAGCCGCGACTGGCGCACACGGGACGACTGACCCCCACTCGTCCCTTGCCTCGCGCCGGGCTTTACCGGTCGCAGCCCGCAGTGGCAGCATCTGGGCGCGGCCGAAGCGAAGGAACACCGGCCCGGCTCCGCATCGACCCGCCATCAAACTCTTTGACAGGGTGGTGGCCCTCCCGGGGCTCCTCCGCCACCGACAGGGCAGCCATCGTCTCCCGCAGCGGCACACCCTCCGCCTGGCCATGCGCGCGCTCTTGCCTCCCACGAAGTGAAGCGTTCAACTCATCACGAGAGGTACAGCGCCTGCTGACACCCTCCCAGGGACCGGGCAGCGCACCGGAACGCGTCTCGACCACTCCGCGAAACGCTGGCGGGCCGTCGCTCCTGACGGCCCCGACGAGGCGGATGACAACTGCTGCCGGGTGCGGCCCGACGTGGCTACGAACACGATCGTCGCCCGCACTTCCCGATCCCCGTGCCGACGTCGGCCACGACCTTGCTGACGAGCACATGCACGCACCCCCGACCTGCGGACTCCCTTCGTCGCCTCGCGATGGTGTCCCACCGAGTGGTGTAACAGCGATCTCCGCATAGCCCCTGGTCATGGGGCGACCAGTGCGCAACTCTCCGAGTAGAGAGGCTAGTTCACGAGAGGACGCGCGATGGCCTGGAAGGTGCTGACCACGCAGGCCGGGGACCTGGACCTGGCAATTCCCAAGGTCCGCACCGGATCCTTCTTCCCGTCCCTGCTGGAACGCCGGCGCCGAATCGACCAGGCCCTCTACAGCGTGATCATGGAGGCATACGTGCACGGGGTGTCCACCCGCAGCGTGGACGACCTGGTCAAGGCCCTGGGCGCGGACACCGGCATCTCCAACAGCGAGGTCTCCCGCATCTGCGGCGCCCTGGACACGGAACTGAACGTGTTCCGTACCCGGCCCCTGGACCACGTCCGCTTCCCTTAGATCTACCTCGACGCCACCTACTGCAGGGCCCGGATCTCGCAGCAGATCGTTTCCCAAGTCGTGGTCATCGCCACCGGCATCAGCGAGGACGGCGGCCCCGAAGTCCTCGGACTCATGGTCGGCGACAGCGAGATCGAGGTCTTCTGGACCGAGTTCCTGCGCTCCCTGCGCGAACGCGGCCTGACCGGTGTCCGCCTGGTCATCGCCGACCATCATTCCGGGCTGGTCAAGGCGGTCCGCAAGGTCATGCTCGGCGCCGCCTACCAGCGATGCCGCGTTCACTTCCTGCGCAACGTCTTCGCTGTGATCAGCAAAGACTCCGGCGAGATGGTGGCCGCGACGATTCGCACGATCTTCGCCCAGCCCACCGCCGAGCTGGTCCGTTCCCAGCTCGACACCGTCGCTGACATGCTCGGACGGCAATTCCCCAAGGTCAAAGTCATGCTCCTGGAAGCCAAGACCGACCTGACCGCCTTCGCTGACTTCCCCGAGCGACATTGGAAGAAGATCCAGTCCACCAACCCCCTGGAGCGGGTCAACCGCGAGATCAAGCGGCGCGTCGACGTCGTCCAGATCTTCCCCAACCCCGCCGCCCTCGAACGGCTCACCACCGCCGTCCTCATCGAGATGCACGACGAATGGATCGCCTTCCCACGCAGCTACCTCCCCAAGAGCGGCATGGACTCGATCTACGCCACGACCGAAGATCCCCCCGACGCGGTTACAGCACCGCAGGAGCCATGACCGCCTGGGTGCGCTCTCAGCACGGACAGGTCATCGAGCGCGCCGAGCCTGGCGTGGTTGGTGCGAGTCCGCTTGGAGGCGTCGTCGTCCAGGGGGCACAGGTCAGTGAGACCTTGTGAAGGTCGGCGACGTCCACCTCCGCGCGGACGGCAGGCGACCGACGCCGTACGACGTCCGTTGCCTCAGTGCGCCGAGGCCGTAGGGTTCAAGCCCTTTTCCTTCTCATCGATCCGCTGGATCACCATGCGCGTCACCGCCAACAGACGGTCGGCTGGCACGTGCGTTCCCGGCTTCCATGCGTACTCGATCCTGCCGATGACCGTGCCCTGCTGGAAGGTCGTGCCTCTGCCCGTCCAGAGCAAATTGTCCCTCGGCGCAACGAGGTCGAGCGTATACACAGACCCTCCGGCCGGACCTGGATAGCGCCCCATATCATCCGATTTATCCCTCGTTTTGAAAGCTTGAGTCGCCGACTGTTCGTCGGGGAAAGAGACCAGGTGAATCCCGAGTTCTTGATCGGCAAGATCGGTGAACGCAGAAAGGCCCACCGCGCCAGCCCTGGCGCACCAGCCATCGGGCCACTCCTCGTCCTGGCACTGGGAAGGCTCCTTCGCTAAGTCCCAGGCATGGACCGTTCGTTCCTCAGACAAGTCCGCGGGCATGTTGAGACCTGTGGGCAAAACGGACTGCAGTTGCGTGGCGTCCACGACCGGTACTCGGCCGCTGGACGGGCTGGCAGCGGACGGACTGGCAGCGCCCTCGTCGGTCGGACCCGTGGAAGTCCCACCGCACCCGACCGCTGTGATGCAGCAAACCGCCGACACGAGTACAACACGCACCAAGCCGGGAAGCCGGCCTGCCAACGTGCTGCCCGCCAAAGTCGATTCCCCCTTGATCATGGTTGTCGATTTTGCCGCAGAGGCACCCACCACTCAAGATCCGGATTCAGTCCTGGCTGGCTCCATCCATCAAGGAATGGACTCGATCTACCCCACGACCGAAGATCCCCCGACGCGGTTACACCACCACAGGGGACATGGCCCGCCTCGCTCCTCGCAGAGCATCAGCAGGTCCCCGTCCCCATCCCCGTGGCCACCGTCTTCGACCGGCGTGAGTGGAAGGCGCTGGACGAACCGCGCGCCTGCCCCTACCACGAGCTTCTGCTCCGCGGCGCGGACACCGACACCCGCGGGCCCCTGCGGGACCGGACTCGTATACGACCCGGCTGGCCTCCTCTGGCCTGACTTCTGACACATCGCCGCGACTTCGAAGCCGGCATGAAATTGCCCAACCGTTCCCTGCACGGCTCGCCAGCGGAGTGTCCTCCCAGCTGCCCACCACGGGCCGGCTGGATCCACCCACGCCACGCTCATCCGAACCGTCCGCCCCCCCGACGACATTGCCACTGTCGACGTGTACGAGACGATCTTCGCTGCTGCGCAGGCAGGTGCCTGGGGTGCCTGGGGTGCCTGGTCTTCCGGCCGGACCAGGCCATCACGCCCGAGCAGGTGCCCGCCCTGCTGCCGAAGCTGCCCATGGCCTGCGTGGACGGACTCGGCCCGAGGGAAGGCTGAGGGCTTCGAAGCCGACGCAGACTGGTTCCACAAAGACATCGGATCCGACTACGGAATAGCCGCGCTTTCCCCGACCGCCGCCGGATGGCCGTGCCGTCAGCCACGGACACCTACTCTCCACCGCAGGATCGACCATGGCCACCATCCGCAACCGTGACCTCGACACACGGTTCCTCGTGCTGGCAATGGGCGTCCGCGGCATCGGCTACCTGCGCCACTTGCCCACCATGGTCACGTTCAATGGTGCCACCGTGCTCAACGTCGGGCTGGAACGTCCGGCGGACGTGACGCCATCGCCCGGGCGGACTGGCCAACTGGTCGCAGACCTCGGGGCCCGAGGATCTGGCCATGCCTAAGGCCGACGACCCACTCATGCGCGCCAGGGCATCACGCACCCAAGCCCAAGTGGTACACGTCGGACACGCAACCGATGCTCAAATCCGCGCCGAGGCCGCCAATCTGGACGCCACGGCGCCCGTCAACCGGCCGGCCCTCTGCCGCAGCAGGTCGCCGTGGCAGGCGTGCTGCTGGCCAGTCAGTGCGAGCCGTTGAGAACCCGGCCGGACCAGATGTCGATCACCACTTGGTGGTGATGCGGGCGCACCGCTGGCGTGCCGGTGGCGTAGTTCTTGTCGACCTGCGCCGCCTCGGCCGCGTCCGGCTTGGCATTCGTGCAGGACGTGCCGGGGCCGTGGCCGGACATGAGCTCCGAGCACGGGCCGCTGTAGTGGTCGGGCAGCCCGAGGATGTGCCCGGTTTCGTGCGCCGCGATCCGGGTCGCGTCGTAGCCCTCGTCCACCGCTTGCCGGCCTAGCTGCACGTCACCGTTGCCGCCGGGGAAGATCGGCCCCAACGTGGTCTGCGGCCAGCCGCTGGTCGCCTCGTAGACGTAGTCGGCCGAGCCGGCGGTGCTCGCCGGCTCCAGGCGCACGTTGTGCACCGCGTTGTTCCAGTTTTGCACGGCCTGCTTGATCGGGCCCGCCCACTGACCGGCATCGCGGGCGTCGTAGGTCAGCGTGACCACAGCCGGGGTGACGTGCGGCGCGGAGTGCGCCGAAGCGGCCCCGACCGTAGAGCTCAGCATGACCGGGATAAGTGCCGTCAGGGCAGCAATTCGCTTGATCATGAGACTGGTGCACCTCCTTGAGTCTCAACTGCTGCCCGCAGTAAACGAGTTCGCCGCGAGCACGACAACCTCTCTCCCGGCAATCGAGGCTCAGCCGTTGTCAAGTTGGCTCAAAATACGACGACGTGCGGGCCGGGAGTGCCGTCGCCTACGTCGACCACCTCGTGCTGGAGGTCGACAGCCGCAACGCCGACGACCGCCTTCTTCGGGAGAGCGCGGCCCGGCGCTTCGGCATGTGGTACTCGCCGGCTGGCAACGGCATCGGCCACGCCGTCCATCAGCAGCGCTTCGGCCGCCCAGGCCACCCGTGGCGCCGACGTGGTGGCGGCGTTGGCGGGCTGCCACCGGGCCTACTTCGGGATGAGTGCGTCACCCGCGTACTGGAGGCCGCGACGGCGCTAGCAGCAGCCTGCCGGGAGGGCGACGGCCTCGATCTGCTGGTGAACATCTCGCAGATGACGGTGTGCCAGATGAACCTCACGAGCGATGCCGAGTCCCGGCAGCAGCGGCTGCACTGGCTGACCGAGCACGTTCTCGACTGGTCGGGGGTGCCCGTCGTCCATGTCCGGCCCACGGTGCTCATGGACAATCCGCTCTTCGCCCCGGGGCGCGGTCTCCTCGATCCTGCGCGACGGGACGGTCCGCCTTCCGTTCGGCTCCGCCCGGACCTCGCCGGTCGCCGCAGCCGACGTGGCGGAGGTCGTAGCACCTCCTGCTCAACCCGGCTCCGCCGTCCCGCCCCGTCTACGAACTGACCGGGGCGCGCCCCACGTCTTCGAACACATCGCGACGATGGCGCGGTTGCATGGCGAGAACCGGTACGACCGCGCCACGAACGACATCGCCGAGCTGCACGCGACGGCAAGGGCACCCCGTTCAAGGCCATTGCTACGGCAGCCAACGTCAACTACGTCACGCAGACCCTGGCCCTGGTCGACGGCATCCTTCCCGGTGCCGGTAAACCCGGACGCCCGCGCAGGCGCCGGATCCTGCCGGTGATCTCCCTGATCGTTGGTCCGGGGCTGCCGCGTCACCGTCCTTTGGCAGGCCGGGCAGTCAGGCTTGCGATGCACCTTTTCACCAGCGGTCTTGTGGCCCGAGGGGCCACCCTTCGGCCGACGCCGCACGCGCTGCCGCTCTCCGTGAAAGATGGCCACTCGCGGTTCCACCGGCCGGGGCAGAGGCCTCGGCCGGGCCGAGTTCAGGAGGCGGCGGACGTCAGGTACGTCAGGTACACCCCTCCCTCGCAGTCGGGCATCTTCCGCAGGGTCCAGCGGCCCCGGACGGTCGTGGAGGAGAAGTTCGACTCGGCGTCGTCCTTCTCCACCTCGCCCTCCTTCGGGGCGTATCCGGCCTTGGGGAGCTGCTTGTGCAGGAAGGACAGGGCGGCGTGGAACCCGCTCCGTACGACAGTGGTGACGACGAGTCGGCCGCCAGTGCGGTGCTCCACCAAGGTCACGACCGCGCCGTCGGGTACTGGCAGGTTCTCCGGGAAGTCCTTGGGGAGCGGCAGTGAGGCGGTAGTGGGACAGCCGCCGCCGTGGGCAGCGCCGGCCGTTTTCCCGACCGGCGGATCAGTTGCCTCCCCCGCCGCGTACAGCGTTGCCCGCGGGGGCTCGGCGTGCCTGTTCGTCGCCGAGCATCCGGCGACCGCGGCCAGGCTGAGGACGGCGCCTACCAGTAGGGCGGCCGAGGGCGATGACTTCATCTAGTGGCCTACTTCGGGCTGCTTGTGTTTGCCGCGGACCACGGCGTCGTATGCGCCGTACAGCGTGTTGCCGGAGGACTGGCGGGCGATGGAGGCCAGTGCGTCGTAGTTCTGCGCGCCGCCGGTCGCGCAGGTACCGGTGCAGCCGTCGGCGTAGGCGGCGAGCACGCGGCCCTGGGCATCGATCGTGACGTCGATGAAGTCCAGGAGGTTGCGGTCCTTGCCGCACGTGGTGCCGCCCGTGCAGATCGACCCCCTCTGGACGGGGTCGGTGGACGTGGCGTCGACGGTGACCCAGGACTGGCCACCGTCGTAGGTGGTGGCCACGTACAGGTGCCACACGCCCTTGAAGGCGCCCGCGTCCTGGTAGTTGCCACCCGTGGTGGTGCCCAGGAAGGCGAAGGCGGCGCGGTTGTCGTCGCCCGCGGTCACGACGGGGAATACGACGTTCTTGATGCCGAGGGCCGCGCCGACGTTCTGGTCGTACGGCCACGTCTTGCCCTTGTCGTGGCTGACGGCGATACGGGCCGTGCCGTCGCTGTTCTGGTAGCCCATGTAGACGGTCCCACCGGCCCCGATGCCCACGCTCGGGTCGGAGTCACCAGGGGTGCTGGCCGGGTTCTCGCTGATGGCCCATGTCAGCCCGCTGTCCTCGGAGACGGCCACAGCCTGGTGGCCGCCGCAGCCCTTGTTGGGCACGTACACCGTGCCGTCCGGGGCGACCTTCACGTGCCCGTGCAGGCCGCCGCAGTCCAATAGCGAGTACATCGGGACGGCCGGCCCATACGTCAGACCGCCGTCCCGGCTGACCGCGCAGGAAGCGTCGGCGATGTCCTGGGAGCAGTAGTAGACGGCGTTCGGGTACGGCGTGACGCCGCCCGGCTGGGCCGTGGTGAAGCGGCCGCCGCCGATGGTCTGGTGGTCCACACCGGAGTTGATGCCCGAGCCGCCCGTCGGTGTCCATGTCTCGCCGTCGTCGTCGGTGTAGCAGGTCAGGGCGGTCTTGCCGGCGAGCTGCGACTCGAAGGTGCGGTGGGTGACCGGGTCGGTGAACAGGATCGGGTCGAGGCTGGTGGTGCTGCCCTGGGGGCAGCCGTTGGCCGCGTTCGCGCTCTTGTCCTGCCACGTGGCGGCGCCGGCGCTGTCATAGGTGACCTTGAGCGTCGAAGTGTACGCCTGGAACATCGCGGCGCCACTCGCGCGGTCGACGCCGATCGAGGGTTCACCTGCGTTGTGCGCGTCCGTGATGCTGCCGGGTGCCGAGGAGTGCGCGTACGTCGGAGGGGTGGCCGTACTCGGCGGCGGATCGGCCGGGTTGGCGATAAGGCTCGCGGTGCCGGTAAAGCTGTCACCGAGCGGCGCGTACGGCACCACGCGAACGGTGTACGACGCCGACGCAGCCGGAAGCAGCACGGTCTCGGGGTCGCTGGAAGAGGCGGAGGCGGCCACCTCGCGGCCGTTGGCGTCGAGGACGTACAGGTCGAAGTCGGCGGCCGAGTCTGGCCACTTGACGTCGATGCGCAGGCTGTGAGCGGCGTCGTAGCCCACGGGCACTGACACCTTCAGCGTGTAGTCGTCGCAGAGTTGCGCGTTCCCGCAGCTCACCGTTCCCGCACTGCCGGAGACGTTCGGGACGGCGAAGGGACCGGCGCTCCACGTGGTCGTGGGCGCAGTGTCGCTGACCGATCCGGAGGGCGGGGTGGCGGCGTCGGCCGACACACTCGGCAGGGTTCCGGCGATGAGTGCCAGCAACCCGACGGCGAGACGCCCCCGCGATCGCGGGTGGCGGTGAAGACGGAGTGTGGAGAGGAGAGCCACAGGTACCTCATGGGTTCGCGAGTCGGACCAAGGGCAGTGGTGCGTAGCGGTACAGGTGGTGCCTTCGTCTGCTCTACGAGGAGGCATGCGGTGTCCGTCGCGAGAAACCGAACTCTCTTGAGCTGGATCATCAAGCCGTGTCCACAGACTCCTGTGTGGACAGGCACTTGGTCATGGTCCTTGCCAGGAGCGGAAGCGCCAGGAGCGGGAGCGCGGGGCGCTGACCAGGTCGAACGTCACCTGGCCGAGTGCGAAGCGGCAGTCCGACAGGCTGAGGCGAAGAAGAAGGCCGCGCAGCGGCAACGGCTGAGGAGCCGGCCACTGCCGCCCGGGCAGCTCTCACCGCCGAGGTGGCGGAACTCGCCTCGGCAGAGGCAGAGGGGCTGCTGACGCTTGCCGTACAGACCGGCTGGCGTAATGAGTCATCGACCTGCACTGGCCGCGATGCCCGCAGCGCTGCTGGGCGCCCGCGATGTAGGGGCATGGCGCGTTCAGCGCCTGGAGTCGGCGGTCAGTCGACCGACGAGGCTCCGCCGAGTCGGCTGAGCCGGGCCGCCGCGGTGATGGTGGCATGGATATAGCGGTGGGGGGCTTCCGGCATGACGTCCATGGGTTTGAGCAGCAGGACCGCCCCCCAGATCGCACCGTCCCAGATGACGGGAGCGGCGACGGAGTTCCACTTCGCCATGCACTCCTGGCGCCCCAGGGCGTAACCCTGGTCGCGGATGTCTGCGAGTGAGGCGAGCAGCTCGTCGCCGTCCCGGATGACGCCGGGGCCCGCTTCCTCCGGGACCGGGTCGGCGGCGACACGTTGCTGTATCTGAGCGGGCATGTAGGCGAGGATCGTCCGGCCCGAGGCACCGGTGCGCAGCGAACGGGTGACGGAGAGCACCTCGCGCGGCGTCATGCCGAGTTCGACGAGGTCGGAATCCCCCACCGCCATGTCAAGACACTGCCTGCCGGCCGTGCCGAACGGGGCCCGCATGTACAGGAAGACCAGACCGCTGTCGGTCGCCTCTCGCAGGCCCTGAAGGACACGGTTGGCCTCGCCACCGGAGAGTCTGTCCTCGGAAAGGGCGTGGAGCCCCAGGTCGGCGACCGTGCTGCCGAGCTCGTACAAGCCTCGGTCGACCCGGACGAAGGTGCTGTTGTAGGTGCCGGCGGTCAGCATGCGGCCAGTGGTGGAGTCATCGAGATCGGCTGCCCTGGCGAGTGCGGACAACCGGTGGGCGCCGGGGCCCAGAGTGATGAACGCCTGCTGCACTCGCATGAAACGTTCGGCGTAACCGGTCCCGCTTCCGCGCTGCCCGCCCATCAGCCGTACCCCCTTCGTCCCCGCCGCGCGCCCCTCTTCGGGAACGCGGCCGCACCGGTGTCGGTGCTACCGCATACGTTCCGGGCACCAAGATTAATGCGTGACTGTATCGAGACTGAACTTGCCCATGCCGGTTCGGCTGTTGAGCATGCTGTGCGCCTTTGCCGCGTCGGCCAGCGGGAAGGTACCGCCGCTGACGATCTTGAGCGTGCCGTTGCCGACGGCGTCGAAGAGCTCCCTCATGGACGCCGCCAGCGGGAGCGTCCGGTCGGTGTACAGGTGCGGGAGCCAGAAACCCGCGGCGGTGATGGACTTTTGGAGCAGTGTGTGCGCGGAGACATCGGCGAGCTCCCCGCCGGCGAAGCCGTACACGGCGAGTCGGCCGCGCGGAGCCAGCACTTCGAGGGTCTGGTGCAGCGTCTTGCCGCCGGTCATCTCCAGCGCGGCCTGGACCGGCCCTCCCGCCGCGTCCAGGATCCGCTCCGCAAGGCCGTCCTCGGTGGAGGAGTCGACGGCCACGGCCGCGCCTAGCTCCAGGGCCAGCTGACGCTTCTCCGCGGTGCTGGCAAGAGCGATGACGCGGGCGCCCGCCCGGTGCGCCAGCTGGACGGCCAGCGACCCCACGCCCCCGGCCGCAGCGGGAATGACGACCGTTTCCCCCTCGGCGATCCTGGCGACCGTGAAGAGGAGGTGGTATGCGCTGTTCCCCTGCAGAGCCAGGGGCACCGCCTGTTCGTCGGTGATCTCGTCCGGGATCTCCCAGTGCAGCCTGCGGTGCACGGCGACCTTCTCGGCGTAGCCGCCGCCCTGCGTCAGCGCCACGACACGCTTGCCGTCCGGCGTGGTGCCGACAACCTCGTTGCCCGGGACGTACGGCAGTGCGACCGGCGCGAGGTAGGTGTTGCCACGAACGTGGACATCTGCGTAATTGACACCCGCCAGCCGCACATCGAGCGGGGTTTGTCCACGCGCGGGTTCGGGGTCGGGAACCTCTTCGAGTCGCAGGACCTCAGGGCCGCCGAATTCCCTCATGACAATGGCGCGCACGGTACTCCTATCGACGGGGGCAGGGTGGGGTACGCCGACAGGCTAGGGCATCCACGCGTCGCCCCCGAACTGGGAACCCTGCCTCATACATATTTCTCACCAGCCGAGAAAGGGCCACCTTTTTCTCGCTCCCCGAGAAGGTTCAACATCGAACTTCTCGCTGTGTGAGAATGTGAATTCAAGAGTTGCTTTCGCTCTTTCCCAGAGACATAGTGATACCGCCCTCCTTGCTGCCGCGCATGTTTCCGACGGGGGATGTGACGAGACGGCCGGCAGTACGGGGGAGGAGGGCAACTCATCGCCCCAGCGCCGGGACGGCCGACTCTGGGACCCGGGCAGCGGCCTCGCCCGCACGGAATCCAACGGGACGGTCACGTCGGCGCATTGGGCGCCCGCCCGGTACTTTGCCCGCGGCCCCACCATGTGCCACCGCAGGACAGGGGCGAGGGGATCAGGTCGAGGCCGTAGCGGGCGCCGGGCCAGAACCGGTCGGGATTCGTTGTCACCGTCTGCCGCATCTCGGCGAGTTGGGGTTCCATTCGGGTGCGTCGAGGTAGTCGGGCAGCCCGCTGGTGTGCCGCCGGAACCGCGGGCGGTGATCCGGTGGCCGTCCTTACCCGTGTCCGTGGATCAGGCCGGGCAGGTAGTACTTGACGGGCGCGTGCATGGACAGCCGCCGCTCGGCGGCGAGTTGGAGGACGGCCGTCGCGGTGAACGTCTTGGTGACGCTGCCCACGCGCGCCGGTCGGTGGTGTTCATGGGACGGCCGGTGCGCAGGTCCGCCACGCTGTCCGCCACGGCCCAGCGCGCACAGGTCGCGTCCGTGATGGAGCCGGTGACGAGGACCGCGGCACCGCGACTCCGGTGCGGCGACCAGTACGAGTACGGAACTCACTGGAGGGACAGCCAGCACCATCGCGTCAAGCGGAGCAACCCCCTTGGCGTACCTGGACGGGGTCGACGAGCGGTTCTGTCATGTGGGACGGTGTTGCCGTTGCCGGGATCGCCACCGGTGCCTGTATCGCCGTGTCGGCGAGCCTGGCGTCCTGCGCCTCGTACGTACTGGCACGCCAGTTGGCCTCACAGGGCGGCCGGGCACAACCGCTGGGCCTTGCCGCCCTTGACCACCACGTCGACACAGCCTGCGGGCAGACCGTCGTGGGTGCGGGTCGAGAAGTTGGCCGTGACCGTCAGGACGCCGTCACCGAACGTCGTGCGCTGCACCAGCCGGTCGGGCGTCAGCAGCCGGAAGCCGGTCATAGGCTGGGTCGCCGCGGCCTTGTGCAGGGGTTCGAAGTACTTCTGCAGCTGGGCGATCTGCTCGCCGTGCGCGTCCAGTTCCGCCTTGTCGAGGACGAGGTTCAGCGGGACGTTGTACAGCATGGCCAGCAGCGCGCGGGTGCGGCTCTGGTCGGGCAGCTTCGACCAGGACAACTCCCAGCGCTCGGTGCTGATCACCGAGTCGTGCAGCACGGTCTGGTACAGCGGCACCCGGTACCTGGGGTCGTACATCGCCTTGGCGACGTCGGCCGGCAACCGGACGGGCTTGAAGAAGATTCCGGGCGCGCCGGCCGGCGCGTAGCCGCCCCAGGTGGCGCGGTCCCGCTCCAGCGCCCACAGCTGGTCGGGGACCGGGGTCCCGGAGCCGTGGCTGAAGGCGAGCGCACCGTTCGCCCAGGAACCGGCGCTCTCCGAGCCGAGCACCAGCTTGCGGTGGCCGGACAGCCAGGCCATCCGCCGCAGCCGGTTCTCGCGGTCCTGCGCCTGGTTCATCGGGTGCGCGGGGGAGTGGTCGGTGAACAGTTCGCCGGCGGCGTCCACGTCGAGGAAGTAGCTGTTCGCGCCGTTCGCGGTCATCTCGCGGGTGCGGTCGGTCAGATAGTGCCGGGTCGGCTCGGCGCGCCGCAACGCCTCGGAGCTGACGTAGCAGCCGCGTCCGCCGAAACCGGTGACGATCTTGCCGTCGGCTCCCCGCACGCAGGCCTCCTGCCACACGGGCGCGGGCCACTTGGACACCGAGGTGTCGGCGGAGGCGGGGTCCTGGGCGTTGGCCCACGAGTCGTACGGTCCGACGAGGTAGCCGGACCGCTCGGCCAGGCTCACGGCCGAGCGGTCCATGGGGGAGCCGTCGGCGTCGTAGCCGAGCCACATCCTGTCGATGCCCAGCTCCCGAAGGCGCCTTATGCCCTGGGCGGTGCGAGCCTGGCCCCAGGTGTAGGCGTGGAAGGCGCCCACCAGCTTGCCGACCTCGGGGTTGCGGGCGATCTTCTGGCGCAGGGTGGTGATGCCGCCGTCGGCCTGCAGCCGGGACCGGTAGTCGCGAGCGGCGGCCACCGGTGAGCCGTCGGTGAGCGCGAAGGTCAGCGTGTAGTCGAGCGTGTCCTGCGACGGGGAGAACGCGTGCTCGGTCTCCGTGTGCAGCCGGCCGTCGGCGGAGACGAACTTCAGCGTGGTGCCGATGTCGGACTCGGCGATGTAGCTGGCGCCGTGCCCGCCGCGCAGGCTGGTGCCCCAGAACGGCATGGTCAGACCGTCGGACATACCCGCCTCCGAGCCCGCGAGCCCGGCCCCCGTGGAGTTCCACCAGCGGTCGGCGACCGGCACCGACAGGCCCTCGCCGCGCGGGACCTGCAGTTCGCTCGTGTCCGGGTCGACGGCGGTCACCGGCCAGGTCAGGGTGCCCTTGCGGGTGGAGCGCACGGTCACCGCCAGCCGCCCGTCGCGCGCCGCCGCGGTGACCATGAGCCCCTTCGCCGGGTACCCCCAGGTGGCCTTGTCCCCGTGCACCGAGATTGTCCCGGCGGGTCCGAGGGCGTCGGCCGCCGGAGCGGACAGCTGCCAGGCGTGTCCGTCGTCCGCCTGGCCGCGCACGGCCAGGGAGGTGGTGTCCACCACGGCCTTCCCACCGGCGACGGGTACGGTGACCCGGTTGCCGTGCGCCTCCACCTGCCGCCCGTCCCGGCCGCCCGTGCCGAACGCGGTGGCCGTGCCGACCACCCCGATCACCGTGAGGGCGGCACTCAGCGCGACGATCTTCTTCTTGGTCTTCTTGATCTTCCTGGCCTTCATGGGGCATCACTGTCACGGGGCGGTCTAAGAACTTTGTGAGAGCTCTCGGTGCCGGGCCGGGATGCGGAGCCGGAACAGTGCGCCCCCGCCGGGTGCGTGTTCGGCGGTGAGGCCGGCGTGGTGGGCGTGGGCGATCTGGCGGGCCATGGCGAGGCCGAGCCCGGAGCCGGGCAGGGCGCGGGCCGTGCGGGCACGGTAGAAGCGGTCGAAGACGTACGGCAGGTCCTCGCCGGCGATGCCGGGCCCGTGATCGCGGACGGTGACCTCCAGCCTGTCCTCCGAGCCGGTGAGCGTCACCTCGACGGGTCCGCCGGGCGGGCTGAACTTCGCCGCGTTGTCGAGCAGACACGACAGCAGCCGGGAGAGCCGGGCCGGTACGCCGGCGACCGTGCCGCCTCCCGCTCCCGGAGCGACGGAGAGCCGGAAGGAAACCTCCGGCCAGTGGTCACGGGCCGCGTCCACGGCGTGGCCGACGACGCCCGCCAGCCGCACGTCCTCGACCAGGGGATCCGGTTCCTCCTCCCGGGCCAGCTCGATCAGGTCGTTGACGAGTACGGTGACCTCGCGCAGCTGGCGGCCGAGCGCCCCGGCGGCTCGCTCGCGCTGGGCGTCGGTCAGGCGGGCGGACCGGGCGAGCAGCTCGGCGTTGGTGCGCAGCGCGGTCAGCGGAGTGCGCAGTTCGTGCGAGGCGTCGGCGACCAGCCGGCGCTGGGCGCTGACGGACTTCTCCAGTTCCTCCAGCATGGTGTTGAAGGCCGTCGCGAGCCGGGTGAGCTCGTCCTCGCGGCCCGCGCGGCCGGGCGGCAGCTCGATGCGGTGCCGGGCGTCGCGGGTGGCGGTGATGCGCTCCGCCGTCGCGGTCAGCCGGCCGACCGGGGCGAGGCCCGTACGGGAGACCCAGAAGCCGAGGCCACCGGCCAGCAGGATGCCGCCCGCGCCCACGGCGAGGAGAAGTTCCGCTGCCTGCCGCACGCCCCGGTCGACGGTGTCGGCGCGCACGGCGACCTGCAGGGCCCGGCCGTCGTCCAGCCGTGTGGTGAACATGCGGGCGCGGTGGCCCGCGAGCCGCAGTTCGCTGTAGTAGGCGCCGTGTGTGCCGGCGGCGACCGCGCGGGTGGTGCCGGTGACGGGCAGCAGATAGGACTTCTCGGGGTCGTCGCCGGGCCGGGCGGGTACCAGCTGGGCGCAGGCCGGGGCGGCGAGGTACCGGCACTCGCCCTGCACCACGCCGGCCGGTTCGTGCCGGTACTGCTGGGCGGCCAGCCGCGCCGACTGGGTCAGGTGCAGGTCGAGCTGGCGCAGCAGCTGGTACCGGATCACCAGGAAGGCGGCGGCGCACACCCCGACCACGACGACCGCCACGGCGAGCGAGGCGGCCAGGGTCAGCCGGGTCCGCAGGGGTCGCCGGGGCCACCCGGGGCGTGGGGCTCCGCCCCGCCACTGGAGCCGCCGCGGGGCGGTCACGGCAGGTCCAGTCGGTATCCGACGCCGTGCACGGTGTGCACCAGCCGTGGCTCGCCGTCGGCCTCCAGCTTGCGCCGCAGGTAACCGACGTACACGGCCAGCGAGTTGGACTCCGGCCCGAAGGCACGCCCCCACACCCGCTCCTGGATCGTCTCCCTCGTCAGGACCTGGCCCGGATTGCGCAGCAGCAGTTCCAGCAGCGCGAACTCCGTCCGGCTGAACTCGATGGCGCGCGCCCCACGCCGCCCGGTCCGGGTGGCCGGGTCGACCACCAGATCGGCGAAGACGAGCCCCGCCGCCTCCGCGGGCTCGGCGGGTGCGCTGCGGCGCAGCAGCGCCCGGATGCGCGCCACCAGCTCGTCCAGCGCGAAGGGCTTGACCAGATAGTCGTCGGCGCCCGCGTCCAGTCCGTCCACCCGCTCGCTCACCGAGCCCAGCGCTGTGAGCACCAGCACGGGAGTACGATCGCCGACCGCCCGCAGCCGACGGCACACCCCCAGCCCGTCCAGACCCGGCAGCATCACGTCGAGCACCAGGGCGTCGGGCTCCCAGGACGCCACCTCCGCCAGCGCGGCCTGCCCGTCCTCCGCCCCACGCACGTCGTACCCCTCCACGGCGAGGCCGTCCTCCACGGCGTACCGCACCTCGGGCTCGTCATCGACCACCAGAATCCTCGGCGCACGCACGCCCCCATCAACACTGCTCATGGAGGCAAGCCTGCCAAACCGTGGCCGGTCGGGAACGCCTTCACCAGCGCCCGGGAAGGGCACGGCCACAGGTGGCGCGGCCGCAGCCCCTGTACGTACTCGTTCGCCGTGCCCGCAGGCGGTGTGGGCGGGGCGACATGGTCGAGCAGTCCGTCGTTCCAGGCTTGGTGCTGGACCGAACAGGCGTGGCTGGTGGACGGGATGGCCTGTTGTTCGGGCGGTTTGCATGATGCGCACCCGGCTGCGGCGTGCGTTGCCGCGCAGAGTGCACTGGTGCGCTCGGTGGTCAAGTGCTCTACCGGTGCGGCGCCTTGGGGTGTTGACAAGCGGACCTGTGCCCCGCATGCATGTTAGAGCCCGGTGCAGGAGTCGGGCCGGTGCGACGCCTTGCGAGCCCACCTCGGGAAGGGGCAGAGCTGCAGCAGTGCACGGCCGTGGACCGCGTCCAGGTGGACGAGACGACGGATCCCGCATTGGTCCGGACGTCTGCTCCTCGGGGTACGAATCGGGCCCGCACCCTCCGCCGCGCCGGATTCAGCGCGACGACGTGACGCGTGACAGCAGGACCCGGCGGCAATGCCCGCGAGGCTGGCGCATCGTGTCGTTCACGGCCTTCAAGTGGTCCTGGTCGACCAGGACCACGGCAACGTTGCCGCCGCGGCGTGCCAGGAGCCGACGGGTGCGGGCGATGCAGGGGGGTGGGCTCGGGCAGCAAGATGCGGCCCACCACCGCTGTGCCAGAAGCGCCGTCCGTGTGGCGCGTCCGGTCGGTAGGCGCAGGCCGTGGGACACGATCCGGCTTCGCGCCGGGGAGGAGTTCGCGAGGGTCGCGCTGCTGCCTGTGGTGCGGCGGAGTGTCGGGCATTCATGGCGCGCGCGGCCGGTGTGCGGTACCTCCGGCACCGGCACTGTGCGAGTGTGTGGCTCGATCCGGAGGTGGTTCTGTTCTCCCGGCGCGGGGAAGGGGCCCATGCGTCGGCGGTCACCCGGCCGTGGCTCGGTAGACCGCGCCACTGAGGGTCAGATCGCCCCCGAACTGGGCGATCTGTGCAACGGTCGCGTTGTTGAAGGAGAGCGTGCGGGCGGGAACGGCAGGGTGGGACAACCAGCTCGGTACGGTACCGGGGGTGATGGTGACGGTGCGGTCGGCCGGGAGCGGGGCGCCACCGAGGCCTGTGACCGTGCCGGACAGCTTGCGCACATAGAGGGTCACCACACCGCTGCCGCCTTTACGTTTGAGTGTGGCCGTGGTCTTGGGTCCGGCTCGCAGCCGCATCGCGGCGCGGCCACGGCCTGCGGTCACGTCGAGGCCGACGGCGTTCACCGATCTGGCCGTGAACTTCAGCACCCGCACGGCCCCAGCCGCGGTGCGGACGGTGACCACACCCTCGAAGCCGGCACCGCGGAGTACGAGTCTGTCGGTTCGCAGTACCCAGGAGGGGTTCGCGGGACGGACGGGTGGCCGGTCGAGCGGTGCCTTGGAAAGAGCCGGGGACGCGCTCGCGGTTGCTCGTGCGGTGCTCACAGATGCCCGCGCTGAGCTTGACGGCGCCGGCGTGCTGCTCGCATGTGTCGACCCGGCGTCCGTGGGTGTCGGCGTGCTGCTCGCATGTGCCGGCCCGGCGTCCGTGGGTGTCGGCGTGAAGCTCGAGGGAGTCTCGGATTCGGCGGTGTCGGCGGGGGCGAGCGTATTCGTCGCCATGGGTGTAGCGAGGTGCAGGGCCAGGGGGACGGCTGCCGCGGCCAGTATGCAGACAAGGGGCCGCTGCACCCGGCCGATCATGCCGCTGGTGTGCGGCCCCCTGCGGCTCGAGCGGCGGGGCTCGACAACCGGTGCGTCCGCGGCCTGCCCGGTGCGGTTGTCACTTGTCACGTCGGCTCTCCCGCCGCCGGTACGGCTACGGAGGCGCTGCGCGTCTCATTCGCGATCTCGGTCGCTCCCGAAGCAGCCGGCCGCTCGGCGGCGGTGGGCGGGATCCAGGCGCAGGCCAAGGAGCCGCCGATCAGGGCGGAGATGAGTCCGAGCAAGAAGCCCCCGAAGTTCGCGACGGGGAAGGAGACGAGGGCGAGCAGCAGGGTGGCGATGCCGGCGAATACGCGAAGGCGCTGCTGGTACCAGAGGCTGAGGCCCAGGGCCATGAGCAGAATGCCGATGATCAGGGATCCGGAGCCCGAGGTGGTCGACAAGGCCAGCGGAATTCCGCCGAGATCAAGGTGCGCGTATGGCAGATACAGGATGGGGAGGCTTGCGTTGAAGGTGAACACCCCGGCCCAGAAGGGGCGCTCACCGCGCCAGGTTCTGAACCTGCGCCGGGCATCGGCGGCGGTGACGCGAAGTTTCGCGGGGCGGCGGAGGAAGTCGATGAACACGTGTCCTGTCCTGATCAGGGTGGGGCGAGAACATTCCGGGCTCGGATGACGAATGAGCCTGGGGCGCATACGACGTGGCCACAGATCAGAAGCATTCGTGGCGGCCCTGCTTGAGCTGCTCATAGAGGCCGGGAATGTTGAACGTGCCGGCCGAGACCGCGACCGCCGTCACGCGCACGTTGGTCAGCGTGGCGGACACGGCCTGCTGCCCGACACCGTTGGGGTCGAAGAACCGAGAGTCCCTGTCGCCCGGATTGATCGGTCCCTTGGTGATCGCCCCCTGCGCGACACCGGTGTCGACCCCTTTGAAATGCGCTCGTCCGACGGACTCGGATGTCGCGTCGAGGAACAGGTTCGTCGCCTCGGCCGGTTGATCGTTGCCGCCGGTGAGTCTCAACGTCTGTGGGCCCAGTACCGGGATGTCGACCACGACGGACTGGCACAATCCGCTGACCGTGGCCTGTCGCGCTCCAATGACCATGACCGGCGTGGGGGTGCCTTTCTTCGGCACGTCCACCATTCCGTAGAGGCTGAAGCCGCGCATGGTCAGCGTGTCCGCGGTCACCTGCAATCGTTGGCCGGAGATGAAGAATGACGCGGCCAGGGCTCCCTGTGCCATGGCGATGGCGAGGGCTGCGGAGGCCACGACGCCGGGGATCAGGACGGCGGCGAAACGTTTCCAGCAGGTTCTGCCGGCGTGATGCAAGATCCCATCTCCTCCGGTTGTGAGGTGAGCCCGCCCGTACAAGGCAGGGCAGACGACACCCCTTCGTCCGGTGCCGGATCCTAGGCTTCCGGAAGCGTCGACCGGCGGCACGCCAGGCCCGCCGTACGAGTGTTGTGATTCTTGTTGGGCCCTTCGGGTGACTTGCCCTGTCGGGTCCGTCCGGTGAACAGCGCCGCCAAGATCCCTGCACTGATCGTTTGCGGCAGATGCCTCGAAACCGGGAGTCGCACCACAGTCGGGCCGGCACCAGGCGGCGGCCCAAGGTATGCCGCGCCGTCGGGACCGTCAGATGGCGGTGATCACCAGTGCGGCCTGGTCGTCGAGCGTGGCATTGCCCGCGAACGAGGTGACTGCGGTGGTGATGGACTCGACGACGGCAGGGGCTGTGGGCGTCGTGGTCCGGACGGCGACGAGCGCGTCGGACAAGCGCTCCTCGCCGAAGAACTCGCCGTCGGCGGAACGGGCCTCGGTGATGCCGTCGGTGACCAGGACGAGGCTGTCGCCGGGGTACAGGTCGATGCCGCACGGGCAGAAGGCGGGATCAGGACCGATACCCAACAGCGGGCCCGGGTGCGTGAGTTCTACGACCGTGCCGTCGGCGCGGCACACGAGCGGCGGTACGTGCCCTGCTCGTATCAGGTTGAGCGTGAGGTGGGACGCGGTGTGCCGCAGCTCGCCGTAGACGAGCGAAACGAACTGGTCGTCATCGGTGGTGTTCCCCGTCAACGCGTCGTTGATGGCGGCGACCACGGCCGCCGGTTCGTCGAGGAGGCGGGCGGCGGCGCGTGCGGTATGGCGGACCAATCCAGTGGTGGTGGCTGCCAGCGCGCCACGTCCGGAGACGTCGCCGATCATGAATGCCCAGCGGTCGGCGGGCAGCGGGAAGACGTCGTAGAAGTCACCGCCGACGTCAAGGCCCTCACCGGCCGGATGGTACGAGGCCGCCAGGGTGGCGCCGGGAATCCTGGGTAGCTCGGGAGGCAACAGGCCTGCCTGAAGATCGTGGGAAAGCCGGACGCGGTCGGTGAACTGATGGGCGTTGTCGGCACTCGAAGCGGCTCGGCGGGCGAGTTCCTGGGCCAGGGCGACCTCGCGTTGGTCCAGGGGCAGGTCGGTGGCCAGGAGGGTCAGGGCTCCGAAGGTGCGGCCCCTGGTGGCCAGCGGCACGCACACGTAATCCCTGACGCCGAGCTGTGCGCGCAGGCCGCTCGCGTGGGCGGACTCGGTGGCGCCGGAGGCGAGCACGCGGGCGACAGCGGCGTCCACCTCGTCGCACAGCGCGGGGGAGGAGAGGAGCTTCTCCCCCTCCCGGGTCGACGCAGCGATGGCGATGCGGCGGGTCTGGCCGCGCTCGGATACGTGGACAACACACAGCGGCGCCAGGGTCGGGACGGTCAGCCGGGCCATGCGCTGGAGGCTGTCCGAATAGTGTGTCTCGCCGGTGATGGCGGTGCTGGCCTCCAACAGGAAGGCCAGATCCTCCCGGGCGGCCTTCTCGCGTTCCTGGGCGGCGTGGCTTGCCTCGACCGCGGCGTGTCGTTCGATGGCCAGCGCGGCTATGCGGGCGAAGGAGGCGCTGAGCGCCACGTCCTTGTCCTCGGGAGCCTTGGGGGTGCGGTGGTACATCGCGTAGGTGCCCAGCAAGCGGCCGTCCGCGTCCTGGATGGGTGTGGACCAGCACGCCGCGACTCCGGCGCTCAGCGCCAGGTCGCGGTAGTCCTGCCACAGGGGATCGGTGGCGATGTCCGTGACGATCACCGGTTCGCGCCGGAAGGCGGCCGTGCCGCACGAGCCGATGCCCTCGCCGATGGGTGCCCCGTCGATGGCCTCGTTGTAGAAGTCGGGCAAGCTCGGGCCGGTGCCGTGCCGCAGGCGCTGTCCGTCGGGATCGATGAGCAGCACCGAGACGATCATGTCCGGGGAGAGCTCCTCGATCGCCGTGGCCATGCCACGGAGGACCTCGTCCAGCGGGGCGTCACGTGCGATCTGTTCCAGCAGCAGGCGCTGCTCGGCGGCCAGGAGATGCGCGTGGTGGTACGCGGTGGTCTCGACCGCGATCACCACGACCCCGTCGATCCGGCCGGCGGCGTCCCGGCGGGGTTCGTAGGTGAAGTCGAAGAACCCTTCCCGCTGTCTGCCCGGCCCGCCCAGCAGAAGTCGCCCGTCCCGGGCCCTGTATGCCACGCCGGTGCGGTAGACCGCATCGAGCCGGTCCAGGACGCCCTGCGAAGCCAGTTCCGGAAGCACCTCTCCGACCGGCTCGCCGAGGCGCCCGCGGTCACATCGGAGGGTTTCGAAGAATGCCGAGTTCGCCGCTTCCAGCAGATGTCCCGGGCCACTGAGCGCAGCGAAGATCACCGGGGCCTGCCCGAACAGGTCCGCGTACTCCTCGCTCCGCCGGTCGGCGGAGACCGAGTGGGCCGTCGCCGCACTGCGAGGAGGGAAATATATGGACATGACAGGCTGTCCTCCCCTGTCTCGTCCGCGCTGACCGCGCCGTCCAGATGTCCCCACTCTGACACATGTCTCCGCTGATGCCAGAGGGGAGTCAGGCCGACCACGGTGTGGGGCAACCGGGGCCTCGGGGGACTCGACGGAGGACCACCCTCGCATTCTGCGACCTCGCCGCGCATACCGGCTGGTCAGCATCGTGTGCGGTCACGAAACGGCAGCATGCGCCATTCGCCGTGGAATCCGTCCGCTGGCGGTGGCTGGCGGTGGCTGGCGGTGGCAGGCGGTGGCTGGCGGTGGGGCGGCACGACTGCCCATGCGCCACCCCCATACTGATCACCGGCACCGGGGCGGCGGCTGCCGTACCCGAGCCAGATCTCCATGAGCTGGCGTGGCAGCCCCCCACCAGCCATGAAGCCGTCGGTGAACAAGATCGCGACGGCCACCACTCACACCTCGGCCGATTTCGGCGGCCTGCCCGACCGGTTCAACCGTGGCTGCTCGGGAGCGGGGTGCAGGCACCGGGGCGGGTTCCGCCGTGGGCGTGGAGGAAGGCCAGCAGATCGCAGATGGACTGGCCGAGCACCTGATCGTGGCCTGCACCGGGGTAGGCGCGGTAGACCAGTGAGGGGGAGCCGAGGCGACGCAGGCGGGCCACGACCTCGTCGGTCCAGGCGGGCGGCACATCCTGGTCGGCGCCACCCTGGATGACGAGTGTGGGGACGGTGATGGCGGAGCGGTCCGGATCGCCGTAGGCGCCCATCCGCTCGCCCATGCGCCGCAGCTGATCCCCTTCCATAGGCAGCATCTGCTCGGTGTTCACCCCCTTGAGTAAGGGATCGCTGTGCGTCACGCAGTCGGCGATGACCCGGGAGGCCGTAGCGGCTGCCTGGGTCCCCAGCAGCGAACGTAGATCCGCCGCAGGACCACCCGGCTCGGTGGCGGACAGGCCGACGAGCGAGTAGAAGGCGAAGGACAGCTCGCTGGGCACATGGGAGGCCTTCACCCCCGCGAGCATTGCCTCCAGGTGGCTGGCTGGGGCGACGGCCACTGCCGCGCCAAGGCGCTGGCCGCCCGTCCGGCGCTGGGTGTGGGTGGCGAACAGCGCGGCCTGGCCCCCTTGTGAGTGCCCGACTGCGAACCACACCGGTGCCAGGCTGGGCACCAGCCGGCGAGCCGCTGTGACGATGTCGGCCACGGCGTTGCCCTCGTCCGCGCCGACCAAATAGGTGTGCGGGCCCGGCGTGCCGAGTCCGGGGTAGTCCGAGGCAGTGACGGCGTACCCGGCGCGGAGGAGAGCGCGCAGTTCCTGAGCGAAGGCCTCCGAGCCCAGGTTCGCAGACTGCGAGGGTGCGCAGGCGTCGGCCACGCCGGTCGTTCCATGCGCCCAGGACACCACCGGCCAACCTCCCTGGGGAGCGCTGCCCGACGGCAGCAGGACGGTGCCGCTGACGGGAACGTGCGCGCCGCGTCCATTGGTGGAGTGGTACAGCACCGTCCAGCGCCGCGCGCTCTCCAGCTGCGCATCAGGGCCATGGTCTGTGGCCGCGATCAGTGTGCCCGGTTCCGTGGTCGGCTGCGGATCGGGTACCTGGTAGGTGTGGTTCACCACGGCCACCGTGGGTGTCGTTTGCCGGTCGACCGCCACGTCGGAAGTGCCGGCGCGGTCCGTCGGGCCGGAGACGGCACAGCCCGCCGCTGCCGTGGCGAGCATGCCCGTGACCGCTGCGGCACGAAGCCGGGGGCGCCCTGGCCGGCGCTTGCCTCTGTCTGTGCCCGTCCTCAGGAACTGACACGGGCTCGGGATCCCCACGGGCGGATGCTCCCTTCCAACAGGCCTGTTGTGATCCACTTTGGCGCCTTCGTGAGGGGCAGGCATGCGGAGGTAGGCCGTCCGGTCCGCTTGCCCGTCGGCGTGGCGATTCACGACTAACCAGGTAGTGCGATCGCTTCGTGGCTGAGCTGCGGGCCGATCACGAGGTCGACCTGGTGCGTCGTGCGCTCTTGGAGTGGGGCCGGGCTGCGCGGTGCAGTGATCAACTTGCCGACGGCATGGGGTCCGTCAGGGCCCAGGATCTCCTCGACCAGTGCCACGGACTCCGGGAGTGCATTCACGTGCACGAGAACCTCATCGAACAGACGTGGGCAGCGGTGAACCAGCGGGTCATGTCCCGCCTAGGCCTGGGGCGAGGAGGAGGACATGCGCTGGAACCTGCGGATGAAAGCCGCCGAGCGGGGATCTGGAAGTTGACCGAGATGCGCCGCCGCCTGGCGGAGGCGGGGCTGGAGATCAGCACGGCAAGATGTTCGCGCTGTGGTCGGGAACGCCGACGACTGCCCGCCTCGATGACCTGGACATCATCTGCGCGGTGCTGGAGTGCGCCACGTCGGACCCGCTGTCCTGCCGCCCACGCCGACTTCGTCGCGCCACAGCGGCCTGGCGGCCGCGATAGCCGCTATGCGGCCTTGGTCAGTGGCAGAGATCGGGCGGCGCCCCGTCACAGCGAGCACCGGCGCTGGACGGGCTGGGCGATGCGCCCCGGCCCGGCCGGGTGCGCACGGTCACCGACGAGCAGGTCAGCGAACTGGTGCGGCTCACCCTGGAGACAAAGCCGAAGAACGCCACCCACTGGTCGACGCGGTCGATGGCCCGTCGGTCCGGGATGTCGCAGTCGACGGTGTCATGGATCTGGCGGGCGTTCGGCCTCAAGCCACACCGCACCGAGTGTGTAAACAGTGCCGGTGCTCGCTGACCGAAATGCGGATGCGGATTGTCGGCTCGATTGCCTACTATCCCGGCCATGCCAAGACCCTTCGGATTCGCCTTTGCCCAGCGCCCTGACGGCACCGTGACAATCACCCACCAGGGCCGTCCGGCGGGCACGTTGCGCGGCGCGCGTGCCCAGAAGTTCCTTGCGGAGGTCGAGGCGGGGGATGCCCAACTGGTGATGGCCCGCTGGACAGGGGCCTACAAGCACGGCAATGAGCGCACCGCGCGTAACCACCCACGCAACCGGGCGTAGGGCCTGCCCGTCGGATCTTCGTGGTGCCCCTGTCGCCCATGGTGAGGCGGCCGCTCCCGGCCACCTCGGCTCAGTCAAGGAGAGACCAGCTGACTCCGCATTCCCTCGCGTTCTACGTGGACGTGGTCATGTCTGGAACGGTCCTCGGCGCCAAGCCGACGGACAGTCCCGACCAGGTCAGCGCGATCTTGAGTTCCGACTTCGCCGAGAACTCCACTGACGACTACAGCATGTGGCGCGACTACGGATTGGTCGAGTTCTTCTGGGTCCGGGAATCGCCCGACCATCCATGGGAGGGGCACCACTTCGCCCTGCAGGTGCATCGGCTTTCGAACTGGGGCAGCAGCATTGTCAACAAGGCGATTCGCGAGCGGTACGGTCGCTTTGACCGTCACCTCCGCTTCGACAAACTGCAGCGACTGCTGTCGAACCGCGGCGTGTGCCTGGAGGACGTCCCGGACGCCAATGCCCCGGCCTTCACCCTGCACTGGCAGCCCGCTTCCCAGGTGTCCGTCATGGCCTTCCGGGAACGCGAGTGGGGGCGGCCTCGGCGGCGCGGCAACGACCTCGTCGGCGACGTGCACAAGATCTCGTCATCACTGACCGCCGAGCAAGTGGTGTGGAACAGAGCACGCTACGGCCGTCAGGACGCCTAGAGCCTGTGTGGGTGGTGATTCCGAGCAGGCGCCGGACGCCGAGCAGGCGCCGGCCGGTCTCCTCCTCGACCTCACGGGCGAGCGTTTCCAGGAGTCATTCGCCGGGCTCGACGTGGCCGCCGACCATGTCCCAGCAGTCGGGGAAGAGCTGCCTGTGGGGACTGCGTTTCTGAGCTAAGGCCCCGCCGTCCCGGTTGAGGATGACCGCGCCGACTGCCCAGGTCTCGCCGTCGGCGGGAACCGGGATCCCGACGTCGTCGTCCACGTCCACGTGGTGCTGTCCTCTGGCGTGTCCTCACTGTAGGGCCGTGTGCGGCCACCGGCCTGGAACGTTGACCGAGGCGTGATGGGGCGGGGAGATCTTTCGGACGGGCAGTGGGAGCAACTGGAGCCGTCGCTGCCGGGACCATCGGCAGGTGATCTACGGGATACTGCACCGGGTGCGGGCGCCACGGGCTCTGGTCGGCCGACGCACCTGGGTGCGGCTGTTCCAGCAGGTCCGAGCCGCTGCTGATACCGACGGCGAGATCGACTGGCACATCTCGGTGGACTCCACGGTGATTTGGGCCCACCAGCACGCAGCCGGCGCCCGCAGAACCCCACCGCTGGCCCCGCATTGTTCAAAGGGGGCCGTCACGGCAGAACACCAGAGCGAGAGGCTCGGGTTGAGGCTGCTCGGCCGCCAGGTGGTGGCGGTGCAGCGGGTGAGGGCCCGGGCCGCTCCCGTGGCGGGTTCACCACCAAAGTCCACCTGAGCGCCGATGGCCGCTGCCGCCCGCTGTCCCTCACCTCTAGGTCGGCTGAACGTGCAGGCCGACGGCGAGCTGGCCGCGGCGGATGAGTCCGGGCCGCCGGAGTGGACCCTCGACGCGCTGGCCGCCGAGGCCGGACGGATGGGCATCGAGGTTGGTCGCAGCCAGGTCCGCCGCATCCTGTTGGCTGAGGGCGTGCGCTGGCGCCGCACCCGTTCCTGGACCCGGTCGAAGGACGCGGACTTCGAGGGAAAAGCGAGGCGGCCAACCCGGCTGGCGACATCTATGTGGTCACCGACAACCTGTCCTCGCACAACAGTTTGTCCACCCGGACATGGCTTCAGGACCATCCCGGAATCCGGCACGTCTTCATCCCCGTCGGCGCCTGCTGGCTCAACCTCCAGGAAGGTGGTGGCGCATCTTCCGCAACGCTGCCCTCGCAGGCCAGTCTTTCGCCGGGCCACCCGAGATTGACCAAGCCACTCGCCTGGCAACAGCCCAGCTCAATACACGAGCCCGGCCCTGGGTATGGGGAAGGCCTGCACCTTCAACCGCGTCCTACGCCGCCGATACGTGTACTCCGTTTGAGGAATCCAGCGCTAGGGCCTGTCCGGTGAATCACGTGATGGCCAGGCGGACGTGGCCGTCTGCGAGCCTGAACGGTACGGCATCTGCGCACCTCGGAGTGCAAGGCGGACACGGGGTCCGCCACTATCCGTTACCAGCACGCCTCGGAATCAGAGTTCGCACGCCTGCCTATGGCTCGAGAGCTACGGCTCAATCTCCAGCTGAACCTCGTTACCGCCTCCTTGTAGGCCGGATGTGAGGCATTCCGTGGGCAGTTCGCGGGGCAGCCCGGTGATGGTCCGCTGTACGGGATGCCCATGGCCACGTCCCTCGCTGACCCGGCCCCGCTGAATCACGACCAGGACCCCTGCGACGCGGAGGGTCGTGGCGCTGTCGTAGACGATCAGAGACGTGCCGCCGTCGGCGTACCGGACGGCTTCCGTCCCACTTCCGCCGGACACAGCGACGCAGGAAGCAGTCGGTACGTCCGAGTTGAAGGAGCCCATGGCGGGGACGGTATGGCCGTGGGCACCGCATGTGTAGGTGATGTCCGCGTGAACATGGGTCGGCCGGGCCAGGAGCGTGAGCGGCGGGTCGTACCGGCTCTCGCTACGGCCAGTGCAGCCGACGCTCCCCTCCTCCGTGGTGTTGGCCTGACCCGCGGGCGCCCACACCACCGACGATCCCGCTAGCACCACAGACCCCAGGGCCACTGCGACACCACGCCTACCGACCATGTTCCCTCCAGCACGTCCTGCTCTCACCAACGGCCCTTGGCTTACCCAGGGGCGCATCCCATGACCCGGCGCCTAGAAGCGCATGATCCGCGCACGCCCAATCCGTGCGCGGTTAGACGCGCTTGTACTCCCGTCGGACTCCATACGGTCGGCTGCGGTCGCATGAATGCTGGAAGTCGACGGGTAGCAAGCGCCGGACGAGTCCTCGTCGAGCAGGAAACGAGCAGGAGGAGATCTTCAGTGGGACGTACCAGCGTCGCAGCCGCCACCATCGCGCGAAGGCGTATCTTCGCCATGATGGACGCGGACGGGGACGAGGTCATCTCGGCGCACGACTACCTTTCCAGGGTGGACCGGGCCGTCCAGGCCACGGGACGCTCGGAGGGCGACCCGCTCGTCGTCGCCGCCCGCCGGGAAGCCCACAAGGCGTGGGGAGCGATGGACGCGGACGGCGACGGGAAGCTGACCTTCGAGGAATACGACGCATGGGTCGGTGCCGACAAGTTCGACAGCATCTGCCGGTTCGCTCTGGGCTCCCTGTTCGACCTCGCCGACGCCGATGGGGACGGTGCCCTGGACAAGGCTGAATTCACGGTCCTGCGCACTGCCCTGAACAATGCGCCCGGAAACGCTGCCGCCGCCTTCGATGCACTGGACGCCGACGGCGATGGCCGGGTGGGTCGTGACGAATACCTGGCGTCGATCCGCGGCTACGTCGTCGGCGACGCCTCACCGATGGGCGAGGCCCTGTACTAGTGAGGTCTTCGGGTTGTTGTCGGGGGTGGTGACGTGTGGTGATCCCTGCGATAGGCCGGCGGTATGCGGTATGCGCAGGGTGGTGGACTGACCCCCGGAGCGCCGACGGTTTCGCGAGCGGATCCGGTACGAGACTGGCGAGCGGTTCGGGCGTGGTGAGAGAACTGCCGTGATCGCGAAGGACATTCGGGTGAGTGAGCGGTCGGTGGAACGCTGGCGTCGCGCCTGGCGGGGGCGGGATGGCCGCGCCCGCCTCTGCGGGGCCGCCGAAACAGCCCAAGCTGTCCGACCAGCAGTTCGCCGAGCTGGAGAGCTGGCTCGGATCGGGGTGCTGACTGCCCGGAAGTTCAGGTTGGACTGTTCTTCGGCGGGGGTGTGGCGGCTGCTGCACCGGCGCGAATGGTCCTGGCAGTGTCCCGCCCGCCGGGCGCTGGAGCGCGATGAGCATGCGGTGGGTCTTTGGAAGAAGGATGTGTGGCCGCAGGTGGAATGACTGCGGCGGTGCTGGGGGTGTACGTCGTCTTCGAGGACGAGGCCGGGTTTCGATGACGCCGCCACGTGCCCGCACCTGGGGTCGGCGTGGGCACACGCCGGTGGTGCGGGTGCGGGGCCGGTCCTGGCGCCGCTTGTCGATCGCCGCCATGTGCTGTTACAGGCCAGGCGAGATGTCCCGGCTGATCTACCGGCCACGCCGCCGCCGTAGGCATCGGGGCAAGGGACGCGACACCTTCGCCTGGAGCGACTACCGTGACCTGGTCGTGCGTGCCCACATCCAGCTCCAGGCTCCCATCGTGCTGATCTGGGACCATCTCAACACCCGCCGGGCAGCCGGAATGCGTGAGTACGCGGCCGCACACGACTGGCTGACCATCGTTCAACTGCCTTCTTATGCACCGGACTTGAATCCGGTCGAGGGCGCCTGGTCGCTGTTACGGCGTGGCCCACTGGCCAACACCGCCTTCACCGACGACGAGCACGTCGAACGCACCTTCCGCGGGGGCCTACGCCATATCCAGCTCCGCCCCGACATGATCGACGGCTGCCTCACCGGCACCGGACTCACTCTCACCCAGCTGCCGAAAACAACCCGAAGAGATCAGTAACCCGTACCGGACCGTGTCGTCGCGTGTCCTTGTCCCTCACGCTGACAAACCCAGCGCCTGAATCTCCATGCGTGCAGGGATGTCAAGCATCCTGACCACATCTCAAACACGGCCTAGTGGGCCCGGATCCGGTCCAAGCACACCGTGTGGCTGTGATGCGGGTTCCAGTTGCGGGCGACTTCGAGGCGCCACGCCGAGAGGCGGCGGCCTGTGGGAGTCGCACGGCCAAGTTCCTGCCGCTCAAGGCAAGTTCATGTTCGAAGTCAGGATAGCAACCTGCATCTGTTCGAGGTCGTCGGTCGTCAGGCGGATCTGTATCAACGTGGCATCCCTTGGCGCGGTTCCCTGGCCGTGCTGGTCGTGGATCCTTTGCATCCTCGCGCAAAAGCCTGGCCGTCGGGGTGCGGAGAGACGATTGTTGGTCGCGACGATGGGGCCTCCGGCACGGCGCCGGAGGCCAAGGTGACCCAGGGTCTCCTCCGGCGGAAGCCGGAGGAGAGGGTCATCGTCGAAGACACACTTGGCCTCCACTCAGGACCACAGCGAGGCCGCAGAGTTGATTGTTTCTTCGGTTTCCTGGCACAGGTTCGCGGCGAGCGCGCTTCGAGCCGCCGTGACACAAGGGATGGCAGTACGTCGCGAGCGGGCCACGACCTGCGGAGGATAAGCCGGACAAGCCAGTACGACCATGCCTCCGAAGCTTTCGGGGTATGTCCACGAATAGAGGAGACCTCATGCTCAAGCGGTTTCTTGCCACGTCGGCTGCACTCGGTGCCGCCGTGGCAGGCATCTTGTCCGTGGCACCCGCCGCCTCCGCGCAGGAAGCTGGCTACGCGTGCCGGTCCGACAACACGCCGAACCACTCGTGGGCGAACTGGGGCGGCGCCAACATAGACGCCTGCATCGCCTACAACGCGAATGACCCCTCCTCGATCATTGCGGGGGTCGGAGTCAACAACGCCTACCCGTCTGACCCCTGCGCACAGCTCGTGGATGCTGACACCGGCAGGTGGCTGTTCGACTACGGGTGTGCCGACCAGTGGACCGGCAGTTGGGTCCCAGGTGGATCCGGGAACCATTACTTCAACCGAGCCTCGGTGGACATTGCCAAGACCGGGGGGCCGGTGGTAGTGCAGGTCGGTTTCTGGGCGGATTTCGGTTCCGGGCTGCATTACTACATGAATGTGCAGAGCCCGCGGATCCTTTACTAATGCCGCATCAGGCACCGCTCGCTCCGTTGTGATGTGACGCGCCGCCTCGGTACTGCACCGGGCGGCGCGTGTCCGTCCGACTGGTCGTCGGAAGAGTTGCTCCTGCGGATCCAGCGCGGCTTCGGGCGTGCGGCCAGGACGTCACGGTCCGGGCCGCACGTGTTGCTGGCGATTCGGTGGCCCAGCCCAAGGGAGATGTGGCTCAGGAACAGGCGACGAGGTCTCAGTCGAACTGCACTGCAGCGGCGCCGTCGATTCCGGCGACGTACATCGGGGGCTCCTGCTCGGTGGTGGTGCGGGTGGGGTCGGTCGTGGTGAGCACGCGTGGCAGATGGATGTGGAGGTGTTCGACGTCGCCCTGGCGGTCGCGGAGTTCGCGGGCCAGGAGTTCCGTGAGGCCACCTGCCCTGTGCTTGCCGCCTGCGCATGCGATGGCGATGCGGCGCGGCCCGGCGGGAAGGTCGGCGAGGTTGGCGAGCAGTTCACGGGCGCCGGGGGTGTTCAGGACGACGTCCTGGACGCGCCGGGGGGCAGCACGCACCGCTCGGGCCAGGCGAAGTGCGTCCCGTCGTGCCAGTCCAGAGTTGGACCGGTACGGCGGGCGGCTCGGGCGGTGCGGGTGTGGGTCGACGGCGGGTGCTCACGGCCGCAGGTCGGGCAGCTGCTGACGTACCTGCGCGACCAGGTCCTCGGTCGGCTTCCAGGGACCGAGCTGCCCGCGCGCAGGAATCGGCAGGGCGAGCTCCTGGACGTCCGTGAGCTCAAGGCGCCACCGGCCGGGCTCTGCCCACGGCCCGCAGGGCGGGGAGCCGTCCGGGTCCTGGCGGCAGCCGGTCAGCCGGGCGACGCCGATCACGGCGCCGGTCGGCAGGTCGCAGCCGTGGATCGTGCGGGCGACCAGCGGCAGGCACAGGGCGGGCTGGTCGACCTGCAGGCCCGCGTGCAGCAGGAGCCAGCCGCGCCAGGACCAGCGCTGCGGGCGGTTCTCGGTCGTCTTGGCCCCGGCGCGATGCACGCGGCCCACGGCTGCTTGACGCTGATGCCGTGGAGCCAGTCGCCCGCCGGCGGAAGGGTTCCGGTGCTCATGCCGCATGCCCCCACGTCGCCGTGCCGGGACGCCCGGCCCGGCGTCCGTTGATGGATGGGACTGTGGTGTGTGCGGCGGTGGCGAGGTGGGCGCGGCCGGAGTGGTTGCCGTCGTACAGGGCGGCGTCGGCGGCCCGCTGCAGCAGGGACAGGTCGCGGCTGCCGATCACGTCCGGGGTCGCGGCGCCGACCGATGCGGCGACGTTCACCACCTGGCCGTCGTCCAGGACGACGGCGTGTGCAGCATCGTCACCAGCGTCGCGAGTCGAGCCTCGCGGCGGTCGCGGGACATCGGCAGCACGAAAGCGAACTCGTCACCGCCCAACCGGCCGACGGACGCGTTGCGGCCTGCCCAGGCGGTCAGCCGGGTGCCGTACGCGGCGAGGAAGGCGTCCCCAGCCGGGTGCCCGAGCGTGTCGTGGACGTCCTTGAAGTGGTCGGCGTCGACCAGGACCATGCACACGTCGTCGCCGTTGCGGGACGGGATCTGCCGGGCCAAGGCGGTGTAGGCGTCGCGGCGCAGCAGCCTGGTGAGCGGGTCCTTCTTCGCGGCGGCCAGGCGCCGGTGCAGGGCGATGGCGTAAACGGTCCAGCCGGTCAGCGGAATGGCGGCGGTGGTCAGTAAGAGTGCACGCTGCCCGAACCGGGCCTGTGCGTGCAGAACTGAGCCCATAATGAGGATCTCCCTCTCGTCTCGTACGGGTTGGGATGGGTCCCGGGGCAGCAGACGACGTCGGCAAGCAGAGCGGCTGTCCCGGGGCGGTGCTACAGCTCAAAGTCGCCGTCGTCGGCGGCGTGGAGCCAGCTGTACGGGTTGTTCCAGCGGCCGGCGGTCGTGGAGAGCCAGTCGGGCTCCCAGCCCAGCCGTTAGCCGCGCGCTCCCCAGCAGTCCGGCCGCTTGCCGGGGATCTCGAGTCCGTTCTCCTGCGCAGCGCGTGCCGCGTCGTAGACCTCGTGTTGGGGCCAGCGTGGTGGATGTGCCTCCAACTCGACGTCGGGGCCGGACCGCGCCTCGACGGACCCGGCCGTGTCGAGACGGTCCCTTGCGCACCGGCTCTGCCGGACGGCAACAGGTACCCAGTGGCTGGCCCTTGGCGCTGCCTGGCACGATGTGATCATGACGGAGGACATACAGGCCCACGGAGAGGCGCTCGTCGCCGCCGCCCGCGCCGGTGACACCAAGACCGCCCGTCGGCATACAGACTTCTTCGTGCTGCGCTCGCACGTGGACGAGGGCATCCCGTACTGGGAGCAGGCCGTGGCGGCCGGTGATGCCTTCTCGCATTACACCCTTGCCCGGTACCGGAAGATCCGGGGTGATCGGCAGGCCGCGGACGCGATCTACCGCGCCGTCGCCGACCGGCACGCCGGGTGCGCCTACGGACTCGGCGTACTGCTCCGCGAGGACGGCAATCCGGAGGCCGCCGAATGGTTCCGCCGCGGCTGGGAGGGTGGGCGCCACCTCGACTGCAAGATCGAGCTCGGCAAACTGCTCGCGGCCGAGGGGCGACTCGAGGAGGCGGCGAAGTTCCTGCTGAGCGACATCGATCTGGGCGATATCGCGGTCTTCCGCTGGGCGCAGCTGTTCAGGTCGATCCGGGAGGACTTCGACCGCGTCGCGGCGGGGCTCGATGCCGCCGAGGCCGCCGGGGACGGGGATGCCGCCGCTGAGGCGCTGCGCCCGCTCTTCGCCCTGGAACAGCACTTCCGTGACTACCCGGGCCTGGCGACCGAGGCAGCTGGCTACTACCGCAGGGCTTCTGCGCTCAGTGCCTCCGCCCGCGTGGACCACGCCGTGTTCCTGACGGAGACCGGCGGCGAGGCGTCCTGGCCCGAGGCCCGTGGCCTGCTGCTCCAAGCCCACGAGGAGGGCTACGAAGGCGCTGCGTACGCACTCGGTGTCCTGCACGAGCAGCGCGGCGACCTCGACGACGCCGAGCGCTGGTACGGCCTCACAGCCGCCCACGGGCATCGGCCGAGCCAGTGGAACCTCGGGATCCTGTGCAAGCGGCAGCGGCGGTACGAGGAGGCCGAGCGCTGGTTCCGGGAGGTCGGCGAGGACGACGAGGACGTCGTCGAGCAGCTCACCCGGATCGCCGCGATCCGAGAGGGCGGCGCCGTCGCCCCGGGCAAGGACCTGCGCCGACTGCCAATGCTGCGCGAGCGAGCCGAGGCGGGCGACGTGCACGCCTCGTACGCGTACGGGAAGATCCTCGGTGACTGGGGCGCCGCGGCCGCCCGTCACCTGGTCCGCTGGATCGAGCCTGCCGCGCTGGCCGGGGACCCACAGGCGGCGTACGACCTCGCGGAGCTGTACGGCGCGCTGCGCAGGCCCGCGCTGCGCGACCAGTGGTACCGGACAGCCGCAGAGGCGGGCCACCACGACGCGTGCCGCAAGATGGGGTGGCTCTCCGAGCACCACCGGGACTACCAGGAGGCCGAGCGCTGGTACGCGCGCGCGGCCTCTGATGGGTCCCCGCTGAACGCCATGCTCGCTGGCAAGCTGAAGGCCCAGCGCGGCGCGTACCCCGAGGCGGAACCGCTTCTCCGCATGGCGTGGGAACAAGGCGGCGACTCCGCGTACAGGACGGAGGCCGCGGGGTACTACGGACTCGTCCTGCACCGGCTGGGCCGCCTCGCGGAAGCCATCGAGCCGCTGCGGACCGCCGCCGCGCGCTGGGACGACGACGTGAGCGCCCACTACAACTGGGACGACCTGGACGTACTGTCCCGGGCGGTCGATCCGGAGGAGGAACTGGCGAAGGTGGAGGCGGCGCTGACGGCGTGACGCCGCTGGCCGGAGCCTGCCGGCATGCCGAGTGGGACGGCTCGCACGGAACCGTGTGCCCATCTACGTGCTCAGTGGCTTCCCAAAGGGGAAGTCAAGCTGTGTGGGGAAGTCAAGCTGTGTGGGGAAGTCAAGCTGTGTCGAGGGGCAGAAGCCGGTTCCGTGATCAGTCAAACCAGACCACGAGACGCACGTGCTCTGGGCCATGCAACTCGCCAAGCGTCCGCATCACGTCCCAGACCGGCGCCCAGTGGGTCCCCACCCCGGCGACCATCCTTCGGCTGAGCGTGCCGGACGGATCGGTCTCCTCCCAGTTGGCGATCTGCCAACTCGGCCTAGATCCTGTCTCTTTGACGGGTAGAGGGAACCGGCACGGAGGAGGCAGCGTCCATTGATGTACAAGATCGCTAGTGAGCGCAGAGGAGTTTGAGATGACCGGCACGGCCACCCGTTACCTCTATCTCGTCCGGCACGGCGAGGCATCGCCGGACGAGAGCGGGCTGACAGAGGGTGGCCGTCGACAGGCCACGCTGCTCGGCCAACGCCTCCGGGACATCCCCTTCGCAGCCATTCACCACGGTCCGCTGTCGCGGGCAGAGGAGACCGCACACCTGATTGGCGACCAACTGAAGAACGTCCCTCTGCAGGTCTCAGAGGTTGCCGGTGACTACGTACCCTATATGCCAGAAAGGGGCGAGCTTCCGGAGGAATCGGCAGACTACTATCTCCGGTTTCTCGCTGGTGCCACTGACGAGGAGCGGGAGCACGGACCTGCGCTGGCCCGCCAGGCGCTGGATCTGTTTACCGGACCGGTGGACGGCGAAGAGGACCGGCACGAGCTGGTCGTCACTCACAACTTCCTTGTCGCCTGGCTCGTCCGGGACGCCATGCATGCGCCGAAGTGGCGTTGGCTCGGCCTCAATCACTGCAACGCGGCACTCACGGTCATCCGATACGCGCCCAGTCGGCCGGCCTCCGTCCTCATCGCCAACGACATGAGGCATCTGCCCACCGAGCTGCGCTGGACGGGCTTTCCCCCCGAGCAGCACATCTGATGCGCTCGCCGGGGCGTTGCCCTGGCTGGTGCTCTGACCGGGAAGGTTGGCCGGGGTGGTGGTTCCGGCGGGTGGATGGGCGGTGACGTCCATGCGATTGCTGGGGGTGTGGTGGCTGAGCCTATCCGTGTGCGCAGGTTAACCGACCGGGAGGGTCAGAAGCTGCAGCAGCTCATGCGCTGGGGCAGTACCAGTTCGGTGCGCTACCGGCGGCGCGATGATGCTGCTGGCCTCGGCCGGCGGGAACCGGGTGCCGCCACCACCCGCCCGACCAAGCTCGGCCAGCCCTTCACCCGCTGGTCACTGCGCAAACTCGCCGCCTACCTGCGCAAAGTGCACGGCCGCGTCATCCGGATCGGACGCGAGGCGTTACGGTGCCTGCTCGCCCGCCGCGGCGTCACCTTCCAGCGGACCAAGACATGGAAGGAGTCGCCCGACCCCGAGCGTGACACCAAGCTGGACCGCATCGAGGAGGTGCTGGAGCGTTTCCCGGACCGTGTATTCGCGTTCGACGATTTCGGGCCGCTCGGCATCCGGCCCACCGCCGGATCGTGCTGGGCCGAGCAAGGCCGGCCCGAGCGGCATCCCGCGACCTACCCCGCACCCATGGAGTGCGCTACTTCCACGGCTGCCACTCGATCGGCGACGAGACCTTGTGGGGCGTCAACCGCCGCAAGAAGGGTGGCCGCGAACACGCTGGCCGCGCTGAAATCGATCCGGGCTGCCCGGCCTGACGGCGCTCCGATCTACGTCATCCTGGACAACCTATCCGCCCACAAAGGCGCCGACATCCGCCGCTGGGCGAAGATGAACAAGGTCAAGCTGTGCTTCACCCCGGCTTATGCGTCCCGGGCGCAGACATGCGCCCTGCACGCCTATCTGCGCTGGCGGAACAAGAACGCCCGGCATCCCGACGTGCTGGCCGCCCAACGGCGTGAGCGCGCCCGCATCCGCAGTGAGAAAGGCATCCGTTGGGGTGGCCGACCCCTGTCAGTAGCGGCCTGAACCGGTGGAAGGTGAGTCACCGAGATCGTTTGGCGGCGTTTGCCCGATAGCGTTCCAGCACGCCGATGGACAGCGCCGATGCGGCCATCAGCCCGAACACGATCGAACTCGAACCACCACCATGCTCCCGCTCCCAGACACGGAATCCGACCAGCAGGACTACGACTCCGAACAGCACGACCTGTATCCACCTGATGGCCACGGCCCGCTGCCCCTGGCCATCAGCGTTGCTGTCTCTCTTGCGCACCGAGACTCCTCTGCTCCTTCAGTGCGCCGACTGTACTGGTGCAGGGAGCCATCGGTACGACCCAACCCGGTGAACCTTCGCGGTCACAGCGCTACTGGCGCAGGACACTAGCGGAGCTGAACGAGTTGGTCGAGCAATGGGACCGGCACGACGGCCAGCGCCGAATCGGTTCGCGGCCGCGGACGATCGACGAGTACTTCGAGGTCGAGTGGCGGCTGCTGATGCCGCTGCCGGAGGAGCCGTTCAAGACCGGGCGGGTGTTCACCCCACGCGTCGACCGCTACAGCCAGATCGTGGTCCGCACCAACCGCTACTCGGTGCCGGTCCGGTTGATCGGCAGGCGGGTTAGGGTGTTGTTGCACGCCTCTCACCTGGTGGTCTACGACAAGAACGCGGAAGTGGCCCGGCACGAGCGGCTGATCACCAAGGGCGCTTGTCGCCTGGAACTGGACCACTACCTCGAAGCCCTGATCCGCAAGCCGGGCGCCTTCCCCGGTGCGACCGCGCTGGAGCAAGCCCGCTTCGCAGGCAGGTTGACCCCGGTGCACAACGCGTGGTGGGCGGCGGCCGTCAAGGCCCACGGCGACGCAGAGGGCACCCGAGCCCTGATCGAGGTTCTGCTAATGGGGTGGCACATCGCGCACGAGCACCTCGTCGCCGGCCTCGCGACGATTCTGCGGGCCGGGGCTCTGACCGCCGACGCAGTCGCCCGTCGCCTGTCGCGGCGGCAGGCGACCAGGTCTCAGTGCCGCTCGACATCCCGAGCGCAAGAAGCCGTCGACCTTGAGCCCTGACGGGCCGTGGAAGGTCAGGGTGGGCTGAACAGGCTCTTCACAGACGAGGGTGCAGCGGTCGGGAACTGTGAACCGGTAGCCGTGCTGAAGGTCAGCGACCGAATCGGGCTGCGAGACCGTCGAGCACGCAGTCCAGGCCGAACGCGAACTCGACGTCAGGGTCGAGCTCCTCGCCTTCGTGGACGCGGCGGGCCAGCATCGGGTGCTCGCCCGCCGCGAGGACCTCGCTGATATAGGGTCCGACGCTGCGCTGCCACTGCTCCTCGGTCAAGCCGGTGCGCTGCTCGGCGCGCCGAGCAGCCTGCTGTGTGGCCACCGAGCCGAGCACGTACGCGCGCACGGCTCCGAGCGCCTGTGAGGCCAGGGTGATGTCGGGCGTGAGCGCGACGGCGGCGCGCAGCGCGGATTCGGACCGTCGCAACGAGTTGGGGCCGAGTGAGGGCCGGCCTGCCAGCTCTCCTGCCAACCATGGGTGCCGCAGCAGCGTCGTGCGCAGCGAGTGCGCGACCGCGGCCAGGTCGGTGCGCCAGTCCTGCGTGGGCTCGGGGAGCGGGTCCTCGCCCTGCACCGCGTCGACCATCAGGTCCATCAGTTCGTCGCGGTTGGCGATGTATCGGTAGAGGGTGGCCGTCCCGGAACCGAGGTCGCCCGCGACCCGGCGCATCGAGACCGCGGCCAAGCCCTCCGCGTCGGCGACGGCCAGCGCGGCGGCCACGTACTGGTCCACCCCTGGCGCGCGTCGGCGCGGTTCGGGGCGAGGCCTGGTCCACACCGTTGAAGGAGCAGGCTCGGTCATCTGGTGGTTCCTTTCCTCGTTGCCCGGCATCCTATCTTCTGGCTACGCTGTAACCATGACGGAAACAGTGTATCCAGAAGTGCCGGTGCTCGTCGTCGGAGGCGGCAGTGTCGGGCTGCTCACCGCAGCGCTGCTCGCCCACCACGGCGTCCCCGCCGTGCTCGTCGAACGCCGGTCCGGGCCGTCCGTCCACCCGCGCGCCACCGGCATCGGGGCGCGCACCGTCGAGGTCCTGCGCGAACTCGGGCTTGACGCCGCCGTCGACGCCGCCGCGGTCGACCTCCGGGGCGCCGCGGGCAAGGCGGTGGCGCGGACCGTCGTCGACTTGGGTTCGGGCGACGTCGTGACCGTGGCCATGGCGACTCCGTCCGCCGCTGAACTGGACACGACGCCGTTCAGGCTGCGCGGCGTCTGCGCGCAGGACCGCCTCGACGCCGTGGTGGCGGCCGACCTGGCGCGCCGCGGAGCGGATCTGCGCTGGTCGACCCGCCTGCTCGGCATCGCACAGGACGCCGAGGGGGTCGACGTCGAACTGGAGGGGCCCGACGGCCGCTACTCGTTGCGCTGCGCGCACGTGGTGGCCGCGGACGGCACGCACAGCGCCGTGCGGACCGCGCTCGGCGTGGGCACCTCCGGGGCGGGCGACTTGGGCAAGTCGAAGATCAATATCCTGTTCCGGGCCGATCTGCGACCCCAACTGCGGGGGATGTCCTTCGGTACCTGCACGATCACCACGCCGGAGGCGCCCGGCCTACTGGTGACCGTCGACGGCGAGAGGAACTGGGTCTTCCACATCGCTTGCGACATCGACGGGGGCGAGCGGCCCGATGACTTCACGCCCGAGCGCTGCGTCGCGGTCATCCGGGCGGCGGTCGGCGATCCCGGCCTCGACGTCGAGGTGCGCAGCGTTCTGCCGTGGCGGCCCCGGAGCTCCCTGGCCGACCGCTTCGCCGTCGGCCGCGTGTTCCTCGTGGGCGACGCCGCGCACACCGTGGCACCCCTGGGCGCGTTCGGCCTCAACACCGGCGTCGCCGACGCCCACAATCTGGCGTGGAAACTGGCCGCCGTCCACCACGGTGAGGCCGGTGCCGGCCTGCTCGACACCTACGCGCAAGAGCGCGAGCCGGTCGCCGCGGCGACGCTGGACCAGGCCATGCGCAGGCTCGCCGATCCGGAGCTGCACTGGGGGCGTGGACCCGAAGCCGACGCCGCCAGGGCGGCGGCGGGGGTCTGGGCGGCGCCGGTCGTACACCTCGGCCAGCGGTACGACTCGGCCGCCGTCGTCGACCCACAGCCGGAACTCCCGTCCACGGTGGACCTGGCGGTGGCGCTGGACGGGTCGCCGGGTTCACGGGTGCCCCACGCGTGGGTCGACGGGGTCTCCACGCTCGACCTGGTCGCGTCCCGGTGGACCCTGCTGGTAGGCGCCGCGGGCGACCGGTGGCTCGCCGGTGCGGCGCACGTCGGCCTGCCGGCACACCGGGTCTCCGCACCTTGGCTGTCCGACGACGGAGCCCTGCTCGTACGACCGGACGCGATCATTGCGATGCGGGTGACGGCGCCGGTCCCGGATCCGGCACGGTTCCTCGCCGACGTCCTGGACCAGGTGCTGGCCAGGCCGGTCGCGGTGCCGGGCGTCTGACCGGGGGCGAGGCGCGCCCCGTCACCACTACAGCTTGGCCGCGCTGACCTCGAAGTTCGAGGATTATGCGCGTACTTCCCGTTCGACGACCCGACCGCCGCCCGGATGTCCGCGGATATGCAGGAATTGCTGACGTCCCGGGACGCCAGCCGGAGAAATGCCTGTGCTCTTCCCACCGGGCTGAGGGCAACGGATACGCGCTTAGTAAACCAGTCGTCCTCGGCTGCCGCCGAAGACGAGCGGGACAACCTGAGTCGGATCGAGTTTTCCGGTTCTGTGCACCTCCTTTGGAAGACCTCGACGTGCCCGAGGTACGCCTCGTGCAGGCTTCACCAGCCCTGATCTGACCACGTTCTGCCGGGTTGACGAGCTCGGCCTCGTCGTCACCGGCCAACGGCTCGAACCAGATCGGGCGGTGCTGGCCTGCCGGGTCGTCGAGCCTGACCAGTGGTGCCGGCGCTACGGCTGCGAAGGCGCACCGCGTGACACCGTGTCCGGCGGCTGGCGCACGAGCCGGTGGGCTGGCGTCCGATGTGAAGAGCCGCTGAACAGGACCCCATGGAACGAAACCACCGGGTGCTCGAGGTCTTCGCGCGTCAGGTTGATCTCTATGCCGTACCTGTGTGAAACACCCCGTGGGCCATGCAATTGACGGTAAGTGGCTTTGTGCGGCACGGAAGGAGCGTCGAAGCCATGCACCGGAGACATGCTGGCACGTCGGTCTCAGCCTGTGATGCCGATGTGGGTGAGGAGGCGTTGCTGGTCTGGGTGGAGGCGGGGCATCGCCACGCGCTACGAGAAGAGCGCGACGATCTACCTGGCCGGACTCCATGTTGCTGGGATCTTCCTCTGGTCTGCCTGCTGACTCAGGGAAGCTGTGTGGTGTCAGCTGACCGGGATCGGTACACCCATTGTCAGACGCTGCTGGCAGCATCACCGCCATCAGCGCCATATTTACCACCCCGCCGCGGCCGTTCGACATCACCGCGCTCTTCCCTCAGCTGGCTCCGCTGGCGCGCACGGCGACCCGGCCGCACCCACGGGCCCGGGTCGCCGACCGTGCACGACAGCTTCGCCGGCGGGCCGCTCCTGTGGCCCGCCGGCGAGCCGTGGCCGTACTGCGACGAGCCGTACAACAGGCACGCGTCGCTAGAGATCTTTAACGGTGCGGGTTACGTCGGGTCGTGACGGCTGCCGTGGGCCGCGCTATGCCGGGAGAATGAGGTATCCCGATGGCGGTGGAT
>NZ_JBSFGB010000050.1:0-56957 GCF_053596375.1 Streptomyces sp. NPDC001709 | reverse complement strand
GCCTCCGGCGGTGCCACCACCAGGACGCGAGATCCCGCCCGCTGCCCGAGAACGGACCGGTCGAGCGCCGGTATCACCACGTCTCGGCCGGCCGGCGGCAGCACCCCGTAATCCGGGATCTCCTCACCTCAGTCGGCCGCCTCCACACGGCGGCCGCCCACCACTTCGAACAAGAACGTCATGCGTCGAATCACCTCATACTCCTCATTTCTCGCTCTCTCGATCCTGCTGCTGGCCGGATGCAGCGGACACGAATCCGCCCCGGCCGCGCAGTCCACTCACCGCCCCCTGCCGGTGCCCGCGGTTCCCGTACAGCACCGGCTCCCGGTCCCGGACCCCGTCGGTTCGGACACGGCGCTGCCCCGCGTTTCGGGGGAGTTCGGCCACAAGGCCGAGATCGCCATCCCGAAGAAGAAGCCGAGCGGCAGATTCGTCGTCACCCCCGTACATGAAGGAAAGGGGCGAAAGGCGGAGAACGGCGATGTCGTGATCGTCAACTACACCGCGAAGACCTGGAAGCACGGGACTTCGGTACCCGGTACGTACGGCAAGGCCGCAGGCCCCAAGGTCTTCCCCGTCGGCCGCGACGCGGTGATACCGGCGCTCGACCGGTCCGTTCTCGGGCAGCGGGCGGGATCTCGCGTCCTGGTGGTGGCACCGCCGGAGGCCGCCTACGGGGCGACCGGCAACGCCCGACTCGGCGTCTCGGCCACCGACACGGTGGTGTTCGCCGTCGACATCATGAAGATCGTCCCCGCCCGATTGGCCGCCGAGGGGCACCAGGCGGAGACACCGGACGCCCTTCCCCGCGTGGCGGCCGGCCCCGGGCCCGCGCCCATCACCGTGCCCGACACCGCGGCACCGAAGCATCTGGTGGACAAGACGCTCGTCCGCGGCTCCGGGGCGCTCGTGAAGGCCGGGCAGTCGATCGTGATCCAGTACTCCGGCGCCGTCTGGGAGACGAACCGGGGGAAGGACCAGGCGACGCTCTTCGACTCCTCCTGGGCGGCCCACAGTCCGACGACAGTGGTCATCGGCCGCGGCAATGTCATCGAGGGCTGGGACCGCGCGCTTGTCGGCGCACGCGTGGGCAGCAGGGTCCTGCTGGTCGTCCCGCCCGGCCTGGGATACGGATCGAGTGACCGCAAGGGCGTTCCGGCCCGGTCGACCCTGGTCTACGTGGTCGACGTCCTGGCGGCGGCCTGAGTACCGGGGCCGCACCTCACCCACGGCCTTGGGCGGCAGTCACTCGGTCCCGTGGGCGGGGGAGGGGCCGCGGCTCCGAGGCGTGGGCGGGGCGAGCCGTGACGTGGGCTGCCGCGCGCTGATCGAGCAGCACGGTCGGGACGGGGTGCGGGTCGCCGAGGGAAGGTCGATCCGCCGGCGGTTCGCGGCGCGAGTTCGAGTGCGCGGTGGTGAGAGGGGCTGGGGGAAGTGCGAGGGGAGCCCCACAGAAGCCTTACTGTCCGTCAGGTTGGCGTGAAGGGGCTCGCTCACGCGGTCTGAGTGAACCGGACGGGGTGCGCTTGAACGCCACGCTGAAGGCGAAGGGGTCCTCGTACCCGACCTCACGGGCCACGGCGGCGACTGTCGTCTCGGCGTCCTGTAGCAGGTCCGCCGCCAGGGCTATGCGCCAGCCGGTGAGGAAGGTGAGCGTGAGCTCGCCGACCAGCGCGGAGAGGCGGGCGGCGAACGCCGCACGGGAGATGCCGACCCGGGCGGCCGGCTCGGCGACCGTCCACCGACGGGCAGGATCCTCGCGCAGCAGACGCAGCGCCTTGCCGATCAGCGGATCGGACGGCGCCTGGTACCAGGCGCGCAACTTCAGTACGAGGAAGAGGCCCAGCAGCCGCTCCGGGACGGCGTCCTGGCCGGGTTCGTCGCGGGTGGCTTCGGTGGTGGGCAGGTCCAGTGCCGCGCGGGTCGCCGGCCCGGCGGGAACGACCGCCAGCAGCGGCAGCATGCCGAGCAGGCAGTCGCCGACGTCGCCGTTTCGTCCGCCCGTGGATCAGAACCCGAGGTGGGGCGGAAGGGGCGTCGGCGATCGTGTAGCGGCCGGGGCGGGTGATGAGAAGGTGTCGTCGATCCGCACCGCCGCGTGACCGGCGAGCGTGGTCACGACCGTGAGCGGTGGCGGATCGGTCCGCGTGAGCGACCCCGGCCTGCCCTACAAGGCCGGCATCCAGACCACCTACTCCGCCTACGGCAGCGCCCCCAAGATCGCCGCCCCTCCAACGAGCGAGGTGCTGGGCGCGGCGCAGCTGTCCAAGAACCTGCAGGGCTGATTCGGACTTCTCCGACTTCTTCAGGTGCGTGAACGCGTGCTCGCAGAGCGCGCGCATGGACGCGATCGGTCTTGTTTGACATCTACGATCAACTGCCGCAGGGGGCACAGAAAGAGACTCACCGGCAGCAACCAGCAGGTGATCAACGAGGCCCGCATAGACCTCCCGATGGTGCCCCGCGGAGTGGTGTAGCCGGTCGAGCGACGGGTACGCCCGGGTGTCTGCCCAGGGCGTGCAGCCACTGTCTGTGGCTGCTCCCTGCTGGAGTCACTGCGTACGGCCAACGGTGTTGAGACGATCAGGGTGCTGTGCGAACGCATCCTGCGGCCCAGGCGTTTGGGGTCAGGTGTCGCCGGAGCGGCTAGATGAGCGGAATCAGTGGCGGAGCCCCAAGCGGTGTCGCCATGAGGTCCGGCCGGTGTCGGCGTCTGCCGCGTCGGGGGCCTGGTGAGAGGGGGCGGACTCCGTGAAGTAGGCGCTGTCCTTGGGACGGTTTCGGTCCGTGGTCGGGCGGGGGCGCGGGGCCGGTTCCAAGTGGGGGATGTGCTTGGAGCAGTGGACGTAGGCTTCGTCGACGGTGAGGTGGACCCACAGGTGGGGTTGGCGACCGGGCGCGGTGTCGGTCGGCAGATGCGGGTACCACGCGCGGAGGTCGCGGTCGGTGTACAGGCGCACTGTGCCGTTGACGTGCAGCCCTATGTGATCATGAGTGAAGTCCATGAACAGCATGCCGAGGTGCGGGTTCTCGGTCATGTTGCCCGCACTGGCCAGGACACCGTTGCCCCGGTATTCGGGGTAGGTCAGAGTGCGGTCGTCGAGGGAGACGCAGAATCCCGGCGGCCCGGAGCGGAAGCTGCTGTCGCAGGCTCCTCGGGAGTCGGCGGTCGACAGGAACATCATGGTCTGCCGGGCTATGAACTCCCGCATGGCGGGTGTCAGGTAGGGGTGTACCTGGCGGTCGTAGAAGTCGGCCGCTCGGTCAGCGGTGCCGAGCTGCTGCTGCAGCAGTCGTTCACCGAAGGAGCCGTTCGTCTCGGGGCTGTTCACAGCTGGTCGGTCTCCTCTTCAGGCGGGGGCGGCCCCAGAGGGGCGGTCAGGACGGGGACATCCCAGGGGTCGTAGTGGATGTGATGAGGCGGGACACCGTGATGCCGCAGGGCCTGCACGGCTTCGCCGAGCATCTGCGGTGGGCCGCACAGGTACGCCTCGTGCCGGTACCAGGGGCCGAATTCCGCCAATACCTCGGGTAGGGTGCCCTCCAGGCCCACGATGCGCTCGTGGGAGACCGCGGCCCGGACGCGGAGCCAGTGGTAGCGCTGGGACATGCGCAGCATGTCATCCAGCCCGTACAGTTCGTCCGCCGTTCTGGCGCCGATGAACAGACTGACCTCCCGTGCGTCGCCGATGCCGTTCCGGGCCGCCTGCTCGATCAGGGAGCGTATCGGAGCCAGGCCGGTGCCGCCGGCGACGAAGAGCAGGTCCCGTCCGGCGGTCGGACGCAGCACCATATCGCCTTCTGGCGGGCCCAGCCGGACGGGGTCTCCCGGACGGGCGTGGTGGACCAGCGCGTTGCTGACCGTGCCTCCGGGCACCGCACGGACGTGGAAGGTCAGCTGGGAGTTGGGCCGTGGGGCGTGCGCGGGGGAGTAATGCCGCCACAGCCTCGGCGCCCAGGGCGTCTCGATGCTCACGTACTGGCCCGCCACGAAGGGGTACGGCAGCTGTGGCTGGACGGTGATCTCGGCGATTCCGTGTCCGCGGTGCACGTGCTCGACGATGTGTGCGTCCCACACGGCCGGCCGGTGATGTGCGTCCTCCTCGGCGGCGCGGACCATCACGTCCGCGGCAGCGGTGTAGGCGCGCCGCCAAGCCGCCGCCAACTCCGGGCTCCAGGCCGGGCCCGCGTAGTGGGAGAGGGCTTGCAGCAGGCATTCGCCGACGGCCGGGTAATGAGCGCTTTGCGTGCCGAACTTGCGGTGGTCGCGGCCCAGACGGGAGCAGAACGCGATGAGGTTGGCGGGGTCGTCGACCAGCTCCACGATGCGCAGCAGAGCGCGCACCAGACGCTCCCGCTGGACGTCGAGTTCGGCCGGGAACAACTCCCTGACCGATGGATAACGCGCGAAGAGGATGTCGTAGAAGTACACGGCCAGCTCGGCGACGTGAGGTGCGACAACCGCCAGGCTGGCCCGCACCAGCGCGACGTCCTCAGCACTGACAGGGGGCTGGGCGGGTACGGCGTCATGGGTCACCGGGGCGGGGACCGGGCCGGATGGGGCGGCCCTGCTCCAGCCATCCGCCGGCCCCGGCGGCGTGTCTGGGTCCCGGGTGTGCTGCATGGACCGGTATCTGCCCGTCACCGTTGGTCCCGGGTGTGTTCCGTCGCCGATGCCACACTGGCGGGGGTCTGCGGCAGGACGTGTGCAAGGAAGACGTCCCGTCCGTCCGACACGGATATCGCCGGGTGGCTCCCGGAACGGCCTTCACCAAGGCGCGGCATGGGTACGCCATGTCTGACACCAGTGCGCTGGCGGGCGCTGTGCATGGAATGCACGTACCTTTCTCTCACCACGTCGGCGCGCTCGCCAGAGCAGGGCGACGTCGTTGTCGGGCGCTGGGCCGAAGCTGCCGGAGCCGGCGCACGAGTGCGAACAGGTCCTGCGCCGACAGCCCGGCTGCCTAGGACGGGCAACCCCAGGCGCCTGTCACCCTAGCGTTCGAAGATGTCGACATGCGTTCGAGGCAGCCCGGTGGGCAGGTTCAGGGGGGTTTGCCGGGCGGTAGGATTTTGTCAGCGATGTGCCCTGGTCTGGCCCATCATGCGAAACGGCGGCTGAAGATCATGGGCTGGTGCTCAGCTCGGATGGTTGACCCGGTAATCGATTGGGGCCAAGGCACTCTTGCTGGCTACGCTTCCCGGCGTGAATCCCGTGATCGACGTCTTGGCTCCCTCTGAGGTGGACTGTCTGGAGCGCCTTTGGGGGCAGCTCCTGCTCCACCACAGCCGGGAGGCCGCGCATCTGACGGCCCTGGGCGCGGTTCGCTCGCCCGAGGACTCATGGCGTCTGCGGCGGGAACAGTACCTCGAATGGATGCGGGAGCCGCGCACCGCGGTACTGGTCGCTCGGGACGGGGATCACCTGCTCGGCTATGCGGTGGTGCGCATCCTCCACGCCCCGGGATCATGGCAGTGGGGGGACCACGTCGGCGTCCTGGAAACCCTCGTGGTCGATGACGAGGCTCGCGGCGCCGGAGTCGGGCAGTCCCTTGTCAGAGCGGCGCGTGAGCGTCTCGCCGAGTCAGGTGTCCAGGTCATGAAAATCTCCGTCATGGCAGGCAACGACGGCGCTCTGCGTTTCTACCGGCGTGAAGGCGCTGTCGACTTCGTGGAGACGCTGGTCATGCCCGTCTCGGAGTGACGGCGTAGGGCGGACGGGCCCCCGTGAGGATGGTTCTGCACGGGCAGAGGTCCTGCGGACTCCTCAGGCGGCTTTGGTGGGGCGGGGTGCGCGTTGCGCCATCGGATGTAGGCGGCGACGGCGGCGTTCTGCTCGTCGTGAGTGCGGTGGTCGGGGCCGTTGAGGGCGAAGTAGCGCAGGGCCGCGAGCTCCGACTCGATCCAGCCAGCCATGAGCCGTAGGTCGGCAGAAACACCAGCTCGACGTTATTGTCAGCAGCCCGGGTGCGGACCTCGGCATGCCGGTAGCCTTGGGGCTACGGGTGGCCGGGTGGTCCGCACCGTACCCGTGACGCGGCCCTAGACACAGGCCTTCGCGGGCGGTGTGATCCGTTCGAGCCCCGTTCCGACGAACGCGTCGGCCCAGTCTCGTACCGCCCGTTGGTAGGGGACGGTGTTGGTGGCCAGATTCAGGTCGTGGCCCGCCCCGCGCTGGACGTACGTGTGCAGACAGGCCGCAGATCCGAAGTACGGGTCCTCCTGGGCCTTGAGCGCCGCGGCGCTGGCGCAGTTGCCGCTCAGAGAATCGCAGAAGAATCCGTCCTGGTCGCCGACGGCGAGCAAGACCGGGTGCCGGATCTGGCTGGAGTACGGCAGGAGATCGGCCACGCCGAGACCATCGGGCGCCTCGACGGTGCTGAACACGTCCTTGGTCGCCTCATCCGTGGCGAGCACCGCCGGGTCGGTGGTCGCGGGGGCGTAGAAGTCGGCGCCCCGCGTGCCGGGCCTCGTGGTCAGATACCCCGGGTCGTAGGACTTTCCGGCGAATGCCGGGTCCAGGGCCGCGGGGTAGAAGGACGAGGTGAAGATGTCCACGACCCTCGGGGCGACGATCCGGTGGGTGATGCCCGTGAGCAGCACGGCGTCCGCGTCGTTGTAGGTGCCCGCTTCGATGACGCTGATCAGCGAGCCGAGCGAATGGCCACCGAGGATGGCCTTGCGGAAGACCGTGCCGCCGATCCGGCCGCCGCGCAGGGCCTGGATCACCTGGTGCACGGCCCCGGCCTGGACGGTCGCGGTGACCACGGCGCTGGGCGGGCGTGAGCTCGCGCCGGTTCCAAGCCGGTCCACGACGAACGTGGCATAGCCGGCCCCATTCATGGCCTGGCGGAAGTCGTATGTCTCGGGTTGGTATGGGAAGTCCCAGTAGGTGTGGTTGTACGTCGCGCCGGGCACCAGCACCATCACCGTGTCGGCCGTACGGCCTGCGGGCACGCACAACGTGCCGTGCATCGTCGCCGACACGGCACCGGTGACAGGGACGTCGGCACCCTGGCACGAGACCGGCGCTGCCTGCGCTGCCCCGCTGGGCACACATACCGACAGCAGCGCGGCCAGCCCGAGAACAAACCGCACTCGCACATCGTTTCGAAACCAGCCCACATGTGCCTCCACATTCCGCAGTACGCCAGCCAAGGGCTGCCGACCTGAGCCGAAGACAGGAACATGCAGGCCACAGGCTTGCCCCAGCAGTCGCCCGAACTAAAGGTTTCTCATTGGCTGAACCGCATCCAGGCCCAGTTCACTGCCCTGCGCTACTTCGCTCTCGACGGCACGCACCCGACCACGCCGGCAACAAAACACTGCGCCCGTAGTGCGCGATTGGCCAGAGCAGGCGAGGGTCGTGCAGGGGCGAGCGCCCGGCGCGCATTGCGAGTGCGCGGCGCGTTGTCCAACGGACCACTGGGTCTGTGCCCGGACTGCCAGAAGCGCGCAAGAAAGGTTCACAGCTCGTACCAACGGACCTGGACGAACGGCCGTTAGACGACAGACGAGTCATGATCCGGTATCGAGCACGGTGGTTCTTCTGCCGACGGACGCGGTGGAGCTGGGCGGCCGTCCGGCCGTCCAGCCGCGCGGCCGTGCCGGAGGTCACGGCTGGCTGCGGGGCCGAATCCCGGCTGCTCAGACTCCTGCCGGCACCGCCGGTGCCGGACCTGGCCCCGCGGGTGCCAGAGGTGGACGAGTTCGCCTTCCGTAAAGGCTGCACGTACGCCACCGTCCTGGTCGACGCCGAGGACGCCCGGGTCGTGGACGTGCCGCCCGACCGCACGTCAGAGACGTTCGCGGCTTGGCTCAAGGACCATCCCAGCGCGGAGATCGTCTGCCGCGACCGGGCCAGCGCTTACACCAAGGCGGTTAAGGAGGCCGCCCCCAGCGCCCTGGAATTCGCTCATCGATGGCATCTGCCGCAGATCCTGTCCGCTGCGGTGGAGCAGACCTGTCATCAGCACCGCAACTGCCTGCGTAAACACGCTGACCAAGAGCCAGAGCCTACGGCCGAACAGGACGAGCCGAAGCCGATGCGAGGCCTTCGCCAGCTTCCTCCGCCCGGACCTTGACGCCCTCACTGTGAGCCTCACCTTGCCGTGGAGTTCCGGCGTCGTCGAAGCGCGGTGAACCGCTTGATCAACCAGCCCGAAGGGCTGCCCTCACTGCCAGAGGTCAGCTCCGTCGCGCCCGCTGGGATCCATCGTCAGGAGGTCTTCATGCAGGCCCGACAGAGCCCGCCCAGTCGGGGAGCCGTCTTCGCTCGACTCCATGACGACCCAGCCGACATCCACACCCGACGAGTTCACATCGCCGCCGGCGTCCAGTTCGTCGAGCGTCGCGAACACCGCCTCATAGGCAACGGCTCGGACCAGGCGAACAAGGTCCTCCCTGTCCGCCCTGGCGGCAAGAAGGCGTTGGGCGGCAGGCAGTTGATCGAGCGAGGCCGGCTCGGCCCAGCCGTCAACCGCACCTCGCCACAGACTTCGCAGCAGCACAAATCGCGCGAGCCGCGGAAGATCTTCCAGGACTTCCGACTTGACCAAGTCGACAGGATCGGTCACGCCGAGGGCGCTGAACTGGGCACCCAGCCACTGAGTAGCGGTCTTACGCGGCACGTCCAGGCTGTTCAGCCACTCCTGCCATGCTGGTTGAGGATCACTCACCGCAACAGAATGCCCTAGGGTCGGGGAAACGGGCGAACGGCCGATCGGTGCATCTCTCCTGGCGCACCAGCCGCTGTGGTTCACGGAACTGCGGCCAGAGTGTTCGGCGTCAGGACGGGGTGGCTGTCTGCATGACGGCGTGCCAGGGGGTGGCGTCGAAGATCAGGCGGATGGTGTCGATCCGGCCGTTGGCGAGGTGGAAGTGTTCGGCGGTGAGCTGGGTTCCGATGGCAGCGGTCCGCCACCTCCAAGGCAGCCGGGGGAGTGTCCTTGATTGCCTTGGTGTCGGCGCTGGCGCGGTCGCGGCAGGTGATTTCCGTGCCGCGGTGGGCGGTCAGTCGGGCGGCGAAGGTCTGTGAGGTTCGGTCGGGCAGGATCACACGGGAGACGTGCGACTACGACAGGTCGACCCGCTCGGCGATCGACTGGGTCGACCCATGCGTGGCGTTCTTGGGCATCGTCTCCAGCGTCATCCGGATAAGCTCGGCGACCTGCTCATCAGTGGCCGTAACCATCCGGTCGGGTTGGGCCGAGCCGGGGTGCGCCGCCCAGGCCGTCCAGTCGGTCCTTGAGAAGGCGCTCCTGCCACTTGGACACCGTCTCTGTGACTACGTCGGTCGCGGCCGCCACCGCGAGCTGGGCTGTGCGGGGAAGCCCATAAGGCTCCATCTCGTCGCAGGCCGGCACGATCCGCGCTCTCAACCCCGGGGCCCGCGGCGTTGATTGCTCCCGCACCCATGTCCCGAGCACCTGCCGCTCGTGATCCGACAACACCGGCTCGGCCGGTTTCGGCCCCGGGCATGCCATGCGCTGGTCAATGATGGATCAAGGACTCGGGACTTTAGAGCCAGGTCGGCCGGCCGCGCCTGGATTCAGGACCAGACCAGCGGTCCGCACGTCTCGTAGGAGAAGTCGGAGCCGAACGGCGTGATGCAAGCGGTGACGCCGTGCACGCCGTCCGCGAAGTACGCGTCGCCCGTGGAGTAGTAGTACCAGCCGCCCGGCTTGGCCCATCCGCCGGTGGTCTTGTTCGTCTGGTCGATGCTGATGTAGCAGGGGCCGGAGACCGCGGCCTCCGCCCAGTGGGCGGAGTCCTTCAGGATGTATCCGTGGCACCCGTAGTTCCAGACGTCACCGCCGTCGTAGGTGGCGGCGGACGCGGCAGTGGTGGACACGAAAAGCGCACCGCCTGCAACGACTCCGATGACAGCGAGCTTTGCCCTTTTTCCGATCCCCATGATTCCCTCCCTGACCAAAGGCGCATCGCCTCCGGTGCTGTTTGACTTCCTGGCTCCAGGGAATCGGATGACCCTTCAGTCGTCGAATGATTCGATTGTGTTCGAAGACGATCGCAGCGGGAGGGGGCTGCTCGTGATCCGGATCGACCTGAACGAGCTGGCGACGTCTTCGGCACTGCGACCTGACGCACAATGTCACGGCCTGTGGGCGGTCTTGCCGGAGTCGCTTTTATCGGTCCGGCTGCCCCATTGCTGAATGACGAACTGGGTTGCATTGGTGGCTGCGTCGAGCAGGTCAGGTTCGTCGAGGAGCGATCGGTCGTGGAGCAGTGTCCCGAGGGGAGGTTCTCCAATCAGGGTCTGGCTTTGAGTGGAGCCGGAGAACGGTGTGTTCTGCGGCGGGAACAAGATCAGGCGAAGGGTGGGGTCACGAAGTGCTGTCTGCAGAGCTTCTTCGGGTTCCGGTGGGGTGAGGAGGCCGCCCTTGCCGAACAGCTGAGCTATCTCTGCGAAGGAGGCTTGTTCTCCTAGGACAGCTGCGCCAAAGGCCACCGGTATCGCGATGACCCCGACGATCACTGTTACGAAGCCGATTCCCTTCACCGTCTGGGTCGTGGCCGTGTCGTCCGAGATGTACTCGATGAGGGTGCCGAGCTGGCCGAGTGCGAACGCCAGCACCCTCACCTGGGGGTGGGGCGGTCGCCAGGGTGGGATCGGTGGCCGAGGGACTCGCGCGGACGACGGCTTGGTCGCCTCGTGGCCCGAAGGTGCGGGATCTCCCCGGCGCTCGCGTTCGCCGGACCGAACCAGTGCGGTTCTCTGGTGTCGCACTCGGCCACCTCGCCGGGGGTGGAGAAAGCATTCATGTTCTCCGAGGATGAGGCGTAGTTCGCCTGCGGGAACGTAGAGTCACTCGTAGCCGTCGTGAGTCACCAGCTTCGGCTCGCGGGGAGCCCGCACGCGCTTGCTCGGTTCCGGCCTACGTACGCAGCCGTAGCCCGATGTCGTCGAGGACCTGCTCAGGTTCTGCGTCCACGTGGCTCAGTGTGCGGTTCTTTGCGGTCCTCGCAAAAGTGCTGGTCGATGCGTGTCGATCTGACTGAGCCTTGCCGGGCAGGTACTCCCGCATCTGAGAGGCAGCCCGTGACTGCGACGACGATTCACCCTCTTCCGCCCGCTCTGAGCGTGCGCAGGCGCTGGACGGTACTGGCCGTCTGCTGCCTGAGCATGTTCCTGGTGGGCCTGGACACCACCATCGTCAACGTTGGCCTGCCCGCCATCGGGCGCGGCCTGAGTGTCGGCACACGCAGTCTCGAGTGGACTGTGGACGCGTACACGATCGCCCTGGCAGGTCTGCTGATCTCCTCGGGCGCGTTGGCGGATCGGTTCGGACGCCGACGGATGTTCCAGGCCGGGTTGGTCGTGTTCGGGGCGGCCTCACTGGCCTGCGCGATCGCACCTTCGGTTGGCGCGCTCGTCGCAGCCCGTGCCGTTCAGGGCATAGGCGCCTCGATGCTCAGTCCCGTGGCTCTCGCCATCGTGGTGAACGCGATGCCCGACCCGAGGGAGCGCGCGCAGGCGATTGGCATCTGGGCGGCCGTTTTCGGGCTCAGCATGGCCGTCGGGCCGGTCACGGGCGGCACTCTCCTCGCGGGGTTCGGCTGGCGGTCGCTGTTCTGGATCAACGCCCCGGTCATCGTGACCGCCCTGGTGCTCAGCGCGGTGTTCGTGCCCGAGTCCCGGGCGCCGCGGGCGCAGCGGCTCGACGTTCCGGGTCAGGCCCTGCTGACCGTGGTCATCGGGGTCTGGGTCGGCGCCCTCATCGAAGGGCCGCGCATCGGCTGGACGTCGCCCGCAGCGCTGACCGCCTATGGGGTCGCTTCCCTCGCGACGGCCGGATTCATGTGGGTCGAGTCCCGCCAACACGCACCGCTGATGGATCTGCGCCTCTTCCGCAGTCCGGTGTTCAGCAGCGCGGTCCTGGGCGCCATGGCGGTCTTCGTCGCGCTGAACGTGACGCTGCTGCTGAATACTCTCTACCTGCAACGTGCGCGGGGATTCACACCACTTGCCGCCGGGGTGGCGACCCTGCCCATGGCCGTCGGCGCGACCCTCTGCGCACCCTGGTCCGGCCGTCTGGTCGGTCGCATCGGACCGCGGCTGCCGCTGACCCTGGCCGGCGGCTTCATCACGGCGGGCGGACTGTGCATGGTCGGGCTCGATCGGCACACGGGTATGCCCCTGCTCCTGGTCGCCTACCTGCTCATCGGCATCGGGTTCGGCTTCGCCAACGCCCCGCTCACCAACACCGCGGTCAGCGGGCTGCCTCCCGCCCGAGCCGGCGTGGCCGGAGCGATCACGTCCACCGCACGGCAATTCGGCTCTGCGCTCGGCATCGCCCTCGGCGGCGGCCTGGTGGCGCATGCCACCCCGGCGGGGCTCGCACATGCCTCCCATCCGGGCTGGATCGTGGTCGCCGCCTGCGGACTCCTTCTGCTTCTCGTGGCCCGTGCTTCACGGCCGAAGACGTGAAGAAGTGCTGGCGGAACTCCCTACGTTGTTCTGCGGGACGCGGTGAGCCCTTCGTATGGCTGACCCCGCCCAGTGGCGTCGTCGGGTGTGGTTGTCGAAACCCTGCCGTGTCTTCTGGCGCTGTCTGCTCGTCTTCCGTGACAGCGGCTGACGGGACCACGTGGTGTGTTGTCCCCTGATGGATGCGCTCGCGCTGCTGGCGATGTACGCCGACGTCGACGACAAGACCCGCTGGTACGACGCCGGCGACGCGGTGCCGATGGGGCGGCGTCGTACGCATGGATCGGCGCGGGGCAGCCGTCGACGACGCGGGCCGCATCGAGCAGCCCGTACGAGCTGTGCGTGCTGGTGGCACTACGGGAGGCGATCCGCCGCCGCGAGATCTACGTCGAGGGCGGGATGCGGTGGCGCAACCCGGAGGACGACCTGCCCGGCGACTTCGAGTCGGCCGCACCGTGCACTACGCCGCGATCCACCAGTCCGAGGCCCCAAGGAATTCGTCACGGGCCGGAAACGCGGCCACCACCCGCAAGGTCGAGCCGTGAACCACCGAGCCGAAGCTGCAGCCGCCGGACGAGCCCACCGGCCTCCAGGCCCTCAAGGACGAGGTCGTACGACGGTGGGGCGTGCTCGATCTGCTGAACGTGCTGAAGAACGCCGACTTCCGAACCGGCTTCACCGACGAGTTCTCCTCCGTCGCCGCGTACGAGCGCATCGACCGCGCCACCACCGCTGCGACTCCGGCGTTCAGGTACCGATCCGGCGGTAGAACTTCACCTGAAGCAGGTCGGTGAAGATACGGATGGGGCGGTGGAGATCATGCCGTCGGCTGCCCTCCCGCTGGTGTGGTTGAGCAGCATCCTGATGTTCACCCTGCCACCGTCGTGGTGGCGGCCATGGACCACGCAGGGCAGCCACTGTTCCGGGGTGTCATCCAAGCTCAGGGAATCGCGGACTCGATCCGGGCGAGGTGGGCGGCGAGGATCTCTTCGAACGCGGTGCGGCGGTCGGCCCCGAGGGGGCGGATCTCGCGGGCGAAGTGGGCCAGGGCGGGGAAGCGGTCGGGGTCGGCGCCGAGGACCGCGACGCGGAAGTGCTCCATGCCCTGTTCGTACTCGCCGGGGGTGAGGGTGTCGATGCCGGCGTCGGAGGCGATCAGCGCGGCGAGGAGGATCACGATCCGGTGGTAGCGGGGCGGAATCTCCTCATCGGGCAGGCCCGAGGTCCGCAACGCCTGTAGTAGTTCTTCCATGACCAGCCGGGAGCCGGTGCCGCCGGACGCGTAGCGTCCCCAGATTGCGGCGAGTTGGGGGTGCTGGCCGAAGGCATCTCGCAGGCGCAGGGCGGTGGCGGTGATGCGCTGCTGCCAGTCGCCCTCGGGGTGGTAGCCGTCCATCGCGGCCAGGAGGATCCGGTCGGCGACCGCGCGCAGCAGCTCGGTCTTGTTGCGGAAGTGCCGGTAGAGGCTGGAGGAGTCCGTCCCGAGCGCTGCGGCGAGCTTGCGCACGCTGAACGACTCGGCGTCGCTCGTACGCAGCAGCTCCGCCGCCTTGTCCAGGATCTCCTCGGTCGACCAACGCCTTCGGCCCGCCATCTCGCCCCTCTCGTCCAGGCCCAGTCTAGTCTATGCACTTACTGTTGCGCGCGGTGCGTGCATACTGGAGGCGCATGCCGGCCGAGAGGGCAGCCGGGAGAAGAGAAGAGAAGGAGAGACGGAGACATGAGTGAGACCACTGCTGTGAAGCGGCCGCCGGAGCCGGACTTCTCGGCGATAACAGCCGAGGAACTGATCGCTTACCGCGATGCGGAGAACCGCTTCCGGGCGTCCAGCGCGGCGCGGGCGATCACCGGGGAGCCGGACCCCGGCGCCGCGATCGAGTGGCAGGACGTCGCGCTGCCGGGCCGCGACCTCTCGGTCCGGGTGTACCGGCCGCTGTCGACGGGCGACGGCGAGGTCGCCGCCCGGACCGACCTGCCACTCGTGCTCCATGTCCATGGAGGCGGCTTCGTGGGCACGGCGGTGCAGTGCGACTGGACCAACAGCCACCTCGCCGCCCAACTGCCCGCGCTCGTCGTCTCGGTCGAGCACCGCCTCGTCGCCCGGGACAACCCGCTCGCGAACGCCGCGGACGACGGCTGGGACGTGCTCCAGCACGTGGTGCGGCACGCCTCGCAGTGGGGCATCGACCCGACCCGCGCGGCCGTCTTCGGCGAGAGCTTCGGTGCGCTGATCAGCGCCCTGGCGGCCATCCGGGCCCGGGAGGCCGGCCTGCGGCTCACGGCGCAGGTGCTGGTCAACCCCGTAGTCGACGTGACCGAGACGATGTACGACTACCCTTCCATCGCCGAGTACGCATACAGCCCGACCCGTGCCGTGCCGCAACTGCAGCTGATCCAGCGGCTCGCCGTCCCACCGGGAACCGACGCCCGCGCATTCTCACCGCTATACGCGGACGACCTGAGCGGGCTCGCCCCCGCGCTGCTCGTGGTGCCGACCCAGGACGCCCTCGCCGATCACGGCCGCCGCTACGCCGAGCGACTGCGGGCGGCCGGGACCTCCGTGCGGCTGACCGAATACCCGGGAGCGAGGCACGCGTTCCTCGCCATGCCGGGCGTGGAGCCGCAGGCCGGGGTCGCCCAGGCGGAGATCCTCGAGTTCCTCCGCGCGGCCCTGGCAGGGTGACGGAGGAACGATGCACACCACCACTCTCGGGCCCGTCGGCTCCGAAGTCTCCCGGCTCGGCCTCGGCTGCATGAGTATGACCGGTACCTACGGCCCCGCCGACCCGAAGGAGGCCGCGGCCACCCTGCTGGAAGCCCTCGATTCCGGCGTCACCCTCTTCGACACCGGCGACTTCTACGGCGACGGAGCGAACGAGGAACTCCTCGGCCGGACCCTCGCCCCGCACCGTGACCGCATCGTGCTGGCCACCAAGACGGGCGTCCGGCGCACCGCCGAAGGCCTGGTGCCCGCCGGCTCACCCGACGATCTCCGCCGCGCCTGCGAAGCGTCCCTGCGCCGGCTGCGCACCGACCACATCGACGTGTACTCCCTCGCCCGCATAGACCCCACCGTCCCCGTCGAGGAGTCGGTCGGCGCGCTGGCGGAACTGCTCGCCCAGGGCAAGGTGGGCTGCATCGGCTTGTCCGAGGTGTCCGCCACCACCCTGCGACGCGCCCACGCCGTCCACCCGATCAGCGCCGTCCAGACCGAGTACTCGCTGTGGGAACGCCATGTCGAAAACGGCATCCTGCCCACGCTGCGGGACCTCGGCGCCGTCCTGGTCGCCTACAGTCCGCTCGGCCGCGGCCTGCTCACCGGAGCCGTCCGCGCCACCACGCGCTACGAGCGCGGCGACTTCCGCGCCACCGCCCCCCGCTACAACGGCGATGACCTCAAGGCCAACCTGGCCATCGCCGACGCCATCACCCGACTCGCCGCCGCCAAGGGCGCCACCCCCGCCCAAGTCGCCCTCGCCTGGCTCCTCACCCGCGGCAGCGACGTCATCCCCATCCCCGGCAGCTCGCGCCGCCCCCACCTGCGCGACAACCTGGCCGCCCTCGACCTGCACCTGACCACGGCCGACCTCAGCGCCATCGACGCCACCGTCCCTGCCACCGGCGCCCAGGGAGCCCGATACGGCGACCACGGCATCCGCATGATCGACCAATGAGACCGGAAGGAGAGGCCGCGCGGACGAAGATCATCGAGATCCTCGGAACCACCCGCGCCGAGCGACTCGACATGACACGAGGGAATGCACTCCGATGGCCACAACAACCCTGGAGCGAGGGGCAATCGCGGCGATGTGCACGGGGCTTGGTCTCACCGTCATTGCGACGATCGTCCCGTACGCCGACCACGCCACCACCCACCTGCTGGCCAACCACATCCAGGCGCCCGCCGCGACCCCGATGTTCCGCGCTTGGCACAAGCTCCGGGCTGACCGGACCGCTCACCTGACACAGCTTCAACGCCACAGAACCCGACCAACATCGTAGTGATCACCACGTACATGGAGGAAGACACAGTGAAGCGCATCGGCATCATCGGGGTAGGCGAGATCGGCCGGGCCATCGTGACGGGCCTGCGCCATGGGGGCGGCGCTTCGCCGGAGGTGTTCCTCTCTCCGCGGGGAGCCCGCACGGCCGCGGAGCTGTCCGATCACTACGAGGGCGTCGAGGTGTGCGCCGACAACCAGGAGGTGATGGACCGCTCCGAGTTGGTGATCCTCGCAGTGCGCCGCCGGGACTGGCACGATGCCCTGGCCGGAGTGCGGGTGGGCGACGACAGGATCGTGGTCAACGTGATGGCCGGTGTCGGCAACGACGACCTGCGCCGGAAGCTCGGCACCAACGCCCCGCTGGTCCGTGCCATCCCCCTGCCGACCATCCGCGAACGCCGCTCGGTCACGGTCGTGCACCCGTCGCACCCGGTGGTGGACTCCTTCTTCGCACGGATGGGAGGAGCGCTCCCCGTTGCGGACGAGGCCGCCTTCAACGTCCTCTCCGCGCTGACCGGGACGCTGACCACCCACTACGCGTATCTCGCCACGCTCGCCTCGTGGGCCGCCGACCACGGCATCGCCCCCGACGACGCCGACCGCTACGTCCGCGGCCTGTTCCAGGGCGTCGGCCGCTCCCTGGGCGACGAGACCCGCTCCCTGGGCCGACTCGCGGCCGACCACGAGACGCCGAACGGGAACAACGAACGCATCCGCACCACCTGGTTCGACCCGGCCAACGTCGAGGCCCTCACGAACGCCCTCGACAACCTCCTCGCCGACCTCGCATAGCCACGTCGGCAAAGACGGGCTCCAAGCCACGTCCAGGCGCCGGACGGAACATCCGCACAACCATGCCGGAGGATCCTGCCAGACCGCCCGGCGCCCGCCCGCAGCAGCCCTGGGCCCACCACGCCGCCTCGTTCCTACGAGGGCCGGTGCGGTCCAAGGAGTCGTGGAAGTCTGTCATCGGCGCTCTGCGAGCGATCGGGCGGTGGACGAGCAGAGTGTTGATGTGCACGCGGTCTCGGCGTGCTACTTGTGCGCGCTGGTGAGCGCGCTGTCCTTGCCGTAGTGCATGACGGTGGGGGCGCTCTTCCAGTTCTCGACAGCCTTGGAGCGCAGGACCTGTTCGACCTCCGCGGCACCCCAGGCGCAAGGCAGGGGCGTACTGGCCCATCTGGTCGTACTGCTGGGCGATCACATCCCAACGGATCGATCTGCGGTACAGACGGATGATGCCGGTGTTCTTCAGGCAGCTGGCACGTCGCCATCAGGTGATGGCACCCTTACGCCTGTGTCGCGTGTCAGTCGCAGCCTTCCTCCTCGCTGTGACGGTGGGCCGCCGCTGATAGATCCCGGCCATGGTCCGGCAAGACAGCGCCATGTCCTCGGCCCGCTCGGCGGCTTCCCGGTCGTACGAGTCTTCGTCGTCCTCGATGAGCTTCTGGATCTCGCGGACCACGTCCTCGACCTATACCCGCAGCTCCGCCACCACCGGCCCAATGACCCCCCGCGGCGCACCTCGTGCGGCAGCTCTCGCGTGAGTCTCAGAACCTTGCCCCAGCCCCAGCCCCAGCGCGCGGGCTCTAGGCCGCTCGTCGGCGTCCGTGAACGGCCGTCCCATACGGGCCATTTCAATCGGGGAGGCAGCCGTGGTAGATGCGGGCGGCTGCGACTGCGGTGAAGGCCAGGAAGTGGTCGGGCTTGCACTCATGGCGACGGCGCAGGCGTCGGCAGCCGGTGAGCCAGGCGATGGTGCGTTCGACGATCCAGCAGTTGTGGGCCGTCAGTCCGCAGCATCCCATGGGAGCAATCTCCAGGAGTTCCACCGCATCCGAGTTGTGTGAGGTTTCGTAAGCGAGAGCGAGCAACGTCTGTCGACGGTTTCGGGCCACACTCGGCGATTGAGCAGCTCGAGAATCTCGATGAGAACCGACAACGATGGCGCTCGACTGTGACTGGAGGGACAGCGTCGAGCGCCCGTGCGAGCCGTGCGAGGATCGCGACGTGAACGATCTACGCTTCCGCCTCGCCGGGGACACCGACCTCACCACTCTCGTTCGGCTGCGTGACGACGCTGCCCGCTGGATGCTCGCCCAGGGCATCACTGGCCAGTGGCAGCCCGGCGAGCTGGACGAGGACCACTTCCGCAACACCATGGCGAGTGGTGAGGTCTGGCTCGCTGAGGCCGATGGCCGCGTGGCCGGGGCGTGGGAGCTGTGGTGGAAAGACGAGGACGCCTGGGGACCGCAGCCGCCGGTGGCCGGCTATGTGCATCGGCTGATGGTGGACCGCAGCAGAGCCCAGCCGGGTATGGGGCGGTTTCTGCTGCGTGCTGCGGAGCGCCGCGTTGCCGCGGCGGGGCGGGCGTTCGTGCGTCTGGACTGCCTGGCCGGTAACGCACGCCTGAACGCCTACTACCTGAACGCCGGCTACAGGGTCGTCGGCCACAAGGCAGGCAAGCCGCAGCCGGGCGGCGCACCCAAGTCGTTCACCCTCCTGGAGAAGACCTGCGAGGCGGCCTCGGGGGCTGAGCGACTGTGGCCAGGGGGACACGTCCGCTGAGGACGACGATGGTGGTCGAGGTCAGTTTGCGGCAGCGTCCTGTGCCTGTGCCTGGGCCGCCCGGGTGCCGGCGAGGCGGTAGGACTCGGTGCCGGTCTCGATGATGTTCCCGCCAAGGGCGAGCCGGTCGGCGACGGCCGCGCAAAGGCGGGGATCAGTGAACGTTTTCGTCCACCCTCCAAACGACTCGGTGGAAGCGATGGTGAGGCTGTTCTTCTCGCTGCGTTCCGTCAGAATGGTGAGGCTGTTCTTCTCCCTGCGTTCCGTCAGAACCTGGAACAGCAGCTCAGCGCTCCTGCGCTCGTTGACCAACTTGGTGGCCAGTGAGTCCCTTCTTGAGGCGCCGCGAAGGCGAAGGCCCGTATCGACTTTTCCCCGGGGACAGCGGCGGCCTTGATCCGGCATTCGGAGCGGTGGCGTGCCCGGTCGTCGCATTCGGCCATCAGTAGTTCGGCGAGTAACTCTCGATAGGACATCTGGTCATGGGCGGCTGCTTCGGGCAGCTCGGGGAACTGGGCCCGGATGGTCGGCAGCCGGAGCATGCGGCATGCCTGGTCGACGGCGTCGTCGGCGGCCTGTTCGGTCAGTCTGCGGTGTCGTTAGATTGTCACGGCATGTCTGTCCGGGTGGTGGGGCGGTCGGCTGGCTGCCGGGCGCGCGGCAGCTGGTCGTAGCCGCGACCGAGGACAGCGGCCGGGTGTCGGGCGGCAGTTGGGCCAGCCGCCGTTCGGTCAGAGGGGTTACGTTGCTTCGTCCGGTTCCACGGGGACGGGCGCAGCCGGATCCTCTTCGGATTCGTCCGTCTCGTGTGCTTCCAGGGCGACGGCGTCCGCGGCCAGAGCGCCGGCCCGCAGGGTTGAGGCGAGTCCGGTGACGAAGAGTTCGTGGGAGAAGCGGCGGCGCGTCAGTACGACTTCGATCAGGGCCCGGGTGCGGTCCCGCTGGCCGTGGGCGGCCTTCGCAGCCTCCCACCAGGCGTCATGAATGGGGGTGAACTTCCCTGCGAAGCCCGCCTGTTCACGGCTTCCAGGTTGTGGGCCAGATCGACGAGGGTCTTACTCTTGCCGATCGGCCGTTCGTGGCGGGCGACTTTCTGGTGGCCGTCGTAGACCGCCAGCTCGGACGCGGAGGCCTGCGCGGGAGTGGATCCGACTGCAGGCCTTGGCACGCTTCGAGAGCGGAGGCACGAATAGGGAGACCGTCGGCGAACTGCTAGTGAGCGAGCGGTCGGTGGAGCGGTGGCACCGGGCCTGGCGCTAGCGCGGTGAGGCCGGGCTCCTGTTCAAGGGATCGCCGGGCCGCCCGCGGCTCGGTCCGGCCCAGAGCCAGGCTGGAGCGTGAGTTGGAGCGCGGCCCGCTCGTCCATGGCTGGGCAGAGCAACGGTGGCCCCTGGCGCGGGTGAAGACGCTGATCGGCTGGCTGTTCCACGTCTCATAAACGGTGGGCCGGGACCTGGCAGTTGCTGAAGCGTCACGGCTGGTCATGGCAGCAGCCCACCCGCCGAGCGGTCGAGCGTGACGACACGGCGGGCGAGGCGTGGAAGAAGGAGACCTGGCCGCGGGTAAGAGCATCGACGCGGCGCTCGGGACCTGGATCGTTTTCGAGGACGAAGCCGGCCGGTCGTTGACGTCGCCGCCTGCCAGAACTTGGGGTCGGTTCGGCCGGACGCCGGTCGTGCGAGTACGCAGCCGAGGCGCCGGACGCGGGTCGATGGCAGGTATGACCTGCTACAAGCCAGGTGAGCGGTCCCGGCTGAATCTACGCCATCGGCGCGTACAGGGGCCCCAAGGACGAGCGGAAGGGCTTCGGCTGGCGCGATTTCCGTGACCTGATCGTTCGTGCTCGTATCCAGCTCTGCGCTCCGATCGTTGTGGTCTAGGACAACGTTCGCCTGCACCTGACCAAGCCGCTACAGGAGTCTATCGAGGCGAGCGAGGACTGGCTGGCCGTGTTCCAGCTCCCGACCTATGCGCCGGACCTGAACCCGCGGGACGGCATCTGGTCGCTGGTCAAGCGCGATATCGGCAACCTTGCCGCGGCCGACCGAGCCAGATCACCGCGGCCGTCAAGCGTCAGCTCAAGCAGATCCAGTGCCGCTCGGACCTGGTCAACGGCTGCTTGCCCGGAACCAGCCTGATCATGGATGGCCGACCGGCAGGCTGACGGGGGCTGGACCCACAAATCTGGGAGCGCGACAACACGGGGGTGCGCGAGACTCGCATGATGATCACTGACATCCATGTCCGCGAGGCTGATGCCGCTGATGCTCCGGTACTAGCCGGTCTGCGCTGGGCATTCAAGCATGAGGACCATGAAGGAGACCTCTCCGAGCCGGTTCGGCCCGTGAGTCACGCTGAGGACTGGATCCGGGAGCGGCTCGCGAGCAAACGCTGGCTGGCCTGGGTCGCCGAAAGCGACGGCGAGATCTGCGGGCACGTCTTCCTCCACATGGTGGAGAGGATGCCGGAGCCTTACGAGGACAACACCCCGATCGGCTATGTCACGAACTTCTACGTGGTGCCTGAACACCGCAATCGAGGGTTCGGAGCAGCCCTCCTCCAAGCTCTGAGGGGGCATGCGCAGGGCAGCGGCATGGACGTCTTGATCGTCTGGCCGTCCGAACGCAGTGTTCCGCTCTACCGCCGATCCGGGTTCGATTCTCCGACCGAGCTGTTGGAGGCACGGTGAACTGACCACTGGTCATTGCGGACTGTGACAGGCGTCGAACCGGAGAACGTTGGCCGTGTCGGCAGCGGTGGATGTCGCCCGGGTCGGATGAAGGTCGTGCCATGGTCTGTCAGTTGCCTGGTCTAGGGTCGCCCGCATGGATGAGCCCTCCTTTCTGACCGCCGTCCGTGAGTCGTACGACACGGTCGCCGTCGATTACGTCGAACGCGTCCCGCCTCCAGCCGAGATGGACCCGCTGTCACGCGCGATGCTGGCGGGGTTTGCCGAACTGGTGCGGACGGCCGGTCTGGGGCCGGTCGCGGACCTGGGGTGCGGCCCCGGACGGGTGACGGCACACCTGGCCGCGCTGGGGGTGTCCGTCTTCGGCGTCGATCTGTCGCCGAAGATGGTCGGGCTGGCTCGGCGCGCCTATCCGGACTTGCGGTTCACTGAGGGCTCGATGACCGCGCTGGAGATGAGGGAGGACGAGCTCGGCGGCATCCTGGCCTGGTACTGCACCCATCACACGCCCCCGCAGTGGTTGCCGGATGTGTGCGCCGAGTTCCACCGCACGCTCGCGCCCGGCGGCTACCTGCTCTGGGGAGACTATGTCGGCAATGAGCGGCTGCGGCCGACCCACGGCTATGGCCGTCCGGTGTCCTACGAGTCGTACCTCCTGCCCCTGGACCGCGTGGTCGGCCTGCTGGAGCAGGCCGGACTCGTGGTCACCGCGAGACTGGAACAGGAGCCCGGCGCACGCGTGAACAGACCGCACGCCTGCCTCCTGGCCCACAAGCCCGAAACGCCCTGACGGGGCTCGTTCCCGGGGTGAGGCCGCTCGTGCCAGATCGCCGACGATCACGGGGCGGGCGGTCAGACCGCTGGGTTGAGAGGGCGGCCACCCCAGCGGATGCCCTTCTCGCTGCGGATGCGGGCGCGTTCCCGGCGCTGCGCGGCCAGGACGCCACTGCCACAGCGGCCCGAAGTGCGCCTTGACCGGGTTCGCCCAGGACGCGTTGGTCGGTGTGAAGCAGAGCTCGACCTTGTTTCTGGCCGCCCGCATGCTCTTGAGTACGGCGAGGCTGTGGTCGGCGCCTTTGCGGCGCCGGTTGACGCCCCAGAGAGTGTCGTCGCCGACGGAGTAGCAGCTGTGGAAGTAGCGCACTGCGTGGGTGCGGTGATAGGTCCCCGGCAAGCGGTCGGGCTTGCCCTGCTTCGCCCAGCACAGGCCGGCGGTGGGGGCGGATGCCGAGCCGGCCGAACTCGTCGAACTCGTCGAACTCGTCGAAGGCGGAGGCGCGCTCGGGCCGCTCCGTCAGCGCGTACTCGATCCGGTCCAGCTTGGCGTCGAAGTCGGGGTCGGTGGACTCCCTGCCACGTCTTGGCCCGCTGGAAGGTCATGCCGCGACGCTTCAGCAGGCAGCGCAGGGCCTCGCGGCCCATACGTATCGGGCGGGCGACGTTGCGCCGCGGGTGCTCGGAGAGCTTCCGGACGGCCAGCGGGTGAAGGGCTGACCGAGCTTGACCGGCCAAGTGGTGGCCGTGTGGTGGCCGTCTGGATGACGAAGTCCTCTTGCACCATCCCGCCTCCCCACGCCGATCGGACGTGTCATCACATCCAACCGGCCCGAGGACCACGAGCACTACCCCGGTGATCGTTTGCGGTCACAGCAGTAGCGTGGTGCGGACACTGACCTGCGCGAGAAAACTGGGGTCGGGCTGCACGTGATGTACCGCGCCCCTGAGTGGGTCGGGCCAGCGGTCACCCGGACGGGGAGGTATCTGCCAGGGATCTTCGGTGGGCCACCGGCTTGACCTTGCCGTAACGTCAACTTCTACCGTCGAGGACGTGGGCCGGAGAGCCCGGCCCACGCGAGCGAGATGGAACACGCTATGGCCTGGCCGATCGCAGAGGTTGCCCGGATGTCGGGGGTCACCTCGCGGACGCTGCGGTACTACGACGAGATCGGCCTGCTCACGCCTGACCACGTTGGTACGAACGGCTACCGCTACTACGAGGTGGACCAGTTGCTGCGGCTGCAGCAGATCCTGATCCTGCGCAGACTCGACCTCGGACTGCCGCAGATCACCGAGATCCTCGGCCGCCAGACCGACCAGGTGCAGGCGTTGCGAGGTCACCTTGAGCAACTGCTCGTCGAGCAGGACCGGCTCGGGGCGGTCATCGCCACGGTTAGGCGCACCATCTCCGAGCTCGAAACGACGCAAGGAGGGCCGACCATGCCAACGATCAACCGCCCCGAGAACCTGTTCGAGGGTTTCGACACCACGCAGTACGACACCGAGGCGCGCGAACGCTGGCCGCAGGAGTACGACAAGTCCCAGAAGTTCGCCGCGACACTGATGCCCGAGGACACCGAGCGGATGCAGAAGGAGGTGACCGCGGCGATGATCCGGATGGCCGAGTTCATGGTCGCGGGCGTACCGGCCGACGACCCGGCCGTTCTGGACGAGGTCGACCGGCAGTACCACTGGCTCTGCAACTTCTGGACCCCGGACGCGGCGGCCTACCGCAGCCTCGGCCAGATGTACGTCGATGACGAGCGGTTCAAGGCGAACTACGAGCGGATCGCACCGGGCCTGGCTGATTACCAGCGCGACGCCATGGCAGCCTACGCCGACGCCCGCCTGAGCCAGAGCTAGATGTTCTGTCCCGCTTCCGGGTCTGGAGGGACGTCGGTGTCTTCACCCCGGAGTAGTGCTTCGTTACGTCGTGTGATCCGCCTGGTGGTGGGCATCTTCGTGGTGTGAAGTTGGGGGGAAGTGGAGCTGCTCCGCAGCCAGTTATCGAGGAGCCGACCCCTGACGGCCAGCAGAACCAGAACCTAACGAAGCACTACTAGGAACCCCTAACGGGAAGCGGCCGTGCCGCCTTCCGTTTCCTGGTGGCTCGGTCCGGCCGCGTACGCCAGCGGAGGTGCGATTGCTTGCGCATCCGCTCCCTCGCCGACCCATAGGGCGATGAACAGCGCGGCGGTCGCTTCCAGGAGCCCCGCGCGTTCGAGACCGCCGCCAGCCACGGGTTCGCAGCCCACGGCCCGTACCAACTCGCGTACGCGCGCGAGGGCCGTCTCGTCGTCACCGCAGACCGGCACGGCCAGGGGTCGCCCGTCGAAGACGGGCGGCCGCATGCGCCACACGTCCTCGTGGCAGAGGTTGAAGGCCTTGACCACGTGGGCTCCCGGTGCCGCCGCGGCAAGTTGCTGCGCGGCTGAGGGGCCTCCTTCCGTCAGCAGCCGGAAGCCCGGCCCGACCGGGTTGGAGCAGTCGATCAGCACCTTGCCCTCCAGGGCTGCGTGCAGGTCCCGTGCCACGTCTACTCCCGCCCCGAAGGGCAAGGCCGCCAACACCACCTGACCGGACTCGGCCGCCGCGCGCAGACTGGCAGGCTTCGCACTGCCTCCCACGCGCGTCGCGAGCCGCTCCGACTTGTGTGCGTCCCGTCCCCCGACAATCACCTCGTGCCCGGCCCGCGCCCAGTGGGTGGCGAGCGCGTCAGCCATGTTGCCCATTCCCAGCACGCCGATTCTCATCACACGTTCCCTTTCCGTGCCTGCTTTGATCGTTCGTACCGACACTAGAGAGCCGTTCGGGCACCATTTGGTACGTGACGACCGACGCCTTCCTCGCTGACTGCCGCGCCCGCCTCGCCTTCGACCTGCTCTCCAACACCTGGAACGCCGTGGTGCTCTGGGCGCTGCGCGACGGCCGCAGGCGCCCGGTCGAACTACGGGAACGGATCGGGGGCATCAGCTCCAAGGTCCTCACCGAGACTCTGCGCCGGCTGCAGTTCAATGGACTGGTCGACCGGCATACACACCCCGGCGCACCACCACGGGTCGAGTACGAACTCACCGCTCTGGGCCGGACGTTGCTCGTGCCCATCGACGCCGTCGGCGCATGGGCCTTCGAGTACGGCGATGAGGTGATGGCCGCCCAGGAGGCTGCGTGTACGCCAGCCCCGTCTCCTCCGGCTTGCTAGGCCGGTCAACAGCGTGAGCGCAGACGTCGCCAGCAGCTGAGTGCACGGCCCAGGTTGAACAAGGCGTCATGGATGTCGTCACGTATCTCCCAGCGGAACCGGGGGAGGCGGCAGAGTCGTGCGAGGTGCCCCGGCGGGCGATCAGCGGCTTCACGCCGAGGTCGCAGACGAGGCTGCGGTACTCGTCGTGGTCGTAGCCGCGGTCATCCAGCACTACGTCCGGGCTGCGCCGGGGCGGCCGTGCTCGCCCCCATCGGCGGCGCCGCTTCGAGTAGCGGGACGAGCTGGGTGACGTCGCTGTCAACAGGACTCCGTCCCGCCTTCCCCCTTCAACGCCCTGATATGGGAGCCGTCGACGGCCGCCCGGGGAGAGGTCCAGGGCGTTCGCGCTGTGGAGCTTGGCGAGGAGGATCTCGTGGAGCCGGGGCCACACGCCGACCTCGGTCCACTCGGTCAGGCGGCGCCGGCAGGTCATGCCCGAGCCGACACTCGTTCAAGTCACCGGCGTGGGATTCTCGGTGAGCCAGTGCTGCAGCTCGCGATGGCGGAATGGGTAGGCGGGGCCGCTGTGGCGCAGCAGTCCCGCCTTGCAGGACCAGTCGAGGAACCGGGCGAGCCGGAACGGCAGGCGCCGATGTGAGCACATCAGGAACACGACGTACCGCCGGGCCTCACGGCCGCCGAGCCCGACCGCCAGCGCGGCCGCGATGCCCGTAGCGAGTCCGCCCGGCAGCCCGCCCAGTGACGCCCCCGCGAGTCCGCCCGCGAGACCGGTCACCAAGGCGCCGACGAGGCAGCAGGCGGCGGCTTCGCCGATGACGGTGCGGGGTGTGGCCGCATCCCGGGGCTCCGTCTGCCTGTCATGGGGTGTGACCGAGATACGCGCCAAAGGGGCAACGGGATGATCTTGAAGCACTGATCCGCTCGGATCTACCTGCGGCGACGTGTAGCGGGGTCGCGTTCGGCGACGTGGCGGGCGACGGAGTCGACGCCGGGGCGGGCGTAGCGCTCCAGGGAGCGGACGGAGGCGTGGCGGGAGCGGGCCAGCAGCATCGGGGTGGAGGTGCCGTCCTCCGCGTCGTGCGTCAGGGCACCGTGACATAGCCGGTGAAGGGCCCAGCCGTCCAGGTCCTCGATATCGTGGGGCGAGGCGAGGGGGGTTTGCCAGCAGCCGGGTGTTCTCCTCGAAGATCTCCTCAGCGCGGCGGTAGGAGAGCCGGGCCCGGCCGGTCTCCGGGCACACGTCGAGCGTGGGTGTTCCGGCCGGAGCCTTGCGGTCGGTGAGGAACAGCGGGCCGCGGGTACGGCGGGCGATGAGGCGGGGCAGGAGCTGGGCGGTGCCGGACTGCCAGTGGATCCACTCGGTCGCCCCGCCCTTGGCGGTGATCCTGCCGCGCTTGTCCTGCGGGTAGAGGTCTTCCACGTTGAGGCACAGCACCTCGGCGGCCCGTGCGGCGGACTCGTAGAGCATCTTCCACTGCGTCTTCTCCCGCAGCGCGACGTCGAGGCTCCACAGGGCGGCGATCTGGTTCTCCGCGAGAGCCTTGGTGCGGTCCGGCGGCGCCGACCGCCGCTCGATGCCGATCGTCGGATCGCACTCGATCCAGCCCTGGCGCTGCCACCAGCCGATCGCCTTGCCCGCGATGGACAGCTCCCGGTTGACGGTGTCGGCGTCCATCTCGTCCGCCCGCGCCGCCGCCAGGTCGGCCCAGACCTCCGGCAGCGCCGTGTCGTTGATCGCGACGACGGGGAAGACGGGCGGTTTCGCGCCTCGGCGGGCGGATCCGGTCGGCGGCGGTTCGCCGGCGAGCATCCATCCCCACGTCGTGAGGGAGATCCGCTAGATCCGCGCGGAGGACTTCGCGATGCCATCGCCGGTGAGGTACCGCTCGACCGCCGCGGTGTACGACGACGGGGCGGACAGAGGTAGGACCCGAGCACGCGGCAACCGAAGTGCGCCCCCGCTCCCGAGTTCGGTCACCGGTTTGACCGTCACGCCGTCCCGCCCTTCCGATACCGCCGCAGTAAATGCGTACACCTCGCCCCGGCGGCCGGATTGGTCCGCCGCAGTAAATCCGGTATTTACTGCGGTAGTTGTGAATACGTCTCCGCGACCGAGTAACCGCCCGAATGCGTTTCTACTGTGCGGAATTGAGGGGGAGTGGACTGTCAGTGCCCGGGGTCAGCATGCTTACCTGGGTCATGCCCCAGATCCTCCGTCACGGGCAGGCACTCGGCGAGCAGGTCGACGACGTCGCGCCAGGCTCGCTGCGCGTGCCGTGGGTGGTAGCCGACGCCGGGGACCACGGTGTGGTCGACCGGTGGGTGGTGGAAGGCGTGCAGGGCTCCGCCGTAGACCGTGAGGCGCCAGTCGACGCCTGCGGCCTGCATCTCGGCGGTGAACGCGTTCCGTTGCGCGGGCGGCATGATCGGGTCTTCCGACCCGACCCCGGCCCACACCGGGCAGCGAATGCGCGCCGCCTCGCCCGGTCGGCCCGTGGTCAGTGCGTTGACTGTCCCGATTGCGCGCAGGTTGACGCCGTCGCGGCCGAGTTCCAGCCCGACGGCACCCCCCGTGCCATAGCCGACGGCGGCGATCCGGTCGGGGTCGGTCCGCGGTTCGGTGCGCAACACGTCGAGCGCCGCATGGCCGATGCCTCGCATCCGCTCGGGATCAGCGAGCAGCGGCAGGCAACGGGCCAGCATCTCCTCGGGGTCGCCCAAATAGCGCCCGCCATGAAGGTCGAAGGCCAGCGCTATATATCCCAGCTCGGCGAGAGCATCGGCCCGGCGGCGCTCGACGTCGCTGAGCCCCATGCCCTCTGGTCCGAGCAGCACCGCGGGCCGGCGGTCGACACCGGCCGGGAGCGCGAGGTGCCCGATCATCGTCAAACCGTCGGCCGGATACTCGACCGTACGCGTCGTAATCGTCGTCATGAGACTGGACTGTAGTGATCGTCGAGCCCGGTCCAGCCGGTGTTCTGCCGCTGGCAGAACAGCGCGGGTATCCCTCTGAAATACGGAGAGGGCCCACAAGAACCGTCACAAACCCCGCCCCCTCGGCAGCGCCATCGGATCACCTGCCCGGGCCTGACCCTCGCAGCAGGATAGCGGGGTGAAGTCGACGTCGGGTTTCGGGTCGTACGCCCCGGGCTGGATGCCGAGTTCGTGGGTGCTGTACTCGCCAAAGTGAGGCCCACCTCGGGTGCGCCCGCGTTCTGGAACATGAGTTTGCTGCCGAAACTGACCCCCAGCCCAAAGACGACACCGCCCGCGAGGGAGAACGCGAAGTCCTGCAGCCCCCGGGCGGTGGGCAGCCGTCCGATGTGCAGACGGCGGGGCAGGGGCGGTACCGCATGGGCAAGACCGGTGCTGAGGGCCAGGGCGGCGACCAGCGCGGTGAACAGGGCCGGGTTGCCGGTGTGCCACGCGAAAGGGAGAGCCGGCAGGAGGACGAGGGCGGCGGAGAGCAGGGCGTCCGTGGCCCCCACGCGGACGCGTCCGGTCAGGGGCCACAGATCGTGGAGCGCCAGATCGGTGCCGACCGCCGGACTGTCGGGGGTGGGGGCGAGACGAGCCGTCAGCTGGTGGAGCCAGCGGTGGATCTGACCGAGGGTGTAGCCATGGCGGTTCTCGATGTTTTTCGCGACGGCGGTGATGTACCGGCCCAGGAGGTCACGGTCGAGGTCAGCCTCGGTGGCATGGCGCAGCAGGTCGGTCAGGTCTTCGGCCTCGTAGTAGACCGTGGCGATCAGGCACAGCCGCCAGAAGGTCGACAGCAACTCGCGGTGCGGGCCGGTGGGACGGGCGGTCAGCTGCCGTAGGAGCGGTTGCCAGCGCTGTGGGTCGCCGACGGTCCGAGCGTCGAGATAAGCGGCGGCGGTGCCGGTGTCCACCGGAGCGATGGTGACGCGGGCGGCGTCCAGGAGGGCCTTGGTCGGGGGGATCGCGTCGTAGTGGTGGGTGCGGCAGGTCAGGATCACCGGGGTGGCGCCGAGGCCGTGCCGGTCCTGGTACTCGTTGAGCCGCTCGGGGGCGGCCCGGGCGCGAGGGGCCTCGGGGTCGGGTGTACCGTCGGGCAGTGTGGGATCCATCTCGTCGAGCCCGTCCAGGACGGGCAGGATGAGGCCCTGATCGACGAGGGTGCCGGCCTGCACGGCAGAGCATCCGTATGTGTCGTCCAGGCGCTTGATCAGCAGGGTCCGCAAAGAGCCCCTGGTGTCCCAGTGGGCGAGCGGCACGCGGATCGGAACCGGGGCGGAGTCGCGGGCGTTTTCCGTCCGGTCCTTCAACAGGGCGAGGGGCAGCTCCAGGGCCAGCACGGTCCTGCCCGCCCCGGCGGACCCGGTGATGACCAGCCGGGCCGGCGGGGTGTCACGGTAGTAGGCGGTGATGTCCGGCAGCGATGTCGCACCGTCGGCGAAGGTCACTCCGGCGGGCGGGGCAAGCGCGGGCCGGGCGGGAGCGGTCTGCAGCGGGTAGCGCAGGTTGATGCGCTGGAAGTCCTTGCCCAGAAGCTGGAAGCGCACCATGCCCTCGGCCTCGGCGACCTTCCGGGCCAGGGTCCGGGTCCAGCTCATCGCCAGGTCCGCCTCGTTGCCCGCCTACTTCCGCAACGCCAGGATCGCTACGGCCAGGCTCCCCGTGCCCACCGGCAGACCGGCCAGCGTGACCAGGTCGGTCGCCTTCCACGTGCCGTGACGGATCGCCCAGACCGAGTACACCGTGCTCGCCACAACCAGCACCAGGGCCGAGATCCCGATGAGTGCCAACCGCGTCGTCGGCGACGCCCCCATCCATGTCCACGGGCCCATGATGGGGTGAACCGTCGCATTGTGTGGGCGGAATGGTCGTTTCGTGGCGGTGATGCGAAGTTGGTGACGGTCCGGGTGATCACCGGCCGCCTGTCCCCCTGCCCGGCTACTACGGCGCGGGGGAGGAAGCCGCCGCGATCAGCAGGGGAGTCCCCGTGCCGTTCGCGGGTTCGTTCCACAGGTCGCTGCTGCCGACCTCGCCGTCGGTGGGAGGGCGTAGGCGACAGTGCGGTTGTCGACCGTGTGGCTTGGTCGTCGACACTGTCGCGCTGCGCCAGCAGCGTTTCGTGCAAGGTGCGCAGGTGGAGGACGTACACAGGGAACGTCGGACGGGTACGCCAGGCACGGCCCGCTGCCAGCCGCTCCCTCTCGAACTGGCCACACCGATCCGGGAGTTAGCACTCCAGCCGTAGGTCGTGATCTTGCTGGCGGGGAGAGGGGCGTCGACCAGGGACGGCCGCTATTCCAGCCACGTCCCGTCGCGCATGATTACTCTACCGCGCAGTTCCGGCTCGCCGCGCCAAGCGCGCACAGTCTTCGGCACCACGCGCACATACAGAAAGGAGTCTTCCTCCGCGCGCGGGTCCCACCCGAACTTGGCGGCGAAGGCTTCCGCCGCGTCTCCGGGCACATCCTGGTCCAGGAAGCACTCCGCCTCACCCTGGAGAAGCACCACGTCGAAGGTGTCCGGCAGCGCCAGGCGCACGCGCGGCTCCTCGCGGACGTTCCGCGCAGTCACGCAGGTGGCACTGGTACATATCCACACCGCTCGCCCATCCCACAAGAACCACAGCGGCACCTGGTGCGGCCCGTGATCAGGATGTCCTGTCGACACCCATATATCCCGCTCGTTAACCAGCCGTTCGAGAGCATCGCGCCTACGCTCCGCCGCTTGGCGGCGAACAATCCCCGTGGTCTGCATGAGTGCCGACCTTAGCCAGCAGACGCGAAGCGCGCATGAGGCGATGGACCTACTCCCAGCGACCGATGAACCCCTCAGCCTCCGACTCGGGGACGGCCAACTGGGGTGTTCGGCATGGCCAACTGGAGGGTTCTTGCCGGACCTTCCGTGACGAGTACGCCCGGCAGGGGACCCGGGCGATACCGATGCGGAGCGGCATATCGTGTCCAGGCAAGGGGCATCGCAATCACGGGGGCGGACATGGCAACGGGTGACCAAGAGGCGGAAATGCGGGTTGCGGCCGATCCCGATCCAGCGTCGCCTGCGGATCTGGTGCGGCGTATCGAGCACATCGCACTGGCTCAAGATTTCGACTTGGGCGAGGTGCGGACTCGCTCGGGATGGGACGCCGGCGCCGAGGTGAGCACCGATCGGGGAACGGTCGTTGTTTCCCCTTGCGCGGAGGATTCCTTCTGCATACGGATCCTCCGCCACCGTGTCTTCGCGTCCTCGGAGGGGTGGACGAACGACCTTGTCGCTGCGGTGGGGGTCGCGAATCTGTGGCACCAGGGCGGCAGTCTGCGGGAGCTGCGTGACCGCTTTCCGTTCATGAGCTGGAGCGAGCTGGCGGAAGCGTTCGAGGATGGTGACCCTGCTCCCGCGAAGTGGCGTGAGCTGCTTTCCAGCGAGTGGCACCTGCGTGATCGACCATTCCTGATGGCGGCCCACGCACACCCTCAACTGCGGAGGTTCTGGCCCGACATCAGCCACAGGAGTCTGACGCTGTGCCGGACGCCATTCGACTTGGAATCGGGCCTTGTGAAGATCTGGCCGCTGGGGGAAGGCCGCTATCGAGTGACCATGGTTCCGGGTGAGTTCTGGCGTGAGGTGTCCTCGCTGAGTGCGGCACTTGAGGTCGCCGCTGCCTGTTTCGCTTCCGCTCCGGATTCGTAGCCACCCGACGCGCAGACGGAGCATGCAGGAGCGTTCAGTCTGGGGATGCTTTGTCTATGCAGGCTGAAGTGTTCGAAGAGTTGCTCTTCCCTGGGCTGAAGATCGCTGTGCGGCAGCTGGCGGTGGGTGAAGGAGCCTTGATAGTCGATGCCGCCGCCTGCGCTCCGGCCGGGACGTGTCCGCAGTGCGACCACCCTGGCGTGCGCGTTCACAGCCGATACTGGCGGCACATAGCCGGGTTGCCCCTCGCCCGCCAGAAAATGGTTGTGCGTCTCCGCGTGCGTCGCTTCTTCTGCGATCAAGGCCGGTGCAGGCGTCGGACATTCGTCGAACAGGTGGCGGGTCCGACCGAGCCACGGCTCCGTTCTTCGACCGCGTCGCGGTCAGCCATGAGGACAGTCGCGGTGGAGCTTGGAGGCCGTCCGGGTCAACGCCTCTGCACGAAGCCGCGACTCCATGGCCGACGCACTGCACCGCTGGGGCAGCTCAAAGCACCACCCGTGTCAGCCAGGGCACCGCGGATACTCGGCCTCGACGAGTTCGCCTTCCGCAAGGACAGGGGCCTACGGTAGCGTCCTCGTCGACATCGAGATCTCTCGGCCGGTGGACGTGCTGCCTGATCGAGAGGCTGGCACGGTCACTGCGTGGCTCCAGGAGCACCCCGGCGCCGAGATCGTCTGGCGAGACTGCCTGATGGCATCGCAGTAGAAGTCGGGTGCTTCCGCGCGGTGACGTCGAGAGCAACGCCGCGGACGTCCACGGCCTGGCCACCGGGGCCCAGACCCAGGGCGCGTTCGACGACTCTGGACTTGTGTTGCGGCCCGTATTACGTCGGTGGTCCTCAACGCCGTGTCCCGCCCTGCAGTCGGGTCAAGTCGATCGGCTCCTCAGCGATGAGGGCACCTCCCAGCTCGGCTCCAGATACGACACGCCGTCACTCATCGTCGCCGGAGCCGGGCTCGAAGGGGCGGGTCGGGTACGTACCGCGCGATCCCGAACGGCTGGAAATCGGCATTGGCAAGGAAGCGGTAGACGAACTCGGGGGTGGGCATGTCCTACCGGTGCCATGCGCCGACGTCATTGGCCCGCGCGAGGACGGAGAACTGGCCGGGCCGCTCGGAATCGATCAGCCAGAGCTACTCGTCGGCTCATTCGGTGGCGCCCCAGGAGATCAGCCCCTTGCCGCCCGACGCGTAGATCGCATACGACTCGACGGCGGAGACGCCTCCGAGCTCGCTGTCCTGGTCGACCGACAGGGAGAGCGGCCACTGTGTCAGGAAGTCGAACGCGAGGCCCTCGTCGCGCCCCCTGCCGGCAGCGGAACCCCCAGCTCTCCCTCGATCGCCGCCCAGTCGACGGAGTTCCCGAGCGGCTCCCACCCGGCCAGTTCGATCACTCGCTGAACCCCACATACAACGACCTATTTACACCGCGCTCAGCACCTGCGCCGCGCACCCCGGCCCGAGGCCCGCCAACCGCGCACGGCCTGTGCGGCGCGGTGTGGCCCCGCGAGCGGAGCCACACGGTCCAAGGCGCGATCGGCGTCGGATCAGTCGCATCCGTGGCCTGGCTGTCCTTGCTTGCCCGGCTGACCCTGGCTGCCCTGCTGTCCTGGCTTGCCTTGCTGTCCCTGGCTGCCCTGCTGTCCCTGGCTGCCTTGCTTGCCCTGCTGCCCCTGCTGTCCCTGCTGTCCTTGCTGGCCGTGACAACCGCCGCAGTAGTTGTGTGCAGGGGCTGCTGAGGCGGTGCCCGCCGCGCCGATCGCGGCTCCGCCGGCGAGCAGCATGCCTGCTGCGGACATCACGAGATAACGCCTGATGCGCTGTATTCGCATGGGAAATCGCCCTTCTGTTTTCATCATCTCCCGCGACTTCCTGGGGAGGACACGGGGTGGATGGCCGGCGCCGTGCTTACAAGAGGGGAAGGCACGGACATTCTTCAGGTGTCGCCGCAGAGGATTGGCCGCACGGCCGTCGCCGCCGGGTCTTCCGTTTCCCGGAATCCGGAACCTCGTGCCGGTCACACTGTGTGCTGCGGATCTCACTCATAGAAACTAGTGCCACCTCCGTCACTCGGCATTTCGACGCCGCTCCGGGGCTACACCCGGATGGTCCATTCCAGGCCGAGGGCGGCCAGCTGTTCCAGCTGTTCCCGGCTGAGTTTCGCGTCGGGCTTGGTGATGGACAGGAACGCTCCGAGCCGGACCTGGGTTCGGGCGGGCAGCATTCGGTGGGGGAGCGGCTGACCGGTTCCGTGGAGCCCGTGCGCTGTCAGTACTGCGCCCGAGGACGCGCCCCCCGCTCGGACGCCGTAGAACGCCCCTGGAGCGTTTCGCGGGTGCCTTCTGCTCCTGTGGCTCCTGTGGCGGGGCGTGATGCCGAGGGCTGTCAGGCCCTCACGCTGCCCCTGCGCCAGCCTCTCCCAGACGACGTGCTGCCGCTGCCGCTGAGGCCACCACCTCATGGATCATGCGCCCGCACTTCAGCCTTTGGACACGACACACCGATGTGCCGGTCGCAGTAGCCGACTACCGCCATCTTCGCGCGGATATCCTCCAGCAGTCGTAGCCATCACGGAAGCGCGGTCACAAACGACAAGGGCCTGTCTCCCTGATCAAGACCGGGTTGAATCTGCTCACGCGTCTGCCGGCAGTCGATATCAGGCTGCAGTGGAGTTGATCGAATCGAGGACTTCGAGGTCTTCCTTTGTCAGATGCAGCGAGCCTGCCGCCAGGTTGTCGATGAGGTGGTCCGGGTCGCCCGTTCCTGGTATGGCCAGGACATGTTTGCCCTGTCGCAGGATCCATGCCAGACGTACCTGCGCCGGCGACACTCCGTGCGCACGGGCGACAGCGAGGATCTGTTCCTGCTCAGCGTGGACGGCGCCTGCTTCGCGTCCCTCGCCGGCGATGGAGAAGAAGGGTACGAACGCGATGCCGTGTGCGGCGCACGTGTGGAGCATTTCAGTGCTGGCGCGTGCGTCGATGCCGTAGCGGTTCTGGACGCACACCACGGGTGCGATCGCTTGGGCTTGGGCCAGGTGAGTGGGGCGTGCCCCGGAGATGCCGAGGTGGCGGATGAGTCCGGCATCACGCAGCTCGGCGAGGGCCCCGAAGTGCTCGCTGATCGAGTCGTGGCCCATGAGGCGCAGATTGACGACGTCGAGATGGTCGCGGCCGAGCTGACGCAAATTCTCCTCGACTTGGCCACGCAGCTGATCGGGCCGGGCCGGGGTCGTCCACTCACCGGACGCGTCCCGTGTGGGGCCAACCTTGGTGGCGATCACCAAGTCGTCCGGGTACGGAGCCAATGCCGAGTTGATCAACTCATTGGCGGAGCGTAGCCGCGAGAAGTAGAACGCAGCGGTGTCGACATGGTTGACGCCGAGTTCCACCGCACGGCGCAGTACGCCGATCACCTGGCTGCGGTCACGCGCGATGCCCTGGTGGAAGGCGGCACTGCCGGTCAATCGCATGGCACCGAATCCGATCCGGTTGACCGTGAGGTCCCCCAACAGCCAGGTGCCTGCGGTCCCCGCAGAGACTGTCTCCAGCGTCATCTCTTCCATCAGTCCCTTCGCAACAGCCCACGCTCATCGATGATTTGAGGGGGAGTAGGCGTGGAGTATGCCCAGGCGAGAGCCGTGACGAGAAGGAGCCTGATGGCGGAGGAATGTCACAGCCAAAATGGGAATCTACGCTGGGGAACGCACGGTTGTTACTGGTGTCGCTTTCACCCCGTGAACTCGGTTCACGAGCGCAGCGAGTGGCCACGGCCCTGAACTGCTTCAGCTCTCCAATCGCCGGTTCCACCGTGTTGCGATCTTTGTACGCCCCTTTTGAAGACCGGAGAGGGAGGGGCGGCGGGTTCCTGGGTGCACCGGCAGCGTGCTGGTGAGCCCGCACGGAGGTGGAGTCGACGTTGATGTTCCAGTCGCAGGCTGAAGCGTTCAGGCAGTTCTCGCCACTACACCCCGGTGCTGAGTCGATGAATGATGCCGTTGATCACCTGCCGATGATCCCGCCACCGGCCGCACCGGTTGTTGGTTACCGGCAGCAGCGGCTCCAGCACAGCCCACTCGCCGTCCGTCCCCCCTTACTGAGCATGCCCATGACAGCGACGTACCTGATCGAAGAGACACGACCTAGATCGCTCAGCCACACCTCCGCGCTGTGCTGGCGTGTTTAGGAACGCATCCTGCGCTGTATCCGGGAGGCGATCGCCGACCGTGGCGAGGCGCCGACGGTGCGGGAGATCGGGAAGGCGGTCGGCATGCAGCCGGGCCAGCGTGCACTACCAGCTGGTCGAGCTGGAGACGAAGCAGGCGATCGGCCGCACGCCTTCACCCGCGCGGCTTCGCTTCCCTACGACACCGTGTGCGCCACCCAGACCGCGGCGTGGAAAGGCCCGTTGGCAGTGAACGGGTCAGCGGACGGAAGTGCTGCGCTGCCTGCGACGACGCCGTGGCAGTTGACCTGCGTCGCCGAGGAGTTGAGGCCGCCAAGGGAAGCCAGGTAGGTGAAGTCGCCGTTGTCGACGCGGGCGACGAAGGCGAAGGAGTTGGGGGCGAAGTTGTCACCGACCATGAGGTTCCCGGCGATCTGCTTGACCTCGGTGACACCACGCCCGGAGCCGATCACGGCACTCGTGTGCGTGATGAGATCGAACGAGCTGGAGAGCAAGCCGTCGCCGCCGACCACAGTGCTCCCGCTGATCAGCTGGGCGGTCAGGAAGTGGGACCCCAGGTCCGTGCGGGTGCCGGTGCGGAGGTCGTAGGCGTATCCGGTGAGGGTGTTGCCGGCCGTTCGAGACTGACCGACCACGGTTGAACCGCTGATGTCGTTGGCTGTGCTGGAGCTTCCGCCGAGGGTGCCGAGATCGGTCATCGTCCGGGTGCGCAGGTTGTACGCGAACCCGTGCATTGTGGTGGCGGGCGTGTTCGGCAGGGAGGAGCTGCCCACGACGATCGCACCGCTGACTGCCGCCGCGCTGCTGCCGCCCGACGGGCCGGCGAGGCTGCCGAGATCGGTCATGGTCCGGGTACGCAGGCTGTACGCGAACGCGTGGGTGACCACGTCGCCGGACAGCGACGACGTCCCCACCACGGTGTCACCGTTGAGGCCGGTGATGTTGGTTCTGCTGCCGCCGAGAGTGCCGATGTCGACGAGCCGGCGGGTCCGGATGTTGTAGGCGAATCCATGAGTCGGGCCGTCGGTGGAGAGGTCTGACTGCCCGACGACGTAATCGCCCTCCACGCCGGTCGCCTGGCTGGAGTCCCCCAGCGTGCCGAGATCGGTCATGGTGTGCCTGCGCAGGTCGTATGCGAAGGCGTGTTCGGCGGCGTTGCCGCTCGTCAGTGAGCTCCCGACGACCGTGTTGCCGTCGATGGCGGTCGCCCGGCTGCGGGTACCGCCCAGGGTGCCGAGGTCCTGCACGGTGTACTGCACGGACCCCGCCGCCGACTCGGCCGACGTCGTGTCAGCCCCGTACGCCGGACCGGCGCCCGCGGCGAGCAGGCCCGCGCCCACCAGAATCCAGGCACGTAAACGTATGCGCATGATGCCCCCCTGAACGATCGATCGAAACGAACACGGTTCGGCACACCACTGTGCCCTCCCCAGGGCACGCGCCGACCAGACGTTGCACGGCCTTCACTTGTACATCAGTTCCGATCGGCCAAACAGTGGGCGGTCGGCCACAGATGAGACGTTCGCGACCGCCGCCAGGACAGCAGGCAGGCAGTCCTTGCCGACCGCTGAAGGTTTCGCTCGGCCACCAGGTAGGGGGCGGGCGGCACTGGTTTGAGGGACGCGTGGTCCCGGGCTGCCCTGTGCCCGATGACCTCGTGATGGGTCGCGTGCGTGCGGGCTCGTCGCCGTGGCACCCAGGCCATGGAGGCGGCGTCCATCTCCTCGAGCGAGGAGAAGGCCCGGCCGGCCAGGACATGGTCACGGACGATGAGGACCTGCCGTTCGACGCGGCCTTTCCCGGTGGGACGGTAGGCGGCGAGAGGGTTACCCGCGGCCTCGCCGAGGCACCCCGGCTCGGCACCGCGATGGGAGCCGACACGCTCACCCTGGCCGGGCTGGCCGGGCTGGCCGGCATGGGAGACCTCGTCGCGACCTACTCATCCACACTGTCGCGCAACCACACCTTCGGCGCCCACCTCGGCAGGGGCCTGAGCATCGAAGAAGCCCGATCACAGACGAAGCAGACAGCCGAGGGCGTCGCCTCTTGCAAGGTCATCAGCGACCTCGGTCAACGCCACCAGGTCGAACTGCCCGTCACCGAAACCGTGGGTCGACATCATCCACAACGGCCGGAACCCCTAGGACGCCGTGCAGGCTCTGATGTCGCGCGCCACCAAACCCGAGCGTGGGGAAGAGTCACCCCATCCGGGCTGGTGAGCCGTCAGCACCTGGACGGTCAGGCTCGGCGCCGACTGGGTTCGAGGGCAGCGGCCAGCGCTGCCAGTCCGCTTGCAGCGCGATCAGGTTGACCTGTCTCAGTGAAATTCGACCAGTCTCACCGAACTATGACCATCAGGTGACCAGGCCGCGCCACTCGCTGTTGTGGAGCCCCCGTCTCGGCAGGCTGGGCTGTCAGGCCCCAGCCAGCGAGTCGACGAGGGCCAAGGCGTCGTCGACGGAACCTGCCGGGTCGTTGATCGGGTACAGCACGCCGCGCACCGTACGGGAGGAGTCGAGGACGAGGGTGAGCCGCTTGAGCCGGTCTACGCCGGCTGCGCGGAAGGTGGGCAGTCGCAGCGCCGCGGCCAGCTGCAGGTCGGCGTCGGACAGGAGCGGGAACGCGATCCGCGCGTGTTCTGCGAAGGCGGCGAGTTGGTCGGAACGCTGCGTGCTGACTCCGTGCACCCTCACGTCGCGCTCGGCGAAGGCCTCCATCCGGTCGCGATAGGTGCACGACTCCAGGGTGCAGCCACGAGCGCCTGGGATCTGGCCCCAGCCTGGCGGGTAGTTGTCCCCGCCGGGTGCGTAGGCCCCGGGGAAGCAGTACAGGACCGTCCAGGCCCGGTCCGTGGAGACTGGGTCGACCGGCAGGCCTTCCGGACCGGCGAGTTCGAGCTCGCGGAGCCGACGCCCCACCAGGGCGTGCACGCGTCGGGTCTCGGCGGAGTCGGTCGCGCTGGTGGCCGAGAGGACGCCGTCGCCCATTACATGGCGGGCGCCCCAATCCTGGAGGGCGACGAGGACCGGTAGCAGGCCGCGTCCGGCCGGCGTCAGGTGGTACTCGTACCGGGGAGGGCGCGGGCTGTAGAGACGCTTCTCCAGCACCCCGTCCGCGACAAGGGCTTTCAGGCGCCCTGTCAGCACTTTGCGGCTGATGCCGAGTCCGTCCTGGAGCGCGTCGAACTGGTGCGTGCCGCCCGCGACATCGCGGATGAGCAGCAGCGTCCACGGGTCACCGACCACCGCCAGCGCCTGCGCGATCGTGCAATCCGAGTCGTCGAGCTCTGTGTACCGCATGACTCATGAGTATAGTGAGTTCCCTAAAGAGACTCACTCGGTGGTCACAGGGGGCGGGCATGACGACGACGGCGCAGGGGCGGGGAGAAAAGGAGAAGCAGCCGGACAGCGCGTCGCGCGTGGCGGCGTTCTGGCGGTACTGGGGTGCGTCCACGGTGAGCGGGATCGGCGACGCCGTAACGGCGGTGGCCCTGCCGTTGCTCGCGGTACTGGTGCTGCACGCCTCGGCGTTCGCCGTCAGCCTGATCACGGCCGCTTCGTTCGCTTCGTGGCTCCTGGTCGGCCTCCCGGCCGGAGTCCTCGTGCATCGTCTGCCATTGCGCGGGACGCAGGTGGCGATGGATCTGATCCGGGCCGCTGCGGTGGCCTCGGTGCCGGTGGCTGCCGCGCTCGGTGTCTTGAGCCTGCCGCAGCTGATCGTTGTGGCCCTGGTCGTCGGGTTGGCGTCCGTCGTGTTCGACGTCGGAAACTCGACGTTCCTGCCGTCCCTCGTCAGCAAGGAGGAGCTCACCGCCCGCAACAGCCTCACCTCGGGAACCAGGGCGGCGACCCAGCTCGGTGGCCCGTCCCTCGGTGGGGTGCTGGTCCAGCTGGTCGGCGCGGCAACGTCGATCGTGGTTGACGCGGTGAGCTACCTCGTCTCGGCCGCGCTCATGGGCAGCCTGCCGCGGGTTGCGCACCCCGCGCAGGAGGGCCCGCGCCGCGGCATGGGCGAGATGATCCGCGAAGGCTGGCGATACGTCACCCGCCACCCTGTCATCGGCCCCTGCACGGCGGACGCGACCGCCGTCAACTTCGTCTGTGGCGGCCTGATGGCGCTCACCCCGGTCTTCCTGGTCCGCACGCTCGACGCGCCGCCCGCCCTGGTCGGGATGCTCATCGCGACCGAAGGCCTCGGCACCCTGGTGGGTGCGGCGTTGACGCCTCGGATCGTCGCACGCCTGGGCAGCGGTCGGGCGCTGCGCTGGGCCGCGGTGGTCTCCCCGTGCTTCGCGGCGCTGATGCCGCTGGCCGGCCACTCCGTGGCACTGGGCCTGTTCGCCCTGGGGAACAGCGGTTTCGCCGGGGCCGTGGTGGTGACGAGCATCGTCACCCGCACCTACCGGCAGACCGCCACGCCCCCGGAACTGCTGCCGCGGGTGATGGCAACGGTCCGCTTCATCTCCTGGGGCGCGGTCCCATTCGGCGCGCTGGCCGCGGGAGGTGCCGCCGCCCTGTGGGGAACCCGTGCCTCCTTCGCACTCATGGCCGTGCTTTCCACGGTCAGCCCGGCGATCCTCCTCGCGAGCCCGATCCGCCGAATGCGCGAGCTTGTGTGAACGGTGTGCGGTGGGGGCTGGGGGCCGTGTCACTCGTGTGGCGCGGGTGGATTCGTGCAGAGGGGGTCTGGCTGACTGGGAGTCGCGACCGTAGGGCGGACACCGGTTGAACTTCGGTGCGGTGAGTCAAAGTGCACTGAGGCGGGTCACAGGTTGACCCGTCTCGCCGAACCTTGACCGATCTCAATTCAATTTGACCGGTCTTGCTGCTGGTCGGCGCGCGGCTGTTACGACAAGGCGGCCAAGGTTTGTTGAGACACCGGTCAACGCCGGCGAGACGGGCCAAGGGTACGAGACGCAGGCGGGCGCGGGGCTTTGGGAGGCAATGGCCAAGGTTCATCTCCGTGGGGAAGCCGGGGCCGACAGCGGGTCACGTCTGGCCCGGGGCGACATCCAGGTCGCGACGCGTCGCTTCGCGGAGGGCCCGGGCGGCAGTCTCGTAGGCTGCGCGCGTTGCCCGGTACGTCTCGCTCTCGGAAGTGGCTCCGTTCAGCACCTGCTCCCGAAGGTCCCGCAGCGCTGCGTGCACCTGTTCAGTGAGTGCCAGCCAGCACCTCGGCTGGCGCGCAGAGCTGCAACTGGTGGCGGAGCTCGTACGCGCCGCTCTCGCGTACTGTGTCGAGTGCCTGCCTGGCCCGCTGCTCTGGCGGCTCCTGGACGTTATGGGCTATGTCGCGCAACTGGCTCCGGGCCCGTGACAGGGCGACAAGGTACCCGCCATGCACCTGGCGTCGAAGCTCCTGGCTGCGGAAGTCCTTCTCACGGCGCGCTCGTGCACGGTCCACTGCGAGTGGCCCGGCCGATTCGGTTCCTCCACGGGCCCGCGACGATCGCCCACGCCGGCCGCGGCGACTGGAGGTCGGCCGATCGGGCGCATCGTGATCGTCCCCGGAAACCGCCTTCCCGAAAGCGTGACTGTGATGATGTGGCCTTCTACGTCCGAGTCGAGGGAGGCCGTCGTGTCCCGAACGCCGCAGGAGATCTTCGAGAGTTACGTCTACGCCGGTGCCATGACCCGGAATGCTGATGCCCTTGCCGAGAACTTCACCGCGGACGGTGTCTTCGAGGCGCCGCTGATGCCTGCCGGCGCCGCCTTCCCCAGGAGGTTGGTGGGTCGTGAGGAGATCCGTAGCACGATGGCGGCGTACTACGAGCAGCAGGTGAAGGGCGACCGCTCGCCGAACCTTGAGAAGTCCGGGTACGTGCTGCACACCACCTCTGATCCCGACGTGTTCATCGCCGAGATCGACACGGTATTCGACGCGGACGAAGAGGACGTGGTTGTCTCACTGGTACAGATCTTTCGCATCCGCGACGGGAAGATCGCTCGATTGCGTGACTACTTCACGCCCGAGCTGATGAGCTGAGGACGTCCGAGCAGTGCCCGTTGCAGGCACGCGCTGACTTCTCAGCCGCTCCTTGGCCCGCGTCGGCCCGCCTGCCAGTCCCGCTACCGGCACGGGTGCCTCCCGGTAGCGGGGCACCGGCCGCCGCCGAAGTGCTTCAGGACGTCCCGGAGTTGGGGCCTCCGCCAGCGTGAACAGCGGCAGGCGCGACTCGCACAGCTCCGGCATACCGAAGGCGGGATCGAGAAGTTAGTCCATGCAGGGCACAATGCACGCCGGCCGCACCGGTTACGCCGACCGGTCAGCCTCTGACCGCAGGCTGACGTCGGGGGCCGAGAGGAACCGCACGTTCCCACTGAACACCCTTTGGCTTTGGCTGAACCACACAGGTCATTGCCGTTCTAGCGGGCTCCGGCGACGCGGTTGCCCCCGGTCAGGTGTTGTCCAGAATCACCTGTTTCGTACCCTCCTGCCGACAGGGGTCCAGCACCTGTTGCAGGGCCGCCTAGAGCAGACCGAGGTCGCCGAGTTCCTTGTGAAGGTCGGCGCGAGGGTGGTCGGAGCGCGCTTCAACGTCGCCGCGCGTGGCCAGCCCCGGTCCCGGGCGAGAGCCCGCGCCTGCGTCGGCCCGCGAGCGCCGGTCCCGGAACACCCAGGCCCCCGCCAGGCCGCCGATGAGCCCTCCCAAATGTCCCAGCCAGCTCACTCCCGGCGTCCCGGGGACGGCCACGGTGAGCAGGTAAGCGAAGGATGCTGCCATGACCACACCGATCAGCGTGTCGATCAGGTGCCGGTCGAACAGCCCACGCACGACGACGTAGCCGAAGTATCCGAAGATCAGGCCGCTGGCGCCGACCGTAGCCACGTCGCCTCGTTCGAAGAACCACACCGCGAGCCCGCTGGTCACGCCGACCAGCAGGCTCAGACAGAGAAAGCGCGCCACCCCTCGGTAGGCGGCGAGGAAACCGAAGACGAACAGTGGCCCGGAGTTGCTCTCGATGTGTGCCCAGCTCCAGTGCAGCAGAGGCGCGACGAGGATGTCGGGCAGCGTGCCGATGTCGCCGGACCTGACTCCGTAGTCCCTGGAAAGGGCGTAGTGATCGGTGTAGTTGACGAGCTGCAGAACCCAGACGAGCGCGAGACCCCCGAACATCACGAAGAACGCCTTTCGCGCCTCCGCGATAACCTGCTCCGCGCTGACAGGCAAGGCGTCGGTCTGGTCTCTGTACGACGTACCCATGGCACGCTCCTTCCCCCGGCGGATCCGCATCCGCACCGCAATGCAGCACACTCTACGTAGTGTCGGGCGGTCGCTGCGGGCGACGTCCGTGCCGGGCTTCGATACGGCGCTCACCCCCATCATCCGCGGCGGCGCCCGTTTGCTGAACGCGGGCGCACGTGTCGGTGATCTTTCCGAGGTTTCCTTCCGTACCCCCTGCGGCCGCCGCGTCGGAGGAGCTGGCCTCGCGGCCGCAGAGGTCCCGTCACCACCCTCTACGAACACACCGGAGCGATCGGCCTGAAGTCGCACAGTGGCACCACCCCCTGGCATCCTCACCTCGACCGCGACGACATCGCCCCCTGGGGCGAGTGGCTTCTTGCCTCGTCCTGCATGGCCCTGACTGTCCTCGTCTGGGGACCGCCAACGCCCGCCCGGCAGGCTCCGCGCAGCACCCAGCTGCCAGAACGTCTTCATCACCCAAGTCAGCGGCCCGCAACGCCGCGACTGCCCCCGCCGATGCGCAACCCGCGAACGGGCCGCAGCCCACCAACGCTCCCGCTCAACGAGCTGCTCGCCGACGCGGCCTTCACCGATCCGCGGCTCTGCGCGGCCATCGTTGACCGGCTGACCTTCAACGGCGCCATCATCCCGACCGGCGCCGAGTCCTACCGCCTCGCCCACACCAAGGCCCAGGCCGAACAAACCCAGGCCAGCTGAGTGGGAGACCATCGGACGGGGCCAAGCAGAAACCTTGGTTGACCTTCACCTTGGGGGAGCCCGCAGCATCAGTGGGGCCGGGAAGGCGCTCGGCATGAGGAGGAACGAGCATGGGGTTGCTGACCATCGGGGCGTTCGCGAAGGCATCCCGGCTGTCGCCGAAGGCACTACGTCTCTACGACGAGCTCGGCCTGCTGCCCCCCGCCCGCGTCGACCCGGTGACCGGCTACCGCCTCTACGCACCGGAACAGCTGGACCAGGCCCGACTGGTCGCCTGGCTCCGCCGCCTGGGAATGCCCCTGGCCCGCATCCAGCACGTCCGCACGCTGGATGCAGTCGCGGCAGCCCAGGAGGTCCGAGCGTTCTGGTCCCAGGTCGAGGCCGACACCGCCGCACGACGGGACCTGGCCACCTTCCTCATCGACCACCTGTCACGGAAGGACCCCGCCATGTCCCCGACCGCCACGCCCCTGGGAATCCGTTACGCCGCTCTGTCCGACACGGGCCTCGTCCGCAAGAGCAACCAGGACGCTGCCTACGCCGGACCCCGGCTGCTCGCCGTCGCCGACGGCTGCGGCAGCCAAGGAGCCCTCGCCAGCGCGGCCGCCATCGACGCGCTCAAGCCCCTCGAAACCGACAGTATCCAGGCCGGCGATCTCCTCAACGTCCTCGAAGACGTCATCGAACAGGCCAAGCAGGCCGTGCACGAGATCACCGGGAGCGGCCCTTCGCCCGAAGCCTCCGGCACGACACTCACCGCGATGCTCTGGACCGGATCACAGCTGGCCCTCGTCCACATCGGCGACTCCCGTGTCTACCTCCTGCGCGACGGAGAACTGTTCCAGATCACCCACGACCACACCATGGTCCAGTCGATGGTCGACGAAGGACGCCTCAGCCCGGAAGAAGCCGTCTCCCACCCCCAGCGGTCGCTGTTGGTCCGGGCCCTGGGCCCAGGAACTGACACCACCCCTGACATGCGTCTTCACGATGCCCAGCGGGAGGACCGATACCTGCTCTGCTCCGACGGCCTGTCAACCGTCGTACCGGCCCAAGACATCCGCCGAGTACTTGCCGAGGTCAGCGAACCCGAGCAGGCCGTCCGCGAACTCATCGCCCTCGCCAACGGCTCCGGCGGCCCCGACAACGCCAGTTGCGTGGTCGCCGACGTCATGGAGCTCCAGCAGTAGGAGCACCCAGCACATCGCGACGGACTCCACGGCGCCTGCTGGCGTGGCTCCGCGGTGAACATCACGCTTCCTACGGTTATCGGGGACGGGACAGCAGACGACGCCGAAGGCGCTCTGCGCCGCGCGTCTGCGCCCGCCGGGACGCGCCTGTGGCGGTTCAGTCGGTACCGGCGGCGAGGCGCACTTGCGCAGGTTCGTCGGGCAGGGGCTGTTCCCTGGTCAGGAGGGCGAGGGCGAAGGCAAGTGCCATGAAGGGCATGGTCCAGGTGAAGACGGCTTGGAATGCCGTGCTGTCTCCTGCTGGGCGGGGCGCGTTGGCGCTGAGGATGGCGCCGAAGATGGCGGCACCGAAGGCTCCGCCGAGGGATCGGAAGAAGTTCAGTACGCCTGTGGCGGTGCCGATGTGGGCGTGTTCGACGGCGTATTGACCGACGAGAATGCAGACCTGGACGAAGAAGCCGATGCCGATTCCGGCGGTTGCCAGCGGCATGATCAGGAAGACCGCTCCGGTGTGCTGGTCGGCGCGGCTGAGGGCCGCCATGGAGGCCGCGATCAGGACGGCGCCGACGGCCGGGTAGGCCTTGTAGCGGCCGGTCCTGGTGATGAGGAGGCCGGAGATCACTGCGGCGGCGACCAGACCGAGGAGTAGCGGGATGACGTACAGACCGGCGGTGAAGGCGGACTTGCGCTGGACCGTCTGCAAGAACATCGGCACGTACAGCATGCCGGCCATCAGCACCAGCGCCGAGAGCAGGAATTGGGCGGCTGCGAGACCGAAGTTGGCGGAGCGGAACAGGTGCAGCGGCGTGATCGGCTCGGCTGCACGGTGTTCGATGACGAGGTAGCCGGCCAGGGACAAGGCGCCGAGGACGGCCAGGCCGAGGATGACGGGGGACGACCAGGCGTAGTTGTGTCCGCCCCAGGTGGTGAGCAGGGTCACGGTGGTGGTGAACACGGTGACCGCCATGGCGCCGAGGATGTCGACCGTGCCGTCGGCCACCCCCGGGCCGGGGAGGTGGAGCCTCCTGCCGACCGCGACGAGGGTTACGGCCCCGATGGGCAGGTTGACGTAGAAGATCCAGCGCCAGGAGAGTGCGTCGGAGAACGCGCCTCCGCACAACGGGCCGGCGATGAGGGCGAGGGCCGCGACCGTGCCCAGGGCGGCCTGGAGTCTGGCCCGCCGACGAGGGGACGCGAGGTCGCCGGTGATCGCCAGGACCAGTGAGGTGATTCCGCCACCGCCGATGCCCTGCAGTGCGCGTGAGGAGGCCAGCAGAGGCAGGGAGGTGGCGATGCCGCTCAGCAGGGAACCCGCGAGGAAGACGCCGACGGCCAGTTGGAGGACCCTCTTACGGCCGTAGAGGTCGCCGAGTTTCCCGCACAGGAGGGTGGACACCGATCCGGTGAGCAGATAGGCGGCCGCGATCCAGGACACGCCGTCGCCCGCATGGAGGTCACGGCCGATGCTGGGCAGGGCGGTGGCGACGATCGTCTGGTCCAGATTCGCCATGAACAGCGCGAGCATCAGGGGAATCGTCAGTAGCATGGGGCGGCCTCACGTGGGCGGGTAGAACTGGCGGACCCAGTGGCGGTAGAGGCCGATGGCGTCGTCGCCGGCGGCGAGGCGGGGGCGCGGCTCGTAGCGTTTGGCGTTCCAGATCCTCACGTCGTCCTGGACCTTACCGACCGCGGTCCACAGCATGGCGCGGGCGATGGCGCGGCGCACAGGACGCCGAAGGAGCGAAGCTCCGGCTGAGCGTGGCCGTGTGTCCGTGCAGGCGGTGGCGAGCATCAGGCGGGTGAGCCGTGGCCCGGTCGGGATGTGCATGACCCACAGGTGGACGACGAGTCCGAGCGCGGGCAGAGGGAGTTCGATACGCAGGTATCCCATCCCGGCCAGCAGGAACGTGTGATCCCACTGGATCTTCTTCAGGAGAGAGTGATTGGGCCCCAGACGCAAGTACGTGCGCAGGTAGGGACCTTGAACCTGTGCCGGGTCGGCTTTCCATACGGTCACGTCGTGTACGACGGGCAGGTGCCGTAGGTCGGTCGTGTTCTCGGCGAGTTCCTGGATGTGAGCATGAACGTCGGTTGCCCAGCTGGCGGTTGGGGCGGCCGACGCGGGGGAGGTGTCGGGCAGTTCCCAGGTGGGCGGAGAACCGTCGTGCCCGCGCCACACGAAGACGAAGCCATTGCGCTCACGGACGGTGTGGTGCTCCAGGCGGGCACGTGGCGGCGGGCCGTCGGGCGTGCTGACACAGACACCGTCGGGGGCGAATGCGAAGCGGTGGAAAGGGCACACCAGGTTGTCGTCCTCGACGGTGCCGCCGACGCCCAGGTGGGCACCGAGGTGCGGGCAGTAGGCCCGTACCGCGTACGGCCGGCCGTCGCGGGTGCGGTAGAGGACCACGTCCTCGTCCGCCAGCCGACGGGTCAGCACGCGGCCGGGGGCCAGTTCGCCGGAGCGTGCCAGGGCGAACCAACCGCTTGGAAAGGGGAGTTCACCTGCCGGACTGCCGGCTTGTCCGTCTGTGGAGCGACGTCGGCCGACCCTGCTCGGCGGTTCCACACCCATCGTCATGACAGGGAGCCTGCACACGGGAGAGCCTCAGTACACCGTCCAACGGGGCGAGTCACCCGTGCGAGTTGCTTTCATCCCGCACCCGCGTTCCCGGTTCGCCCCCTGGGTAGGTTCGCCGCCTCGATGGGCAACCAAGGGGGCGATGCCATGAGCGACAATGCCGTCGACCACGAGTCCGGCACGACGGAGGTCCTTGTCATCGGTGCCGGTATGTCCGGTGTGGCGGCCGCGATCGCCCTGCGGCGGGCGGGCATCGATGATGTCGCCGTGCTGGAGAAATCCGCGCGGATGGGCGGCACCTGGCGTGACAACACCTATCCCGGCTGCGGCTGCGACGTCCCCGCCATGCTGTACGAGTACTCCTTCGCTCCCCACGCCTGGAGCAGGTGTTTCGCCTCCCGGTCCGAGATCCTGGACTACCTGCGAGCCACGGCGTCGGAACATGGTGTGGACAAGGTCGTCCACCACGGCGTGGAGGTCTTGGAGGCCCGATGGGACACGGCCGCCCACCACTGGATCCTGCGGACCACTGCGGGCACCCGCACCGCCCGAGTCGTCATCGCGGCCGCCGGTTCCTGGCGCCGCCCCCGCTACCCGGACATCCCCGGCCTGGACACCTTTCCTGGCCCCGTCTTCCACTCCGCCCGCTGGGACCACGACGCCGAACTGACCGGCCGTCGCGTCGCCGTGGTCGGCACCGGGGCCTCCGCCGTGCAGTTCCTCCCCGAGATCCAGCCCAGGGCAGCCCTCATCGACGTCTTCCAGAGCACCCCGCACTGGGTGCTGCCCAAACCCGACTACGCCCTGCCCCCGGCCCTCCACCGGTTCCTTGCCCGTCACCCGGCGGTGCGCCGCGCGCTCCGCGGCCAGCACTACTGGACCCAGGAGGCCATCGGCTTCCTCCTGCGCCACCCCCGCCTGCTGCCGCCGCTGGAGGCCGCCGCCCGGCACCATCTGCGCACCTCCGTGCCCGACCCCGCCCTGCGCCGGGCACTGACACCGCGCTACCGCCTAGGGGCCCGCCGCATCATCGCCTCCGACACCTACTACCCAACCCTCACCAGCCCCAACGTCCGGCTCCACCCCACCCGGCTCACCGCCGTGGAAGGCCAGGACCTCATCGGTGCCGACGGCACCCGAGTCCGTGCCGATGCCGTCGTCCTCGCCACCGGCTTCCACATCGGCGAACCGCCCTTCGCCCGCCACCTGTACGGCACCGGCGGCACCCCCCTGGCCCATGCCTGGGCACACCACCGCCCCGCTTACCTCGGGACCAGCGTCAGCGGCTACCCCAACCTCTTCCTGCTCACGGGACCGAACCTGCTCTCCGGCACCACTGCGGTCCCCACCGTCGTCGAAGCCCAACTCCGTCATGTCATCAGCGCCCTGACCCACCTCCGTGCCGGCGGACACACAGCCCTCGATGTCCGGCCGGACGTCCAGGAGGCGTACTACGCCGCCCTGCAGTCGGCCCTGCGGACCACCGTCTACAACACCGCCGACTACTCCAGCTACTACTTCGGCCTCCCCGGTGTGAACACCTTCTGCTGGCCGTGGTCCACGAACCGGCTCGTCAGACAACTGCGTTCCTTCGCCCCCGGCGCCTACACCTGGTCGACAGCACCACAGCCCGCCGAGTCCGTCCCCACCCTGTCATCTGTCGCAGGACGCGAACTGCATGACTAAGGGGGTCCGCCAGTACGGCTCTGGCGGACCCTTTCAGTGCGAGCGGTGGCCGGTGGAATGGATCCGGCCGGCGGTGGCGCCGCTAGGCTCCGGTCGGCCGCAGCGAGGTAAGGCGCGCCATCTCGTCTTCCGAGAGCCGCAGCGCGCCGGCCGCCACGTTCTGCGCGAGGTGGTTCGGATCACCGGTCCCCGGGATCGCCAGCACGTGCGGACCCTGCTGCAAGGTCCAGGCCAGCCGGACCTGCGCGACGGACACACCGTGCGCGCGGGCCACGGCGCACACCGCCTCGTGGTCGCTGACAGCCGGACCCGCCTCGCGCCCGGGACCGGCGATCGCGAAGAACGGGACGAAGGCGAGGCCGAGTTCACCGCAGAGCCGCAGGAGTGCCCGGTCCTCGCCCGACGCACCGATCCCATAGGGGTTCTGCACGCAGACGACCGGGGCGATGGCCCGGGCCTCGGCCAGTTGCTCGGACGTGACGTTGGAGACGCCGAGGTGGCGGATCAGCCCGGCATCGCGCAGTTCGGCCAACGCGCCGAAGTGCTCGCCGATCGAGCCGGTCCGCCGGCTCGGAGGCACGCGCAGGTTCACCACGTCCAGGTGATCGCGACCGAGCTGGCGCAGGTTCTCCTCGACCTGCCCGCGCAACTGCGCCGGCGCGGCCCACCACCAGGCGCCCGAGGGATCGCGGCCCGGCCAGACCTTGGTGGTGATGACCAGGTCCTCCGGGTATGGCGCCAGCGCCCGGTTGATCAGCTCGTTGGCGGAGCGCGTCGCCGAGAAGTAGAACGCGGCGGTGTCGATGTGGTTCACGCCGAGCTCGATTGCCCGCCGCAGCACCCCGATCGACCGCTCGCGGTCACGCGGCACACCGCGGTCGAAGGGCGCGGTACCCGTCAGGCGCATCGCGCCGAACCCGACGCGGTTGACGGTCCGGTCACCGAGTTGCCAAGTACCCGTGGCTGGCCTGGTGTTCGTCCGTGAGCTCATGACATGGATCTCCTCTTGCCGTTAGAAACAAAGAACCGATGGGCGGCGCTGCGGCGCGTTCAGGTCGATCGGCAGGGCGAGAACCTCGAAGCGGGTCCACCAGGGTCGAGGCAGACGGGCCCCGGGCACGAAAAAAGCCTCCCCGGCGGATTGGAATCCGCACCGAGAAGGCTTGCGTGATGACCAGCATTCTAGCAGGGCAGGCAGGCAGGGCAGGGCGTTTACCAGCAAGCCATTGGATACGGGGGCTTCGAGGGAAGGACTGCGTGCGTTCAACTTGACCGTCGAGGAAGGGCGGTTACCCGTGAGTGGGGTTGGGCGCTGATCAGCGCGGTAGGAGACAACGGATGGTCACCAGGATGTGGGTGGCGAGGTGCGGGTGACCACGGAGGGAAGCCGCCCGCTCTCGATCACTGTCGCGACAGGGCCAGTCCGAAGTACCACTGATGACCTGAAGGGCCTTGCGCTTGGCTTCGAGAGGCGAGAGTTCCTTGTCGTCGCCGAGCAGGTCATCGATGGAGTCCTGTGGCGCGATGACTCCTGCGGCTTCCAGCGCCGGGCGCAGCAGGTCGGGTTGGGCGCCGCTCGGGTAGCTGACACCGAGGCCGGTACACCCACACCGGCCCCGCACCCCACGCCGAGTCGCACGCAGGAGACAGCCGAACGCCACCGGCTGCCCCCACCCAAGCGCCCCCGCCCGCCATCCAGGATTGGTGTTGGCAGGTTGCTCACGCCCTTCGGACACGGAGAAAGGGCGGAACCGCCCGCGTTGCGCTGCGGTCACGGTCACCCAGAAGTGAATTCCATAATATGGAATATGGATTCCGTCTACCGATAGACTATGCTCCGCCTCCCGACACGTCAGCGATCAATTCCACGAGGGGGAAGAAGTGAGTGAGAGCCGAGTAGCGCTGGTCACGGGTTCGTCATCCGGCATTGGGGCGGCCATCGCCCGGCGGTTCGCCGCCGACGGCATCAGGCTCGTCATCAACTCCGCGCGGAGTGCGTCGGCCGGTAAGGAACTCGCAGCCGAACTGCCCAACGCGGTGTACGTGCAGGGCGACGTGGCCGATACGGCGGACGCGGGCCGGATCGTGGCGGAGACGGTCGAGACATACGGTCGGCTCGACATCCTCGTGAACAACGCGGGCACCACCCGCTTCATCCCGCTGGACGACCTGCAGGCGGCCGATGCCGCCGCCTGGCGGGAGATCTTCGACGTCAACGTCTTCGGCGTCTGGCAGCTGACCACGGCCGCGGTCCCGTACCTGGAGCAGTCGCAGTCCGCAGCAATCGTCAACATCTCGTCGGTCTCGGCCACCCGCGCCCTGGGGAGTTCGGTGCCCTACGCGGTGAGCAAGGCCGCCCTCAACCACATGACGCGGCTGCTCGCCTCCCAGCTCGGCCCGCGCATCCGGGTGAACGCGGTGGCTCCCGGCCTCATCGACACGTCGTGGTACGACGAGGCGGAGGAAGTGTGGGAGAACTCCCGCGAGTGGATCACCGCAAACACCCCGCTGCGCCGCGTCGGTTCACCCGCCGACGTGGCCGAGGCCGTGCACTACCTTGCCAACGCCGCGTACACCACCGGTGACGTGCTCACTGTGGACGGGGGACGGCACATCGTCTGACTCGCGCGCACTCACTGCGGGACGAGTCGCGCCTCAACGGACCTACTGATCACCTCTGCCTCACTCGGCGTGTCCCTCAAGTTCGCCAACGCCCCGGCAACTCCACCCAAGGCTCGCGAAAACGATCCCGATAAGCGGTTGAGGCCACTCCACAATGGCCCCAGTACCGGCACCGTCCACCTGACGGCTTGCACCGCGCCGGGTCCATCCCCCCCGAGAAAGCTCGTAGCCCTGACCGATTTCCTTGTACGAGACCTCACGGTCCCGATCTCGCACCAGCGCGGTTACGCATCCGCCCGTTGTTCTCTGGGGGCTCTGCGGTAGGTCGTTGCGCGCAGAGCGAGGGGCCAACCCGCATCGGGAGCAGTACGTGCGCCACCGCGTCATGGGCGTCACGCGACTTCATCCACGCGGCGCGCCAGCGGGCGAGCGTCGTCTGCGTCTCCAGGGAGGGTAGAAGGCGCCGGAGATGTGGCGTAGGCCAGGCGGAACGGTGAGTTGTTCGCCGCTACTGCGCTGAACCGCCGACGGGTGTGGGGCGGAAGGTGCGGCGGTATGCCTGGGGTGTGACTCCGATTGCGGCGTGAAGGTGCTGGCGCAGGGAGACACCGGTGCCGAATCCGGCGCGGTTGGCGACCAGGTCGATGGGCCAGTCGGTGGTCTCCAGCAGGTGCCGGGCCAGGTCGACGCGCTGGCGGATGAGCCACTGGCCGGGGCTGGTGCCGACCTCGTCGCGGAAGCGGCGGGTGAAGGTACGCACGCTGACGTTGGCGTGGCCAGCCATGTCAGCCAGTGTGATGGGTTCGGCGAGGCGCTCCATGGCCCATGCCTGTGTGGGGGCGGTGCCGGGGGCAGAGGGGGCGGGGACGGGGCGCCGGATGTACTGGGCCTGGCCGCCGTCGCGCCAGGGCGGTACGACGCAGGATCGGGCGACCTCATTGGCGATGTCGCTGCCGTGGTCGCGGCGGACGATGTGCAGGCACAGGTCGATGCCGGCGGCTACCCCGGCGGAAGTGAGGATTTCGCCGTCGTCGATGAAGAGGACGCCGGGGTCGATGCGCGCGGAGGTGAACATACGCTGCAGGCGGTCGGCCTCGCGCCAGTGTGTGGTGGCGGGGCGGCCGTCGAGCAGTCCGGCGGCGGCCAGCACATACGTGCCGGTACAGATCGCCACGATCCGGGTCCCGGGCCGGATTGCAGCCAGGGCCTTGCGCAGGGTGTCGGGCAGGCGGCCCTCCTCACGGATGGGGCCCAGCGCGTGAGTGGGCGGGATGACGACGGTGTCGACGGTGGCCAGCAGGGAGGCATCGTGGGAGACGGTGAGCTGGTAGTCAGCTTCGGTTCGGACGGGGTGGCCGTCCAAGCTGCATGTGGTCACGGAGTAGAGCCGGTTGCCCGCGGCGTCGCGGGCGGCGCCGAAGATCCGGGCGGCAATGCCGAGCTCGAAAGGGACGACCCCATCCAGGGCCAGAACGCCGACGTGGTGCATGGCCCGATCCTTTCACTCCGCGACCATCAGGCCACTACTGGGGGGCTGTCCGCCCGGGGAGTCTGAGGGCGTGCCCAAGAGGACCGGCACACACCACAAGAAGCCCACTGCTGAAAAGAGCAAGCCATCATGGACCAGGCCACCACCCCCGCGACCATGCGCGCCATCTCCCAGGACACCGCCGGAGCACCGGACGTCCTCAAGCTCGTCGAGACGCAACGGCCGGTTCCGAGCCGGGGCGAGATCCTGGTCCGTGTGCATGCGGCGGGCGTGAACCCGGCTGACTGGAAGATCCGCGAGCGGGGCGTCTTCGCCGACGGTGCCAAGCCGCCGTTCACGCTCGGCTTCGACGTCGCCGGGGTGGTCGAGGCGGTCGGCGACGGGGTGACACTCTTCCAGGTCGGCGACGAGGTGTTCGGGATGCCACGCTTCCCGCACCCGGCGGGCGCCTATGCCGAGTACATCGCCGCCCCGGCCCGGCACTTCGCCCCGAGCCCCCAGGGCCTGACCCACATCGAGGCCGGCGCCCTGCCGTTGGCTTCCCTGACCGCCTGGCAGGCCCTGGTGGACACCGCGAACGTCCAGCCCGGCCAGCGCGTCCTGATCCACGCGGCTGCCGGAGGAGTCGGTCATCTGGCCGTGCAGATCGCCAAGGCCCGCGGTGCGTATGTCATCGGCACGGCCAGCGCCGCCAAGCATGAGCTGCTGCGCTCGCTGGGCGCCGACGAATTGATCGACTACCGCACCCAGGATTTTGCCGAGACCCTGCGCGACGTGGATGTCGCCCTGGACTCCCTCGGCGGCCCCAACTGGGCGCGGTCGCTGCGAACGCTGCGGCCGGGCGGCATGCTGGTCTCGATCCTTCCGCTGGACGACACCTTCCCCGCCAAGGAGGCCGAAGCGGCCGGAGCACGGGCGGTGTTCATGCTTGTCGAGCCCGACCATGCGGGGTTGCGCGAGATCGCTTCCCTGGTCGAGGGTGGACGCCTGCGCGTGGTCGTCGACAAGAGCTTCCCCCTCGAAGAAGTCACCCGAGCCCACACACTGGGTGAGACCGGCCGCACCACCGGCAAGATCGTCCTCGCCGTTGCCCCCTGACCCACCCCGCGACGCGCGGCGGCGGGCGAGTCGCCTGCAAACCGACGAACAGTTCTTGGCTGAACCGTATCGAGGCCCCGTTCACCGCCTGCGCTAGTGCCGCATCAGCCAACGTTCACCCTGGCATGTCGTATCGCTTGGTTGCTGCGCAGGGGGCATCGAGCTGTGGATGCCAGGGGCGAAGTCGAGGGGTGTTACTACGGCTGCGATGAGACCGACTTGGAGCGCGGTTACTTTCGTCAACGAGATCACCGACGCAACGGCTGCATCCAGGCGACGGACCCGGACGGTTCGCCATCCGGGACCCGGCATGCGCGGTGTGGACGCAGCCCGGGGATGAGGCGCGCGCTCCCATGGATTCCGGTGGGTTCTTTCACGGAACTCGACACGGTTCTGGTCATTGGCGCCCGAGCAGGAGAGTCTGCGGGCTCACAGGATGCCGGGATCGAACTGCGGCCGCGTACCGGCTCCCGTGGGTGGAGGCGCCGGTCAGGTGCCGAGCGTGTCAGTCGTCGGCTTCGTTCTCAGGCCCGGGCGCGTCGCCGATGGCGACGCGCAGGTCATGCATGCCTTGCAGGATGTCGATGAGGGCTTCTTCCGCCCCGCTCAGAGCGCGTCGGGTTCCCTCTGTGTCGCCACGCTCGGCGTGCAGCTGGGCGCTGAGCGCGTACACCGCTGTCATGGAAGCCGCGAAGGCTGCCTCCCGGCCCGGTGGCACTTCTTCCGCCTCGGTTTCGGAGACCTGCAGCGCGGTGCGCTGCAGCCGGTTCGTCAGGACGTTGACCGCGAGACCGGAATCCGCTCCTACCTGTTCCCCCCAGCCGAGCAACGTCTCGAGGACGTCCTCGATCTCCCCTTCCTCGGTCAGACGGGTTGCGGCGGTGATCTCAAGCTCCGTTCTCGCCAGCAGACTGCCCAACAGGTGCAGGCGGTCTTCTTCCTGCGGCCCCTCGGGCCGCTTCTCCGGCTCTGCCACCGGCTCCCCCGCAAGAGCGGCCAGAGCCGCGTAGATCTGCTGAACACTTACCGGGCGCTCGCTACTGATGCTCACGCCTTCAGCTTCACCCAGCAAAGGCGTACCTGCCCGCCCAGACACACGGAATCTAGTGGAAGAGACGGCCGAATCCCTCGTGTTCGGCATCGGCCGCATCGTGGCCGGCCGCGACCTGGACGGCGTGACGCGCACCGGCGCCACCTTCTCGCGGCCGGGCACCCTCGTCCTGCCGAAGGTGGAGGTCCGCGTACCCCGCCGCTCCTACCGGGCCGGGTGGCATCGCCTCGCCTTCCGCCTCGCGCTGGGAGTCGGAGCCACGGAGAGCGGCTACCTGCTCAGCCGGGACCGCCAAGCCACCGGGCAGACCCCCAGGACCTCTGGGACAACCGGGACCAAGCCCTTGCGAGCCTGGATGCCGGCGGCATCGGCGCGGCCCCCGCCCCGGCCGTGGGCGGCATCGCGTACGGGCTGCTGACCCGCGAGCGCCGGGAACTGACGCACGAGTGGAGCATTCCGCTGCACCAGGCCCTCCTACAGCCGCTGGGCATCGCGGAGCAGACAGACCCACGACGCTGCTACCTCCATGCCCCGAAGAGCTTCTCTGACGACGACGCGGATATACCGTCTCCACCGCGGCGGCAATTCGGTGACCCTGCGCTGCATCACCTGCCAGATGCTCCACTACGGCTCGCTCGCGTTCGTCCTCGACACCAAGCGGATCTCCCACCCGTGGGCGCGCGGCACCCCTGGGGTCACCTAACGAGCTCGTGCACGGTAGGCAGGGAGACGTCGCGGATGGCGGCGGGGCTCGGTGTTCACATCGGCCGCGCCGATGTCAGGTCCGCGGTCT
>NZ_JBSFGB010000049.1:0-56968 GCF_053596375.1 Streptomyces sp. NPDC001709 | reverse complement strand
CCCATGCAGTGGACCCCCGACCGCAACGCGGGCTTCTCCTCCAGCGACCCGGGACGCCTCTTCCTGCCCACGATCATGGACCCGGTCTACGGCTACCAGGTCACCAACGTCGAGGCCTCCATGTCCTCGCCGTCCTCGCTGCTGCACTGGACGCGGCGCATGATCGAGATCCGCAAGCAGAATCCTGCCTTCGGACTGGGGTCCTACACCGAACTGCAGTCCACGAACCCGGCGGTGCTGGCGTTCCTGCGGGAGTACGAGGACGACCTCGTGCTGTGCGTCCACAACTTCTCCCGCTTCGCGCAGCCCACCGAGCTGGACCTGAGCCGGTTCGGCGGGCGGCACCCGGTCGAGCTGTTCGGCGGGGTCCGCTTCCCGGCCATCGGCGAGCTGCCGTACCTGCTCACCCTCGCGGGGCACGGCTTCTACTGGTTCCGCCTGCGCCGGGACGTGGCCTAGAACCCCGTGGGTGGGGCGGTTTCCGCCGTCCCACCCGGGGCACGCATCAGTAACACCCCGACGATCCGGGGAAAGGACATGACGCCCATGGCGGAAACGGTCACCACCCCCTCGTTCCTCGCCTCCCTCGACCCCTTGTTGCGCGACTGGCTGCCGAGGCAGCGCTGGTTCGCCGGCAAGGGTCGCCCGGTCACCGGGTTCACGCCCGTGGCCGCCACCGAGCTGCTGCCGCCCGACGGCCGGCTGGGCCTGTACCACCTGCTGCTGCGCGTCCACCAGCCGTCCGTGCTGGGCGCCGAGCCCCACGCGGGCGACTGCTACCAGCTGCTCATAGGCGTGCGCGAGGCGCTGCCGCCCCGACTGGCGCCCGCGCTGATCGGACATGTGGAGGACGGGCCGCTCGCCGGACGCACGGTGTACGAGGCCCTGTACGACCCCCGGCCCGCCGAAGTGCTCCTGGAAGCCCTGCGCACCCAGGCCCGCATCGGCGGGCTGCGTTTCGAGCGGGACCCGAGCCAGGAGATCCGCGAGGGCCTCGTGGCCAGGCTGATGACCGCCGAGCAGTCCAACTCCTCGGTGGTCTACGGCGATACGTTCATCCTGAAACTGCTGCGCCGGGTGGTGCCCGGTGTCAACCCCGACCTGGAGATACCCCTGGCGCTGGCCCGCGAGGGCTGCCCCCGGGTGCCCGCGCCGACCGCCTGGCTGCACGCCGAGCTGGACGGCGAACCGGACGCGGCCTACGTCCTGGCGGTGCTCCAGCCCTTCGTCAGCGGTGCGAGCGACGGCTGGGAGCTGGCGCTGCGCGAGCTGGCCAAGGGCGAGGACTTCGCCGCCGAGGCGCGGGCCCTGGGGCGGGCCACCGCCGAGGTGCACACCGCGCTCGCCCGCGCCCTGCCTACGGTCACCCTCGGCCATGTGCAGCTGGGGGCGCTGGCCGACGGGATGACACAGCGGCTGGCGGCGGCCGTGCAGGCGGTGCCGGCGCTGCGGCCGTACGAGAGCGGGCTGCGCTCGGCGTATCGGGCGCTGGCCGGTCTCGCCACGGAGGGCCGCACCTGGACCGCCCAGCGGATCCACGGCGATCTGCACCTGGGCCAGTGCCTGCGCTCGCCCTCCGGGGAGTGGACGCTGATCGACTTCGAGGGCGAGCCGGCCCGGCCGCCGGCCGAGCGGCGTCTGCCGCAGCCACCGGTGCGGGACATCGCGGGGATGCTCCGCTCCTTCGACTACGCGGCCCACACCGTGAGCCCGCCCGCACCGGACTGGGCGCGCCTGTGCCGGGCCGCCTACTGCTCCGGGTACGCGGAGGTGGCCGGCCGCGATCCGCGCACCGACGCGGTGCTGCTGCGGGCCTACGAGACCGACAAGGCGGTCTACGAGGTCGTCTACGAGGCCCGCCACCGCCCCGACTGGCTCCCCGTACCGCTCTCGGCGATCCGTCGCCTCGCCGCGTGAAGACCAGGAGGCTCCGTTCGTGACGACCAAGAAGCCGGCCACCTCGAGGACCACCCCGGCTGTCACCGTTCCCCTCGCCGAGCGCGAACGGCTGCTGCACGGCACCCACCACGACCCGCACTCGGTGCTGGGCGCGCATCCGGTGCCCGGCGGCGTCGCCTTCCGGGCCTTCCGGCCGTACGCGCTGTCCGTCACGGTCGTCACCGGTGACCTGCGGGCCGAGCTGCACGACGACGGCGACGGGTTCTTCTCGGGGTCGCTGCCGCTCAGGGGCGTGCCGGACTACCGGCTGCTGGTGGCGTACGAGGGGAGCGTCCTGGACATCCAGGACGCCTACGGTTTCCTGCCCACCCTCGGGGAGCTGGACCTGCATCTGATCGGCGAGGGCCGGCACGAGCAGCTGTGGCGGGCGCTCGGCTCGCACGTCACCACCCATCAGGGTGTGCCCGGCACCCGGTTCGCGGTGTGGGCGCCCAACGCGCGGGGGGTGCGGATCGCGGGCGGCTTCAACTTCTGGGACGGGACGGGCTTTCCGATGCGCTCGCTGGGCTCCAGTGGGGTGTGGGAGCTGTTCGTGCCGGGGATCGGCGCGGGCGAGGCGTACAAGTTCGAGATCACCCGCCCGGACGGCTCGCGCACCCTGCGCGCCGATCCGCTGGCCCGCCGTACCGAGGCCCCGCCCGCCACCGCGTCGATCGTGCACGTCCCGCACCACGAGTGGGCCGACGCCGAGTGGATGGCCCACCGGGGCGACACCCCGGTGCACGAGGCGCCCCTCTCCGTCTACGAGGTCCACCTGCCCTCGTGGCGGCCGCTCACCTATCGCCAACTGGCCGATCAACTACCCGGCTACGTCAGGGAGATGGGCTTCACCCACGTGGAGCTGATGCCGGTCGCCGAGCACCCCTTCGGCGGCTCCTGGGGTTACCAGGTCACCGGCTTCTACGCCCCGACGGCCCGGCTCGGTACCCCGGACGACTTCAAGTACCTGGTGGACAAGCTGCACCAGGCCGGTATCGGTGTGCTGATGGACTGGGTGCCGGCGCACTTCCCGCGCGACGACTGGGCGCTGGCCGAGTTCGACGGGCGCCCGCTGTACGAGCACCACGATCCGCTGCGGGCCGCCCATCCCGACTGGGGCACCCTGGAGTTCGACTTCGGCCGCCGTGAGGTGCGCAACTTCCTGGTGGCGAACGCCGTGTACTGGTGCGAGGAGTTCCACATCGACGGGCTGCGCGTGGACGCGGTGGCCTCCATGCTCTACCTGGACTACTCGCGCGAGCCGGGCCAGTGGACGCCGAACGAGCACGGCGGCCGGGAGAACCTGGACGCGGTCGCGTTCCTGCAGGAGATGAACGCCACCGTGTACCGGCGCTGCCCGGGCGTGGTGACCATCGCCGAGGAGTCGACGGCCTGGGACGGCGTCACCCGCCCCACCCACCACGGGGGCCCGAGCGGCTTCGGCGGGCTCGGCTTCGGCCTGAAGTGGAACATGGGCTGGATGCACGACTCGCTGGAGTACATGGCCCACGAGCCGGTGCACCGCAAGTACCACCACCACGAGATGACCTTCTCGATGGTGTACGCGTACAGCGAGAACTACGTCCTGCCGATCTCCCACGACGAGGTCGTGCACGGCAAGCGGTCCCTGGTGTCGAAGATGCCCGGCGACTGGTGGCAGCAGCGCGCGAACCACCGCGCCTACCTGGGCTTCATGTGGGCCCATCCCGGCAAGCAACTCCTCTTCATGGGGCAGGAGTTCGCGCAGGGCGCCGAGTGGTCCGAGGCGCACGGCCCCGACTGGTGGCTGCTCGACCCGTCCTACGGTGCCGAGGCCGACCACCGGGGCGTACGGGATCTCGTACGGGACCTGAACGCGCTGTACCGGGCGACGCCTGCGCTGTGGCAGCGGGACACCGACCCGGCGGGCTTCCAGTGGATCACCGGCGACGCGGCGGACGACAACGTCTTCGCCTTCCTGCGCCTGGACGCCGACGGCACCCCGCTCCTCGCGGTCTGCCACATGTCCCCGGTGGTCCGGCACGACTACCGGCTCGGGGTCCCCGAGGACGTACCGGCCTGGCACGAGTCGTTGAACACGGACGCCGCGCGGTACGGCGGCGGCGATGTCGCCAACCCCGACGTCATCAAGCCGGAGCCCCAGGGGTGGCACGGCCGCCCGGCGAGCATCCGGCTGACCCTGCCCCCGCTGGCGACGGTGTGGCTGAGGCCTGCCTGACCGGCCGATCAGCGCGCGCCTTAGGGGGCGGCTCCCACGGAGACCGGGCCGATCCCGTGGACCCTCTTCGAGCCCTCCTCGCTGCACCCGAGCTGCCCGCCGCCGTCGGCGACGGGCAGCTCCTCGCCGAGCGCTACGGCCCGGTGACGCCCGTGGCCAGCGGCTGAGGCAGCCGGTCCGTGTACAGCACCCCGAGCCGCTGGGTGGCGCGGGTCAGGGCGACGTACAGGTCGCTCGTGCCGTAGCGGACCGGCTCCACCACCAGCACCGAGTCGAATTCGAGGCCCTTGGCCTGGCGGGGGTCGAGCAGAACGACCGTACGGGTCAGGTCGGGCTCGCCGCCCGCCGTGACGCCGTCCAGCCGGGCGGCCAGCGCGCGGTGCAGCTCGCGCGGGGCGATGACCGCGAGGCGGCCCTCGGCCGGGGTGAGTTCGGCGACCGCCTTGGCCACCGCCTCCGGCAGGTCGCCGCCGGCCTGCCGCACCCAGGGCCGTACCCCGGTCGTGCGGACCGAACTCGGCGGTTCGAAGTCCGGGTTCTCGGCGCGGACCACGGCCGCGGCCAGCTCCATGATCTCGGCCGGGGTGCGGTAGTTGACGCCGAGCCGGGTGTGGTCCCAGCGGTCCTCGACATAGGGGGCGAGGATGTCCGCCCAGGAGCCGACCCCGGCCGCCTCGGCGGTCTGGGCGGGGTCGCCGACCAGGGTCATCGAGCGGGTGGGGCTGCGCCGCATCAGCAGCCGCCAGGCCATCGGCGACAGCTCCTGCGCCTCGTCGACGATGATGTGCCCGAACGCCCAGGTGCGGTCGGCCGCCGCGCGCTCGGCGGCGCTGCGGTGGTCCGCCTCCTCCTGCCGCTCGGCGAAGCGTTCGGCGTCGATGATGTCGTGGGCCGACAGCACCTCCGACTCCTCATCGTGCTTGTCCTCGAACTCGTACGTCCGGGAGGCGTACGACACGTCCAGCACGCCCTGGGCGTAGGCGACCTGGGTCTCTCGTTCGCGCTCGGCACGGGCCCGTGCCGAGCGCTCGTCCTCGCCGAGGAGTTCGGCCGCCTCGTCCAGCAGGGGGACGTCGGCGACGGTCCATGCGCGGGTCACCGGACGCCGGATGGCGGCGGCGTCCTCCTCGCTGACGTACCCCTCGGGCTTCGCGAGGAAGTCCGCGACGAGCCGCTGCGGGGTGATCCGGGGCCACAACTGGTCGATGGCGCCCCAGACCTCGGGGTTCTCGGCGAGTTCATCGCGGATCTGCGTGATGTCGGAGGCGTCCAGCAGGCTGCTGCCGTCGTACGGGTCGGTGCCCACGCGTTCGGCGTACAGCTCGGTGAGGGTGTTGAGGATGTACCCCTCGAAGTACTCACGGGCGGCGTTGTGCGGCAGCTTGGCGGCGCGGGTGCGCTCGCGGGCGACGCCCACGAGCCCGTCGTCGAGCATCAGGACCTCGCGGTCGTGCTCGATCGCGATCACCGGGTCGGGCAGGGCCTGCCGGTCGCGTACGGCGGCGGCGAGCACGTCGGCCATGTCGGCGCGGCCCTTCACGGCGGCCGCCTGCGGGGTGTCGGTGGCGGTGGCCTTCACCCCGGGGAACAGCTCGCCGACCGTGGCCAGCAGCACCCCGGTCTCGCCGAGCGAGGGCAGCACCTCGCCGATATAGCCGAGGAACGCCGGGTTCGGGCCGACGATCAGCACGGCGCGGCGGGCCAGCAGCTCCCGGTACTCGTAGAGGAGATAGGCGGCGCGGTGCAGCGCGACCGCGGTCTTTCCGGTGCCGGGGCCGCCCTCGACCACCAGCACCCCCCGGTACGGCGCCCGGATGATCTCGTCCTGCTCGGCCTGGATGGTCTGCACGATGTCGCTCATGCGGCCGGTGCGCGCCGAGTTCAGCGCGGCCAGCAGCACGGCATCGCCGTTGTGGTCCTCGTACCCGGTGCGGGTGGCGTCGCCGAGGTCGAGGATCTCGTCGTGCAGGGAGGTCACGCTCCGGCCCTGGGTGGTGATGTGCCGGCGGCGGCGCAGGCCCATCGGGGTGTGACCGGTGGCCAGGTAGAAGGGGCGGGCGACATCGGCCCGCCAGTCGATGAGGACCGGGGTGTGCTCGGCGTCGTCCTCGCGCAGCCCGATCCGGCCGATGTGGTGGCCGGTGCCGTCGGCGAGGTCGATCCGGCCGAAGCACAGCGAGCCGTCGACGGCGTTCAGCGCGGCGAGCAGCCCCGAGCGCTCGGCGACCAGGATGTCCCGCTCCAGCCGGGCCTGCATGGGCTTGTCGCCCTGGGCGAGCGCGTCCGCGACCGAGGACTGGGCCTCGCCGCGCAGCACGTCCACGCGCGCGTACAGTCCGTCGATGAATTCCTGCTCGCGGCGCAATTCATCGTCTGGAAATTCGGTGTTTGACAATTCCGCTCCCGCCCGGATATACTGTGCCAGTGAACTTCCCCGCGACTTGTTCAAAATGAAGTCGCGAACCACTGAATATACGCACAGAAATCCCCCGAGCGCAATTGCTCAGGGGATTTTTTAGTGGGCGGCTCCGCCTCAGAGCACGTCGGCCAGCTCCTCCAGCAGCCGCCGCTTGGGCCGCGCCCCCACCATCGACCGCACCGGCTCACCGTCCCGGAAGACCATCAGGGTCGGCGTGGACAGCACCCCGTAGGCGACGGTCGTCCCCGGATTGCGGTCGACGTCGATCTGCACGATCCGCAGCCGGTCCCCCTCCTCGAAGGCGATGTCCTTCAGCACCGGCGCGAGCTGCCGGCACGGCCCGCACCAGTCGGCGGTGAACTGCACCAGCACCGGCAGCTCGGCCCCGATCACCTCCGCCTCGAAATCGGCGTCCGTCACCTGTGCCAGTCCGCTCACCAAGCTCATCGCGAAAGCCCTCCCAGCTCGCATACGGGCTCCGGACCCCCCGGAACCAGCGCCTCGGCGGCCAGCGCGTCCCGCGCCTGCTCGGCCCGCCGCAGCTGACCGGCGACCGTCTCCCGCACCGCCGACAGCTGCCCGATGAGCGCGTCCAGCTCCGCCAGCTTGCGCCGGTAGACCACGAGCGAGGCCGGGCAGGAGTCGCCCTCCGGGTGCCCGGCGCGCAGGCACTCCACGAAGGGCCGCGTCTCCTCCAGCTCGAACCCGAAGTCCCGCAGCGTCCGGATCTGCTCCAGCAGCCTCAGGTCGGCCTCGTCGTACGTGCGGTGTCCGTTGCCGTCGCGCCGGGCCGGCAGCAGCCCGCGTGCCTCGTAGTAGCGCAGGGTGCGGGTCGTGGTCCGGGCCCGTGCGGCCAGCTCGCCGATTCGCATGCCTACGACCGTAGGTGTTGACGTCGGCGTCAAGGCAAGGCGGGCGGCAGGAGCGGCTTGCCGCGCACCGGCGAGGACAGCACGATCGACGTCGTCGTCCGGCCCAGCGCCGAGGTCTGCTCCAGGACCTCCTCCAGATGCCCGGTGTCCGTGACGGCGACCTTGAGGATCCAGCAGTCCTCGCCGACCACGTGGTGCACCTCGGTGACCTCCGGGCGGTCGAGCAGCTCCAGGGTCCTCGGGTGCTTGAGGGTGTAACCGCCGTGCGGGTTCACCCGGATGAAGGCCTGGATGCCGTAGCCGAGCCGGGCGGGCGCGACCCGGGCGCCGTATCCCTCGACCGCGCCCGCCGCCTCCAGCCGGCGCACCCGCTCGGCCACGGCCGCCGGGCTCAGGCTGACCCGCCGCCCCAGCTCGCTGAGCTTGATCCGGCCGTCGGTCTGCAGCAGGTCCAGGAGCTGCCGGTCGACCGTGTCGAAGGCCACTGGTGTTTCGTTGGCGACGGCCCGCAGATGCCGTTGTTCTTTCGGTGCGGTGACCGCATCTCCCATGTCTCCCCCTTCAGGAACGGCTGTGACGCCCGGAGAATTATGGGCATGCGAAAGGCACGAGAGGTACTGGTCATCGGCGGCAACCGCTATTTCGGCAAGCGGCTGATCGGGCGGCTGGTGGCGGCCGGCGACCGGGTCACGGTCCTGAATCGGGGTTCGTCGGCGCCACCGCCGGGTGTGGCGCACCTGGTGGCCGACCGTGACGACGAGAAGGCCCTTGCCGAGGCCGTCGGCACCCGCGAGTTCGACGTCGTCCTCGACCAGGTCTGCTACACCCCGCGCCAGGCGGCGATCGCCCGCCGCGTCTTCGCGGGGCGCACCGGCCGCTATGTGATGACCTCGACGGTGGAGGTGTACGAGCACGAGGACTCCGAGGTGCTCGTGGGGGAGGGCGCGGTGGACCCGGGCACGGTCGCCGTGGACCTGGAACTGCCGTGGGACGACCCCGGGTTCCTGGAGTCCCATTACGGCGAGGGGAAGCGGCAGGCGGAAGCGGTGTTCGAGGGCTCCGGTCTTCCGTTCGCGTCCGTGCGGGTGGCCCATGTGCTGGGCGGTGACGACGACTTCACGGGCCGCCTCGACCACTACGCCGACCGTATCCGCACCGGCGCACGCATCGCCGTACCGCCGCTCGTGCACCCGGCGACGTACATCCACGTCGAGGAGATCGCGGACTTCCTGTTCTGGGCGGCCGGCGCGGACTTCACCGGCCCGGTGAACGCCGCCTCCCACGGCCTGCTGACCCTCGACGAGCTGTGCACCGCGGTGGCGGCACAACTCCCGGGGGGCGAGGTACGGTTCGCGGCGACCGAGTCCGCCGAGGTCTCCCCCTTCGCCTTCCGCCGCCGCTACGGCATGGACAACTCCCGGGCCCAGCGGCTCGGTTTCACCTTCGGGGACGTACGGCAGTGGCTGCCGAAGGCCGTCGCCGAGACGCTCGGAAAGGACCACTGACGTGCACTACCGCATTCTTGGCGGACTGAAGGCCGGCGCGGTCGGGCTCGGCGCCATGCCGCTGTCCATCGAGGGCCGGCCGGACGAGTCCCGTGCGCTGGCCACGATCCATGCCGCCCTGGACGCGGGCGTGACCCTGCTGGACACGGCCGACTCCTACCACCTGCCCGGCCAGGACCCCGGCCACAACGAGCTCCTCCTCGCCCGCGCGCTCGCGGCCTACGGCGGCGACACGGACGGCGTGCTGGTGGCCACCAAGGGCGGCCGGGGCCGGCCGGCCGACGGCAGCTGGACGGTGACGGGCACGCCCCGGCACCTCAAGGCGGCTGCGGAGGCCTCCCTGCGGCGGCTCGGTGTCGAGGCGATCGGCCTCTACCAGCTCCACAAGCCCGACCCCGCCGTCCCGTTCGAGGAGTCCGTCGGCGCCCTGCGCGACCTGCTCGACGAGGGCAAGATCCGCCTGGCGGGCCTGTCGAACGTGACCTGCGACCAGATCCTGCGGGCCCGTACGATCCTCGGCGACCGCCTGGTCTCGGTCCAGAACCGCTACTCCCCCGAGGTCCGCGACAGCGAACCCGAGCTGCGGCTGTGCGCGGAACTCGGCCTGGCGTTCCTGCCCTGGAGCCCGCTCGGCGGAATCTCGCGCAGCTCGCTGGACGGCCCGTCGGGCCTGGTGGACGACGGCCGCTTCGCCGCCTTCCACCAGGTGGCGGGAGAGCGCGGGGTGACCCCCCAGCAGGTCTGCCTGGCCTGGCTGCTGTCGCTCTCCCCGACCGTGATCCCGATCCCGGGCGCGAGCCGTCCGCAGACGATCCGGGACTCGGCGGGGGCGGCGGACCTGACCCTGACGCAGGAGGAACTCGCGCGGCTGCCCTAGACCGCGACCCCCGCCGACTCCTCCACCTCCATCAGGGAGGCGCTGTGCCGCTCCTCCTCGAACTTGCGGCGGCCGCCGCGCAGGCCGAACAGGCGCTTGGCCAGGGCGATGTAGAGGACCGCGAGGATGTTCAGGACGAGCGTGACGATCTTCAGATAGCTGACCTTCTCGCTGAGCTCGTAGATCTCCAGCGGGAGGAACGCGGCGGTCGCGACCACGGTCAGGTACTCGGCCCAGCGCTTGGCGTACCAGAGGCCGACCGCCTCGACCAGCTCGATCAGCGCGTAGGCCAGGAGAAGGGCGGCGACCAGCAACAGCGTGGAGTGCTTGTAGCCGAACGCCTTCTGGATGGAGCCGACGACCGGTGAGTGATCGAGGTCGTAGTGGAAGTGCCTGAAGACCGGGCGGAAGACGTCCAGGTTCTCGTTGAAGAGCCGGCGCACCGAGTCCTGGCTGTTGCTGAACTTCCACACGGCCACCGCGACCAGCACGATGAACACCCCGCGCACGGCCCGCTCGATCGAGAGGAAGCGCAGGATGAACAGATCCCGCAGCACCTTCCCGCGCGGCACCAGCGGGGCATCGGCGGCCGGCCCCGAGCCGTGCGGCTCACCCAGCACGAAGTCACCGCAGCGCAGGCAACGCCAGACGTCGCCCAGCGCGGTCTCGGCGTGCAGCCGCATCCGCAGCCGGGGGTCGTCGGGTGCGTAGGTGACATGCCCCTTGCGCGCGCAGGTCCGCCGGTCCCAGTCGATCTTCATTTCCCCCGTGCCTCCATCTTCACGTACTGACATCCGTACTGACGCCACGCACGAACGTGCCGTTCCGGTTGATCCGAAGCGGCACGCTAGTGGACGGGAGTGAAGAGTGCTCAGTCGGCCGCGCTGTGCGCCAGTTCCTTCGCCTCGGTCTCCTCGGTCTTCACCTGTGGGGAGGTCTTTTCACGGCGTGGCAGCAGAACCGCCACCAGGACCGTGCCGATGCCGAGGATCAGCGCGCCGACCAGGCTGGTGTGGGCGACGGCGTCGGAGAAGGAGGAGCCGACCGCGTGGGCCATCCGGCTGGCGCCGGCGGCGAGTTCGGTGGCCTGCTGCTTGAGCTGGGCGGCCTGGTGGGGGTCCTTGGCCTGGGCCGCCTGCGCGGCCAGCGCGTGGGCCTTGTCGCCGATGCCCTGGGCGACCGCGTATCCGGCGCCGACCGAGTCCTGCGCCGTCTCCAGGGCGCTCGCCGGGAGCTTGCTGCCCGCGGTGGCGTCGCTGAGGTGGTTGCCGTACGACGTCGCGAGCAGCGAGCCGAGGATGGCGATGCCGAGCGAGCCGCCCAGTTCGAGCGAGGTGTCGTTGACCGCGCCGCCGACGCCCAGCTCGGACTCCGGGAAGGCGCCCATGATGGCGTCGGTGCAGGGCGAGAGGGCGAGGCCGATGGCCAGGCCGAGGATGATCAGGGGGGCCAGGAAGTCGTTGTACGTCGAGCCCGCGTCGACCCGGGTCAGCAGCGCGAGGGCCGTCGTACCGCCGACCATGCCCGCGGTGACCGTCCACTTCATGCCGACGCGCGGGGTGAGCACGCCGGTCAGCGCGGAGCCGGCGAAGACCGCGCCGGCCAGCGGCAGCATGCGTACGCCGGTCTCCAGGGCGTCGTAGCCGAGGACGAACTGCAGGTGCTGGGTGAGGTAGTAGAAGGCGCCGAAGACGGCGAGGAAGAAGAGGGCGACGGCGAGGTTGGAGCCGGCGAACCGGCGGTGCGCGAAGCGGCGTACGTCGAGGATGGGGCGCGGGTGGCGCAGCTCCCAGAGGACGAAGGCGATCAGGCCGGCGCCCGCGGTCACGGCCGCGGTCACGGCCTTGACGCCCCAGCCGAAGTGCGGGCCCTCGATGATCATGTAGACCAGGGAGCCGGTCCAGATCACCGACAGCAGTCCGCCGACGTAGTCGATGCGGTCGTGGTGTCCGGCCTTGGACGGCGGGACCAGGACGAGGGCCGTGATGATCGCGACGGCCGCGATGGGCACGTTGATCAGGAAGGTCGAGGACCAGCCGTGGTCGCGCAGCAGGGCGCCCGCGACGACGGGTCCGGCGGCGATGGCGAGCCCGGCCGTCGCCGTCCACAGGGTGATGGCCTTGGCCCGTTCGCCGCGCGGGAAGGTCGCGGCGAGCAGGGAGAGGGTGGCGGGCATGATCAGCGCCGCGCCGACGCCCATCACGGCGCGGGCGGCGATGACGGTCGCCGCGCTGTCGGCGAGGTATCCGAAGACGGCGCCCCCGCCGAACACCACCAGCCCGAGGACGAGCGCCCCGCGCCGGCTGTACTTGTCGCCGATCGCGCCGAGCAGCAGCATCAGCGCGGCGTAGGGAACGGTGTAGCCGTCGATCACCCACTGCAGGTCGGCGCTGGACAGGCCGAGGTCCCGGGTCATGTCGGGTGCGGCGACCGTCAGCGCGGTGTTGGCCATCACGATGATCAGCAGGCTCAGGCAGAGCACGAGCAGTGCCCACCAGCGCCGGGCGTACGGGCGCTCCATCTTTTCGACCGGTTCGGTCATGACGAGTCGCATGGCAGGGGTCGCCTTCCTCAGGTGTGCGACGGGACGTGCTGCGCTGCGCGAATTTGCACAGCGGCGTGCAATTGCACAACCATGTGCAATGTACGCCCGTTGCACAGCACTGTGCAAGTTGGCGGAGGGAGGCAGAATGACCGCCATGACCACGGGTAACAGCAGCCGCGCCGACGCCAACCGGCGCCGCATCCTCGACGTCGCCCTCGCCGAACTGCTGCGCGATCCCGACGCCGCCATGGACCAGATCGCGCGCGCCGCGGGAGTCGTACGGCGGACGGTGTACGGCCATTTCCCCAGCCGTGAGGCGCTGATCAGCACCCTCGTGGACGAGGCCGTGCAGTCACTGGCGGACGCGGATGCGGAGGTACGCGCCGGGGTGGACGACCCCGCGGAGGCGGTGGCCCGCTCGGTGCTCGCAATCTGGGAGGTCGCCGACCGCTACCGGCTGCTGATCGCGCTGGCCCAGCGCACGGTCACCATCCAGGGCATCCGCGAACGCCTCGCCCCGCTGCGCGAGAACAAGATCCGTATGCTCCAACGGGGCCTGGACGAGGGCGTGTTCAGCTCACCGCTGCCCGCTGCGGCGCTCGCGTATGTGCACGAGCAGATGATGTTCGCGCTGATGGAGGCGGTGAACGACGGCCTCCTGGCAGCACGGGAGGCGGGCCGCTCGGCCGCGGTCACGATCCTGACCGCGGCGGGCGTACCCGCCTCGCCGGCCACCGCGCTGGTGGCCAGGGTGAGTGAGGAGGAAGAGGAGAAAGCAGAGAAGCCGGGCGGCTGAGGCACGGGGAGACCCAGCCGCCCGGCGGTGGTACCGGACGCCCAGCCCGGGTTCAGGCGGGGCCGGACGTCCGGAGTTTCCTTTCGGTGGATCAGGCCTTGGCCAGCTCCCCCTCACGAGGCTCGGGAACGTCGGTGACCGTGACCCGGCCCTCGTCCATCAGCGTGGTCTCGTCGAACGGCAGCTCACCCGCGAGCACCTGCCGCACCCGCTCCTTGTCGATCTCCTTCGTCCACGTGCCCACCAGCACGGTGGCGACGGCGTTGCCCGCGAAGTTCGTCAGCGCACGGGCCTCGCTCATGAACCGGTCGATGCCGACGATCAGCCCGACCCCGTCGACCAGCGCCGGCTTGTGCGACTGCAGACCGCCGGCCAGGGTGGCGAGACCGGCGCCGCTGACCCCCGCCGCACCCTTGGACGCCAGCAGCAGGAAGAGCAGCAGCGGGATCTGCTCGCCGACGGACATCGGCGTACCCAGGGCGTCCGCGATGTACAGCGACGCCATGGTCATGTAGATCATCGTGCCGTCGAGATTGAAGGAGTAACCGGTCGGCACGGTGATGCCGACGACCGGCTTGCTGACGCCCAGGTGCTCCATCTTCGCGATCAGCCGCGGCAGCGCGGACTCGGAGGAGGAGGTGGACAGGATCAGCAGGAACTCCCGACCCAGGTACTTGAACAGTGAGAAGACGTTCAGGCCCGCGACGAGGCGGAGGATCGTGCCGAGCACCACGAAGATGAACAGCACACAGGTGAGGTAGAACCCGAGCATCAGCACGGCGAGGCTCTTCAGCGCGTCCACACCGGCCGAACCGGTGACGGCCGCGATCGCACCGAAGGCGCCGACCGGCGCGGCCCACATGACCATCGACAGGATGCGGAAGACGAGCCGCTGGATGTGCTCGATGCCCCGCAGCACCGGCTGCCCGACCGAGCCCATGGACTGCAGCGCGAACCCGGCGAGCAGGGCCACCAGCAGCGTCTGGAGGACCTGCTCCCCCGTGAAAGCGGAGACGAACGTGGTCGGGATGATCGACAGCACGAAGTCGACGGGCGGCAGCGCCTTGCTGTCCACCTGGGCGTGACCGGCCTGCTTGATCGCGTTCGTCAGGTGCAGCCCGTCACCGGGGTGCAGCACGTTGCCGACGACGAGCCCGATGGAGAGCGCGACCAGCGACATCACCAGGAAGTAGCCGAGGGCGATACCGCCGACGGTACCGACCTTGGCGGCCTTCCGTACGGACCCGATGCCCAGCACGATGGTGCAGAAGATGATCGGCGAGATCATCATCTTGATCAGGCTGACGAAACCGGTACCGAGCGGCTTCAGCTGGACCGCCGCGTCGGGCCAGATGAGTCCCACGGCGATGCCGAGCGCGACCGCCACGATGACGGCGATGTACAGGTAATGGGTGCGGTCCCGCTTCACGCGGGGTACGGCAGGTGCCGTATCGGGGGTGCTGGCGGCCACGGCTGCCCTCCTTGACGTCTTCGTCGGCATCACCGGCGTGCGGCTCACGTCCGGGGGTTGTGGGGGATGCCGTGACTATCTCCCGCCGTGTGAGGGCGGTCACCCTTCCGTTCATTTAGTTCACGCTTAACCGGAGAGGCACACTGCTGACATGCGCGTCCCCCGTCTCCCCCGGCCCCGCAGCCTGGCCGGCCAGCTGTTCGCCATGCAGGCCGTGCTGATAGCGGTGGTCGTGGCCGGGTACGCGCTGTTCACCTACGTCAGCGACCAGCGGCAGGCCCAGGACTCCGCCGCCCGCCAGGCCACGGCGGTGGCCCGCTCGATCGCGGACGCCCCCTCGGTGCGCGCGGCGATCCGCACCCCGGACCCCTCCGCCCGTCTTGAGCCGTACGCCCTCGAGGTCATCCGGGACGCGAACGTCGACTTCGTCACGATCATGAACCCGTCCGGCATCCGCTGGACCCACCCCGACAGGAAGCAGATCGGCAAACGCTTCCTCGGCAACATCGGCCCCGCCCTGCACGGCCGTACCTTCACCGAGACCTACACCGGCACCCTCGGCCCCTCCGTCCGCGCGGTGACCCCCATCAGGGACGACGGCCGGATCGTCGGCCTGGTCAGCGCCGGCATCACGGTGGAGACGATCAGCGCCCGGGTCCAGGACCAGGTCACGGCGCTGCTCGGGGTGGCCGGCGGCGCCCTGCTGCTCGGCGCGGTCGGCGCATACGTCGTCAACGCCCGGCTGCGCCGCCACACCCACGGCATGAACGCCACCGAGCTGAGCCGGATGCATGACTACCACCAGGCGGCGCTGCACGCCGTCCGCGAGGGCCTGCTGATGCTGGACGGGCAGTACCGGGTGGCGCTGATCAACGACGGCGGGCACGAGCTGCTCGGTGTGGGCGCGGAGGGCGAGGTGGTCGGCCGCTCGGTCGCGGACCTGGGCCTGCCCGCCCCGCTGACGGGCGCCCTGCTGTCCTCCGAGCCCCGGGTGGACGAGGTGCATCTGACGGCGTCCCGGGTGCTTGTGGTCAACACGTCCCCGGTGTCGGGCGGAGAGCGCCGGGGAACGGTGGTGACCTTGCGCGATGTCACCGAACTCCAGTCACTGATGGGCGAGTTGGACTCGGAGCGGGGCTTCACCCAGGCCCTTCGCTCGCAGGCGCACGAGGCGGCGAACCGCCTGCACACGGTGGTGTCGCTGATCGAGCTGGGCCGGGCCGAGGAGGCGGTGGAGTTCGCGACGGCGGAGCTGGAGCTGGCCCAGGCCCTGACCGACCAGGTGGTGGCGGCGGTGAGCGAGCCGGTCCTCGCCGCGCTCCTGCTGGGCAAGACGGCACAGGCGAACGAGCGGGGCGTGGAGCTGGTGGTGTCGCCCGACAGCCGCCTGGACGACGGCCTGCTCCCTGCGAGCCTGCCCGCCCGCGACCTGGTGACGATCCTGGGCAACCTGATCGACAACGCGGTGGACGCGGCGCAGGGCAGCATCCGGGCGCGGGTGACCGTGACGGCGTACGCCTCGGACGCCGAACTGGTGCTGCGGGTGTCCGACACGGGCCCCGGGGTCGACCCGGCCCACGCCGACCTGGTATTCCAGCGGGGGTTCTCGACGAAGCCGGCCGGGCCGGGCGGGCGAGGCCTCGGGCTGGCCCTGGCCCGGCAGGCGGTGACCCGTCACGAGGGCACGTTGACGGTGGCGGAGTCGGACGAGGACGGCGAGGGCGGAGCGGTGTTCGAGGTGCGATTGCCGCTGCGGTCGGCGGTGGGTGACGGCGGATGACACAGGAGAAGCGGGACCGGCAGCCGATCCGCGTCCTGGTGGTCGAGGACGACCCGGTCGCCGCCGACGCCCATGTGATGTACGTCGGCCGGGTACCGGGATTCGTCGCGGTCGGCAAGGCACACACCGGCGCCGAGGCCCGCCGCATCCTGGACCGTACGGCCGTGGACCTGCTGCTCCTCGACCTCCATCTCCCGGACGTGCACGGCCTGCAGTTCGCCCGCTCCCTGCGCGCGGCCGGCCATCACGCGGACGTCATAGCGGTCACGTCGGCCCGCGATCTGGCGGTGGTCCGCGAGGGTGTCTCGCTCGGGGTCGTCCAGTACGTCCTGAAGCCCTTCACCTTCGCCACGCTCCGCGACCGCCTGGTCCGCTACGCCGAGTTCCACGCGGCGGTCGGCGAGGCGAGCGGCCAGGACGAGGTCGACCGCGCGCTCGCGGTGCTCCGCGCACCGTCGCCCGCGGCCCTGCCGAAGGGGCTGAGCGGGCCGACGCTGGAGCGGGTGACGGGGGCACTGCGGGAGGTGCCGGAGGGGGTGACCGCGGCGGGGGTGGCCGAGACCGTGGGCATCTCCCGGATCACCGCGCGCCGCTATCTGGAGCACCTGGTGGAGTCCGGGCGGGCCGCGCGGAAGCCGGTGTACGGGCAGGTGGGGAGGCCGGAGCTGGTGTACCGGTGGGTGCGGGGAGCCGCGCCGGGGCGCTAGCGGAACACCGGGGAGACCGGCCCGATCCCGCGCACACTCATTGACCTGACTAGACCACTCCTCTTACGTTCACACGGCAGGGATCTCCACGTCACAACGAAGTGAGCCCGTAGGAGGTAGTGCCCGTGCGCCCCACCGCCGCCGCCCTCGTCGCCCTCACCCTCGCCGCAGCGACCCTCACCGCCTGCGGCAACGGCTCCGGAAGCAGCCCGAACACGCTCAAGGTGTCCTACAAGCAGTCGACGGACAACTCCGTCAAGGTGATGGACACCTACCTCGCCGGGATCAAGAAGGAGTTCGAGAAGAAGTACCCGGGGAAGAAAGTGGAGTTCGTGCCGATCAAGGCCCCGGACTCCGAGTACTACACCAAGCTCCAGCAGATGCTGCGGTCGCCGAGAACCGCCCCCGACCTCGTCTACGAGGACACCTTCCTCATCAACTCCGACATCACCAGCGGGTACCTGAAGCCGCTCGACCCGTACCTGGCCAAGTGGCCGGACTGGGGGCAGTTCATCGACACCGCGAAGGCGGCGGCCAGGGGCCAGGACGGGAAGACGTACGGCGTTCCGGACGGCACCGACACCCGCGGGCTGTGGTTCGACAAGCGGGTGTTCAGGAAGGCGGGGCTGCCGGCGAACTGGCAGCCGAAGACCTGGGACGACGTCCTCGCCGCAGCCCGGACCATCAAGCGGAAGGTCCCCGGCGTCACCCCGCTCAACGTCTACACCGGCAAGCCGGCGGGTGAGCGGGCCACCATGCAGGGCATGGAGATGCTGCTCTACGGCACCGGCGACGGCAAGGCCGATCCCCTGTACGACAGCGGCAGCAAGAAGTGGATCGCCGGGAGCCAGGGGTTCACGGACTCGCTGAAGTTCGTCGAAACGGTGTTCAAGGAGAAGCTCGGCCCCGACGTCTCCGACGCCCTCGATCCCAACTTCGCCACCACCGTCATGGGTGAGCTGCTCCCCCAGGGCAGGATCGGCATCGATCTGGACGGCTCCTGGCTTCCGCAGACCTGGCTCCCGGGCAGCGGGCATGAGTGGCCCGACTGGTCCACACAGCTGGGGCTCGCGTACATGCCGACGCAAGCCGGGCAGGCGCCGGGCAAGGTGAGCATGTCCGGCGGCTGGACCTGGGCCGTTCCGGCCAAGGCCGGCAACCCCGGCCTCGCCTTCGACTTCATCAGGACGATGCAGACCGAGGCGAACGCCAAGAAGTGGTACATCGCCAACTCCGGCATCTCGGTGCGCAAGGACGTGGCCGCCGACCCCTCGTACGCCGGCGCGCAGCCCGGCATCAAGTTCTTCACCGACCTGGTCTCCAGCACCCACTACCGGCCCGCCTATCCGGCGTACCCGAAGGTGTCGACCGCCATCCAGGAGGCCATGGAGAGCGTGACGACCGGCGACCAGTCCGCGCAGAAGGCGGCGAGCGGCTACGACTCCGCCCTCGAGGACGTCACCGGCGGGCAAGTGGTCCGCAGGTGAGCCCTCGCCGCCGGTTCGTCCGTGCCCTGCCCCTCGCCCCCGCGGTGGTCCTGATCCTGCTCTTCCTCGCCGGGCCGATCGCCTACTGCGTCTACATCGCCTTCACCGACCTGCAGTTGACCGGCCAGGCGCACGCGTCGTTCGTCGGGTTCGCCAACTTCCGCCACGCCTTCGAGGACGACGCGTTCCTGAACGCCGTATGGCTGACCCTGGTGTTCACCGTGCTGTCCTCGCTGATCGGGCAGAACACCCTGGGGCTCGCCCTGGCCGCGCTGATGAAACGGGCCTCGAAGCCGGTGCGCACGCTCACCGGCGGGGTCGTCGTGACCGGCTGGGTGCTGCCGGAGGTGGTGGCCGGCTTCCTGCTGTACGCCTTCTTCCGGCGGGAGGGGACGCTGAACGCCATCCTGGACCGGCTCCATCTGCCCGGCCAGAACTGGCTGTTCACGCTGCCCATCCTGGCCGTGTCCTTCGCCAACGTCTGGCGCGGTACGGCCTTCTCGATGCTCGTGTACTCCGCCGCGCTGGACGAGATCCCCGCCGAGATCACGGAGGCGGCCGAGGTGGACGGGGCCGGGGGATGGCGACGGATGTGGCACATCACGCTGCCGATGATCCGCCGGTCCATCGGCACCAACCTGATGCTCAACACCCTGCAGACGCTGTCCGTCTTCGGGCTGATCTGGGTGATGACCCGGGGCGGCCCCGGCAACCGGAGCCAGACGCTGCCGTTGTTCATGTACGAACAGGCCTTCCAGAACAGCATGATCGGGTACGGCACCGCGGTCGCCCTGCTCCTGCTGCTCGTCGGGTCCCTGTTCTCCGTGGTCTACCTGCGGCTGCTGCGGACGGAGGTGTGACCCGGGCATGCCTCGCAAGCGCACCTCCCGCCGGCTCGCCGCCGATGCGGCCCTGCTGGTCGTGGCCCTCGCCTTCGCGCTGCCCCTCGCCTGGGTGGTGCTGTCCTCCGTGGATCCGCACGCCGGTCTGCGGGTCAGGGTCCCGGACGGGGTCACCCTGGGCAACTTCGACGCGATCCTGACCCCGGACATCACCTACACCCCGCTGCTCAACAGCCTGGTCCTGTGCGGCGGGGCCACCGCGCTGACCGTCGGCTGCGCCGCCCTCGCCGCCTATCCGCTCTCCCGGTTCCGCTCGCGGCTCAACCGGCCGTTTCTGCTGACGATCCTGTTCGCGACGAGCCTGCCGATCACCGCGATCATGGTGCCGGTGTACGCGCTGTTCGTGCGGGTGAACCTGATCGACACCCTGCAGGGCACGATCCTCTTCTTCGCCGCCTCCCAGCTCCCCTTCGCCATCTGGCTGATGAAGAACTTCATGGACGGGGTGCCGAAGGAGCTGGAGGAGGCCGCCTGGACGGACGGGGCGAACGCGCCGCAGTCCCTGGTCCGGATCGTGCTGCCGCTGATGGGGCCGGGGCTCGCCGTCGTCACGGTGTTCTCGTTCGTGATGATGTGGGGGAACTTCTTCGTCCCGTTCATGCTGCTGCTCACCCCGGACCAGATGCCGGCCTCGGTCAGCATCAACGACTTCTTCGGCAACCGGGGCATGGTGGCGTACGGCCAGCTCGCCGCGTTCTCCGTCATCTACTCCACGCCCGTGATCCTGCTCTACGTCCTGGTGGCCCGCAGACTGGGCGGCGGCTTCGCGCTGGGCGGGGCGGTCAAGGGGTGAGCGGGAAGGGTGTTCCGTCCGTTACATACCGAACGGCCGGAACTGTACATTCCGACAATCCGTGATCCTGTCCGAACAGACCGTAGCCATCCCCTCATGGCGCGCCTAGCTTGTGCGAGGTGCGCCAACCCTCAGCTCCCCCCTTCAACGCCCCGGCGGCCCGCCGGCTGCGCGCCGCGCTCGGTATGGGCCCCGAGCACGTCGCCTACGGCATGCGGGCCTCGTACGGTCTGCCGTACGTCACACCCGATCTGGTGATCGCCTGGGAACGCGGCTCCGCCGCCCCCAGCCACCCGGAACTCACCGCGCTGGCCGGTGTGCTGTGGTGTTCCCCGGGCGAACTCCTCGGCCGGCCGCAGACCCTGCGCGAGCACCGCATCGCCCGCGCCGTCGCGCCCGAGGACGTCGCCCGCGCCGTGGACATGGACCTGCGCGCCTATCTGCGCATGGAGGACAGCGGGCAGTGGCGGGGCAACGAACGCCAGTCGGCCGCGCTCGCCCGGGTACTGGATCTCGCCCTGCCCGACTTCGTCGCCGTCACCGGCCGTGAGGCGAAACTCGCCGATCTGCTGCACAGCGCGGTGACCACCCGCTGGCAGGCCTATGTGCGGCCGGTGCGCAAGCTGGCGCCCCTGGACACGGGCGTCCTCGAAGGGGTGCTGGAGGAGCTCTACGAGGACTACCAGGGGCACATGGCCGCCACCCTCAGCTGGGGCGGCGGCAGCAGGAGCGCGAGCGAGTCCGGCCGGGAGTTCCTCGACCGGATCGTGGAGAACTTCTGGAAGGGCGTGGCGGACAGGACGGCCTAGAAGACCGACTCGGCCTCGTCCATCCGGTCCTTCGGCACCGTCTTCAGCTCGGTGACCGCCTCCGCGAGCGGCACCATCTGGATGTCGGTACCGCGCAGCGCGGTCATCCTGCCGAACTCGCCGCGGTGCGCGGCCTCGACGGCGTGCCAGCCGAAGCGGGTGGCGAGGACGCGGTCGTAGGCGGTGGGTACGCCGCCGCGCTGGACGTGGCCGAGGATGACCGGCTTGGCCTCCTTGCCGAGGCGCCGCTCCAGCTCGTACGCCAGCGCGGTGCCGATGCCCTGGAAGCGCTCGTGGCCGTACTGGTCGATCTCGCCCTTGCCGTAGTCCATGGTGCCCTCGGCGGGGTGGGCGCCCTCGGCGACGCAGATGACGGCGAACTTCTTGCCGCGGGCGAACCGCTCCTCGACCATCTTGACCAGGTCGGCGGGGTCGAAGGGGCGCTCGGGCAGGCAGATGCCGTGGGCGCCGGCGGACATGCCGGACTCCAGGGCGATCCAGCCGGCGTGCCGGCCCATGACCTCGACGACCATCACCCGCTGGTGGGACTCGGCGGTGGTCTTCAGCCGGTCCATGGCCTCGGTGGCGACGCCCACGGCGGTGTCGAAGCCGAAGGTGCGGTCGGTGGAGGAGATGTCGTTGTCGATGGTCTTGGGGACGCCGACGACCGGGAGGCCCGCGTCGGAGAGCATGCGGGCCGCGGTCAGGGTGCCCTCGCCGCCGATCGGGATCAGCGCGTCGATGCCGAACTCCTCGACCATGTCGGTGGCCTTGTCGCAGGCCTCGCGCAGCCGGTCGCGCTCCAGCCGGGAGGAGCCGAGGATGGTGCCGCCGCGGGCCAGGATGCCGCTGACCGCGTCCAGGTCGAGGGTGCGGTAGTGGCGGTCGAGCAGACCCCGGTAGCCGTCCTCGAAGCCGATGACCTCGTCGCCGTACTGCGCAACCGCCCGGTGCACGACCGACCGGATCACGGCGTTCAGGCCGGGGCAGTCGCCGCCTGCGGTGAGAACTCCGATGCGCATCGTGCTGTGTCTCCTGCTCGCTGTCGGTGCCGGTGAGCCAGTGTCGATTGTTCCACGTCCACCGGGACGGCGAGTCACCTGACGGGCGCCTTATCCGGGGCCAGGGGTATTGTCAAGAGGGTTCTGCTCACCTTGGTGGGCGATTTTTATGCCGCAGATTTTATGCCGCAGACGAGACAAGAACAGACAAAGGGACGGAGTGGACGCGTGACGCGCAGCGTGTACGTGACCGGGATCGACCGCGGTGACGGCCGCCAGGTCGTGGAGCTGGGAGTCATGGAGCTGCTGACCCGGCAGGTCGACCGGGTGGGCGTCTTCCGTCCGCTCGTGCACGACGGTCCCGATCGGCTGTTCGAGCTGCTGCGGGCGCGGTACCGCCTCTCGCAGGACCCGGCGACCGTCTACGGCATGGACTACCACGCGGCGTCCGCACTCCAGGCCGAGCAGGGCACCGACGAGCTGGTGTCCACGCTCGTCGACCGCTTCCACCTGGTGGCGCGCGACTACGACGTCGTCCTCGTCCTCGGCACCGACTTCGCCGACACCCAGCTCCCGGACGAGCTGTCCCTCAACGCCCGCCTCGCCAACGAGTTCGGCGCCTCGGTCATCCCGGTGGTCGGTGGCCGCAAGCAGACCACCGAGTCGGTGCTCGCCGAGACCCGCAACGCCTACCGCGCCTATGACGGCCTCGGCTGCGACGTCCTCGCCATGGTCACCAACCGGGTGGCCCGCGAGGACCGCGACGAGATCGCCGAGCGGCTCGCCACCCGGCTGCCGGTGCCCTGTTACGTCGTCCCCGACGAGCCCGCGCTGTCCGCGCCGACCGTCTCCCAGATCGCCCACGCCCTCGACGCGAAGGTCCTGCTCGGCGACGACTCCGGCCTCGCCCGGGACGCGCTGGACTTCGTCTTCGGCGGCGCCATGCTGCCCAACCTCCTCGGCGCACTGACCCCGGGCTGCCTGGTCGTCACCCCGGGCGACCGCGCCGACCTGGTCGTCGGCTCGCTGGCCGCGCACAGCGCCGGGACCCCGCCGATAGCCGGCGTCCTGCTCACCCTGAACGAGGTCCCGAGCCACGAGATCCTCACCCTCGCCGCCCGCCTCGCCCCGGGCACCCCGGTGCTCTCCGTGACCGGCAACAGCTTCCCCACCGCCGAGCAGCTGTTCTCCCTGGAGGGCAAGCTCAACGCGGCCACCCCGCGCAAGGCGGAGACCGCCCTCGGCCTGTTCGAGCGGTACGCCGACACCGCCGACCTGGCCCGCCGGGTCTCGGCACCGAGCAGCGACCGGGTCACCCCGATGATGTTCGAGCACAAGCTGCTGGAGCAGGCCCGCTCCGACAAGCGCCGGGTCGTGCTGCCCGAGGGCACCGAGGAGCGGGTGCTGCACGCGGCCGAGGTGCTGCTGCGCCGGGGCGTGTGCGACCTGACCCTGCTCGGGCCCGAGGACCAGATCCGCAAGAAGGCCGCCGACCTGGGCATCGACCTCGGCGACACCCAGCTGATCGACCCGGCCACCTCCGAGCTGCGCGACTCCTTCGCCCAGCAGTACGCCGCGCTGCGCGCCCACAAGGGCGTCACGGTCGAGCTGGCCTACGACGTCGTATCGGACGTCAACTACTTCGGCACCCTGATGGTCCAGGAGGGCCTGGCCGACGGCATGGTGTCCGGGTCGGTGCACTCCACGGCCGCCACGATCCGACCCGCCTTCGAGATCATCAAGACCAAGCCCGAGTCGTCGATCGTCTCGTCCGTCTTCTTCATGTGCCTGGCCGACAAGGTGCTGGTCTACGGCGATTGCGCGGTCAACCCGGACCCGAACGCCGAGCAGCTCGCCGACATCGCCACACAGTCCGCCGGTACGGCCGCGCAGTTCGGCGTGGAGCCCAGGATCGCGATGCTGTCGTACTCCACCGGTACGTCCGGCACCGGCGCCGATGTCGACAAGGTGCGTGAGGCCACCGAGCTGGCCCGCTCGCGGCGGCCCGACCTGAAGATCGAGGGGCCGATCCAGTACGACGCGGCGGTGGAGCCGTCCGTCGCCGCCACCAAGCTGCCGGACTCCGACGTCGCCGGGCAGGCAACGGTTCTGATCTTCCCGGACCTCAACACAGGCAACAACACCTACAAGGCCGTGCAGCGCTCGGCCGGCGCGATCGCGGTGGGCCCGGTCCTGCAGGGTCTGCGCAAGCCGGTCAACGACCTGTCCCGGGGCGCGCTCGTCCAGGACATCGTCAACACCGTCGCCATCACGGCGATCCAGGCCCAGACCCACTGAATACAGAGAGCATTCGAATCACCGTGGCAGCAACCCGCGCAGCGACTCGCGTCCTCGTCCTCAACTCCGGCTCCTCGTCGGTGAAGTACCAGCTCCTCGACATGCGTGACGCCGGCCGGCTCGCCGTCGGCCTGGTGGAGCGCATCGGCGAGCAGACCTCCCGGCTCAAGCACTCCTGCCTCACCACCGGCGACACCCGCGAGCACACCGCGCCGATCGCCGACCACGACGCCGCGCTGAAGGCGGTCGCCGAGGAGCTGAGCCGGGACGGGCTGGGCCTCGACTCGCCGGAGCTGGCCGCGATCGGGCACCGGGTGGTGCACGGCGGCATGTTCTTCACCGAGCCGACCGTCATCGACGACGAGGTGCTCGCCGAGATCGAGCGGCTGATCCCGGTCGCCCCGCTGCACAACCCGGCCAACCTGACCGGCATCCGCACCGCGCGGGCGCTGCGCCCCGACCTGCCCCAGGTGGCCGTCTTCGACACCGCGTTCCACACGACGATGCCGGAGTCCGCGGCGCGCTACGCGATCGACCCGAAGATCGCCGACCGGTACCGCATCCGCCGCTACGGCTTCCACGGCACCTCGCACGCGTACGTCGCCCGGGAGACGGCGCGGCTGCTGGGCAAGGACCCCTCCGAGGTCAACGTCATCGTGCTGCACCTGGGCAACGGCGCCTCGGCGTCCGCGGTGGAGCGGGGCCGGTGCGTGGACACCTCCATGGGACTGACGCCTTTGGAGGGGCTGGTGATGGGTACGCGCTCCGGTGATCTGGATCCGGCCGTCATCTTCCATTTGGCCCGGGTTGGGGATATGTCCATGGACGAGATCGACACTCTTCTCAACAAGAGGAGCGGCCTGTTCGGTCTGTGCGGGGACAACGACATGCGGGAGATCCGCCGCCGGATCGACGAGGGTGACGAAGAGGCCGCTCTCGCGTTCGACATTTACATTCACCGGCTCAAGAAGTACATCGGCGCCTATTACGCCGTGCTCGGGACGGTGGACGCGGTCGCGTTCACGGCCGGGGTCGGCGAGAACGCGGCGCCCGTGCGGGAGGCGGCGATCGCGGGCCTGCGGGGCCTGGGCCTGGCGGTGGACCCGGAGCTGAACGCGGTGCGCTCCGGCGAGCCCCGGCTGATCTCTCCGGAGGGTGCGCGGGTGGCGGTGGCCGTGGTGCCGACGGATGAAGAACTGGAGATCGCGACGCAGACCTACGCACTGGTCGGAAAGAACAACTGAATAGCACCTGAGCGGTGTGGCACTCATTTGTATCTTCCGCCAGACGGAATATTCCGTAGCGAAACAAACCGATAGGATCGCCCCATGCGCCGTTCGAAAATCGTCTGTACTCTCGGCCCCGCGGTCGACTCCCACGAGATGCTCGTCGCCATGATCGAGGCGGGCATGAATGTGGCCCGGTTCAACTTCAGCCACGGCTCCCACGCCGAGCACCAGGCGCGGTACGACCGCGTCCGGGCCGCGTCCAAGGAGACCGGCCGGGCCATCGGCGTCCTCGCCGACCTGCAGGGCCCGAAGATCCGCCTGGAGACCTTCGCCGAGGGTCCGGTCGAGCTCGAGCGCGGTGACGAGTTCGTCATCACGACCGAGGACGTACCGGGCGACCGGCACATCTGCGGTACGACGTACAAGGGGCTGCCGGGCGATGTCTCGCGCGGCGACCAGGTCCTGATCAACGACGGCAACGTCGAGCTGAAGGTCCTGGACGTCGAGGGCCCCCGGGTCAAGACGATCGTCATCGAGGGCGGTGTCGTCTCCGACCACAAAGGCATCAACCTGCCCGGCGCGGCCGTCAACGTGCCCGCGCTGAGCGAGAAGGACATCGAGGACCTGCGCTTCGCCCTCCGCATGGGCTGTGACCTGGTCGCGCTGTCCTTCGTCCGGGACGCCAAGGACATCCACGACGTGCACCGCGTCATGGACGAGGAGGGCCGCCGGGTCCCGGTCATCGCCAAGGTGGAGAAGCCGCAGGCGGTGGAGAACATGGAGGACGTCGTGCTGGCGTTCGACGGTGTGATGGTCGCCCGTGGTGACCTCGCCGTCGAGTACCCGCTCGAGAAGGTCCCCATGGTGCAGAAGCGCCTGATCGAGCTGTGCCGGCGCAACGCCAAGCCGGTGATCGTGGCGACCCAGATGATGGAGTCGATGATCACCAACTCCCGTCCGACCCGCGCCGAGGCCTCCGACGTGGCCAACGCGATCCTGGACGGCGCGGACGCGGTCATGCTGTCGGCGGAGTCCTCGGTCGGCGCCTACCCGGTCGAGACGGTCAAGACGATGTCGAAGATCGTCCAGGCGGCCGAGGAGGAGCTGCTCTCCAAGGGGCTGCAGCCGCTGGTGCCGGGCAAGAAGCCGCGCACGCAGGGCGGTTCGGTGGCCCGCGCGGCCTGCGAGATCGCCGACTTCCTCGGCGGCCGGGGCCTGATCGCCTTCACCCAGTCCGGTGACACCGCGCGTCGTCTGTCCCGCTACCGGGCGACCCAGCCGATCATCGCCTTCACCACGGACGAGGCCACCCGCAACCAGCTCACCCTGAGCTGGGGCGTGGAGTCGCACATCGTGCCGTTCGTGAACACCACCGACGAGATGGTCGACCTGGTGGACCAGGAGATCGCCCGGCTGGGCCGCTTCGAGGCGGGCGACACGGTCATCATCACCGCCGGCTCGCCCCCCGGCGTCCCCGGCACCACCAACATGCTCCGCGTCCACCACCTGGGCACGCAGAACAACTGACAAGCCCCGTAAGGGCCTTGTACGGCACTGAGGGCGCCCCCTGGACCAGGGGGCGCCCTCAGCTGTGTGCGGCTCCCGAACGGGCTTTGCAGGACCGGTCAGTCGGTCGTGTACACGTGCATGCCGGGCACGTGCAGGTTGCCGCCGAACTGGGCGGCCTGGACCACCTTCACATTGGTGAAGTAGATCAGCGGGAGGTTGAGCGGGGGCGGGCTGTCGGGCGTGAACTTCATCGGGATCAGGCCGAAGAGGTTGCCCGAGATGCTCTCGGTGTACATCGTGGTGGCGCCGCCCCGGATGGTGGACGTCGAGCCCTTGGCCGCCTGCACGTGGTAGGTCTTGCCCGAGAGCTTGTCCTTCACCGTCTGGTGCAGGTCGCCGATGTCCGTGCCGTCGGAGATGACGTACTTCAGCACCTTCTTGGTGGTGCCGGACGCCGTCTTCACCTCGACGATGCCCTGGTAGTCGGCGCCCTTGAGCAGCAGCGAGCTGGCGTCCAGGTACCAGGGGTCGTCCGCCACCGGCACCTTGTTGTCGACGCCGCCCTGGTCGGTCGTGGCCGCCGGGCAGTTCTCCGCCGAGGCGCTGGAGCTCGCGGACGGGCTCGGCGTGGCCGACCCGGCCGCGTCCGTGGCCTTCTTGGTGGTGTCCCCGGCCGTCTTGGAGACCGTGTCGGTCGTCTTCTTCACCGTGTCGCCGACCGTCTTGGTGGTCTTGGAGACGGTGTCGTCGACGGTGTCCGTGACCTTGGAACCGGACGACGACGTACCCGACGGGGACGAGGAGTCCGAGGACGCGCTCGCCGACGGGGTCGCGGACGGCGTCGCGGACGGCGTGGGGCTCGCGGACGAACCGCCGGAGTCCTTGCCGCCGCCGGTGAGGATGCCGCCCAGCGTGTCGCCGATGGTGTCCAGCAGACCGCCGCCGCTCTTGGACGCCGACGGGGTGGGCGTGGCCGTGTCACCGCCGGAGGGCGACGACGAACCCGACGAGCCGGAGCCCGAGTCCGAGCCGGAGGAACCGGAGGTCGCGGTCGGCTTGGGCGAGGCCGTGTCGCCGGAACCCGAATCCGACGAAGAGGTCTTGCCCGAGTCGCCGGACGTCGTGTCCTTGGCACTGTCGCTCGCCGAGGGCGACGGCGTGGCCGTGTCGGCGGACTTGCTCGCCGAGGCCGAGGGCGACGGCGACGCCGAGGCGTCCTTGGAGCTGTCCAGCGCCTTGACACAGTCCTTGTACTCGTCGGCCGTCAGGCTCTTGGACGTGGTCGACGGGGACGGACTGCTGCCACTGTCGGCCAGGGCGAGCGTCGACGTGAAGCCCATGCCCATCAGCACCGCCGTCGGCATGGCCACAGACGCTATCGCCTTGCCGGCCGGCATGTGGAACCTGGTGAACAACGGTTTTCTGGGGGCCGCGTGGCGGGGCCCGGTTCTCCCGCGGGACCCGTCCTCGTCGGTCCCGCGGGTCACCTCGTCAGCCGGCACTGTGCCTCCCGTTCGCCCCGTTGGCCGGGTTCGTTCCTGACAGGTCGTTCCCCCCGAGCATGTCCATGTGCTGCTCCGGCAGCGGTGCGGCCTGCGGGGCACCACCCTCGCCCGGGGCCTCCCCGGCGGGCGGCTGCACCTGCGGAGGCACGCCCGGCGACCAGGCCACGGCCATGGCTCCGCCGATCATCGAGGACAGGAAGCCGACGATGAAGCCGCCGATGTTGGACATCGGAATGGACACCAGCGCCAGCAGAATCGCCGCGACACCCCCGAAGACACGGATGTGCTGCTGGAACCAGAGGCTGATCCCGATGACGACGAGCAGCACACCGATGATCAGGGAACCGGAACCACCGGGGGTCCCCATCGTCATCGTGAGATGGCCCAGCTGCAGGTGTGCGTAAGGGAAGTACAAGATGAGAAAGCCGCCGAGCATGACCAACAGGCCGGCCCAGAACGGACGGGTGCCCCGCCAGGCGCGGAACTGCAGCCTCCGGCGGGTGAACTGGCCGGGCGCGGCGGCAGAAGTCTCGGCGCTCATGGAAAACAGCTCCCTGGTGCGGCGTTACTGTGGTGGAGATGTGTGCCGCGTGTGAAACGCGGCCGGAGAGTGGACAGGCGGGGGCGCCACCGGCTCCCCCGCCCGTCAACGCGTGCTCAGTAGCACTCGTGCGTACCCGTCTGCACCGACATGTGCAGCCCGCTGAGCCGGAAAGTTCCGGCCGTGGTCGCCCAGGCCGTCTGCTTCACGTCGGTCAGCGTGGCCGAGTCGGCCTGCTGCGCGAAGCCGTACGGGTTGGACTGCTCCTTCCCGCCCTTCATGCCCGGACCCTTGCCGGCGTCCTTGGCGGCAACACCGATGTCGATGTTGTTGAAGGTGGCGTCGGCACCGAGGTCGTCGACGTCGATGTAGAGATTGTCGGCCTCGACCGGCTTGTCGCCGCCCGCCTTCAGCACCAGGCTCACCGAGCCCAGCACCGGAATGTTCGGCGTGACGACCGACTGGCACATGTTGCTGATCGAGGCGCTCTTGAAGGCCGAGACCGCAACCGGGTGAGCGGTCTGCTGGCCGCTCAGGGTGTAGCCGTTGTCGATCGCGCCGTACTGCTCGAAGCCCTGACCGACCAGCTTGTCCGCGGTCACCTTGAAGGACTGACCGGACACGCTGAACGAGGCGGCGAGAGCGCCCTGCGCGAGGGCGACACCTATGCACGCCGTGGCGGCCACGCTGGGCACCATGACCACAGCGAACCGCTTCCATCTGGTCCCGCCACGCACCTGGGACTCCATATTTCCTCCTTCTCGGACGTACATCTCCTGGCCCGGACTCGCCGCCAGCCGGCGGCTCAGCCAGGCAGGGATGGGAGAAGTGCTACGTCCTCGGGAAGGAGAGCGCCCGCGCTCGGAGGCGCGAACCGCGCCCGAATCACCGGCGATCACCCCCGAGCGACAACCACTGGTCGCGCCTGACACGCATCACGCACAACCTTGCTGGACAGGCTTCGCCGGATGGGCGAAGACCCCCCTGTCCAAGAGCCGGCGCCACTGCCGCCGGCTCTGCTCGGTGGGGACCCAGAATCTCCCACGACCCGACCGGCTGTCGGGCTACGGGAAAGGACCGAGCGTCGCCGATCGTGGTGCATTCTCGGCCCGGACACAAGGGGGTTCGTTACTGGCTAGTAACGGCCGGATAACCGGAGGACGACCGACCGGTCTCGGAGTGCGACGCTGGGTGGCATCCATGGGCAGAGCAAAGCCGTTGATCCCTGGATGAAACCAGACAGATCAACGGCTCTGACTTACTCCGAGTAACAGATTCCGCGATTACCAAGATTTGGCAAAACGGAGTCGCTCTGACGCCTCGTCGGCAAATCTTTCACCTCGGCATCACAAGCCGTGGCGTTTAGCAACTGGTCAGAACAACGCCCGGGCGAGCGCCCTTCGTGCCCCGACCACACGCGGGTCCTCGGGGCCCACGACCTCGAAGAGCTCCAGCAGCCGGCGCCGTACCGCGTCACGGTCGTCACCGACGGTGCGCTGCACGGTCTCGATCAGCCGCCCGAAGGCGTCCTCGACATGTCCGCCCACCAGGTCCAGATCCGCGGCGGCGATCTGCGCCTCGGCGTCCTTCGGCTTCTCGGCGGCCTCCTGGCGGACCTTCTGCGGGTCGAAGTCCTGCACCCGCTGCAGCAACTCGGCCTGCGCGAGACCCAGTTTCGCCTCGGGGTGGGCCGGGTCGTCGGCCAGCACGTTCTGATAGGCCCGGATGGCCCCGCCCAGGTCCCCCGCATCCAGCGCCTCGGCGGCGGCGTTCAGCGCCGCGTCGTACGGCCCCACCCGCTCCTGCACGGCCGCGCCGCCCGGCTGCGCGTCCGGGTCGACGGTCAGGCCGGTGATCCCGAACCGCTGCTCGGCGACCTGCACCAGCTGGTCCAGGGTCTCCCGGATCTGCTGCTCGCCGGCCGCCCCCTGGAAGAGCGGCAGCGCCTGTCCGGCCACGACGGCGAACACGGCCGGGATGCCCTGCACCCCGAACTGCTGCATCAGCATCTGGTTGGCGTCGACGTCGATCTTGGCGAGGAGGAAGCGCCCGTTGTACTCGACGGCCAGCCGCTCCAGGACCGGGCTCAGCTGCTTGCAGGGCTGGCACCACTCGGCCCAGAAGTCGATGACGACAGGTACTTCGGCGGAGCGCTGGAGGACGTCGCCCTCGAACCCCGCCTCATCGACGTCGATGACGAGATCGGCCGGGGCCACCGCCCCCGCGCCGCCCTGCCGGGCGGTCTCGGCGCGCGTCTGCTCGGCCTTGGCCTTGGCCTCCTGGGCCGCCTTCACCGCGGCGAGGTCGACGACGCCGCTCATGGACATGTTCCGTGGCTGCATACGTCTATCCTCCCCCGTTACCGCGTCGGAATGAAAAAGTGTCGTGCGCGGGCGCCGGGTCCCCACCCCACGCCCCCGTGGTCACCGCTCGCGTACGCCTCGTGAACGTCCATCACGAGCCCTCGCGAGCTTTCGCTACGACTCGTAGCGTAATGCCATGCGGACCCCGCGCGACACCACCCCCCGGTGATCTCCCTCACGAGCGCACAGTTCCCGCCGGTTATGGTCGAGGGATGCAGAGCCGCACTCCCGCCAGCCGTACCGGACGCCCGCGCAGCGCCGCCGCGGACACCGCGATCCTGGCCGCGACTCGGGAGGCGCTCGTGGAACTGGGCTGGTCAAAGCTCACGCTGGGAGACGTGGCGACACGGGCCGGGGTCGCGAAGACGACGCTGTACCGCCGCTGGGCGGGCAAGCCGGAGCTGGTGTGCGACGCGGTGGCGGAGCTGTTCGACGAACTGGAACTGCCCGACCGCGGCAGCCTCGCGGCCGACATCGAGGGCGTGGTCCTGCAGTTCGCGGCGATCCTGGCCCGCCCGGAGGCCAAGAGTGGCCTGATGGCGGTGGTCGCCGAGTCCACCCGCGACGACGCCCTGCGCGAACGCATCCGGGCCTCCATCGTGGACCGCCAGATGCGCCTGGTCCTGGAGGGCCGCGCCCGCGCCCAGAGCCGCGGCGAGCTCCCCCCGGAACCCGACCCGGAGGAGTCCGCGCGCACGGTCGACCTCATCTTCGACGTGGTGGCGGGTGCGGTGGTCCACCGCACCCTGGTGAGCGGCAAGCCGGCGGACGAGGAATGGGTACGCAGTTTCACCCGGGTACTGCTGATGGGGCTGACTTCACAGCCATAGCTACGGGCGTACCGGGGAACGGCACCTAGAAACCGGCGGGCTCCGTGTACACCCCCCACTCGTCCCGCAGCACGCCGCAGATCTCACCCAGCGTCGCCTCGGCCCGCACCGCGTCCAACATCGGCTCGATCATGTTGGAGCCGTCCCGAGCCGCACCCAGCATCGCCTCCAGCGCGGAGCGCACCGCGGACTCGTCCCGCCCCGCCCTCCGCTCGGAGAGCACCCGCACCTGCTCCCGCTCCACCTCATGGCTGACCCGCAGGATCTCCAGGTCGCCGGTCACGGACCCGGTGTGGACGTTGACGCCGACGACCCTCTTGTCGCCCTTCTCCAGGGCTCGCTGGTAGCGGAACGCGGACTCGGCGATCTCGCCGGTGAACCAGCCGTCCTCTATGCCGCGCAGAATCCCGGAGGTGATCGGCCCGATCGGGTGCCGCCCGTCCGGGTGCGCCCTGAGCCCCCGCTCCTTGATCTGCTCGAAGATCTTCTCCGCGTCCGCCTCGATCCGGTCCGTCAGCTGCTCGACGTACCACGAACCGCCCAGCGGATCCGCCACGTTGGCGACGCCGGTCTCCTCCATCAGCACCTGCTGCGTGCGCAGCGCGATCTCGGCCGCCTGCTCGCTCGGCAGCGCGAGGGTCTCGTCGAGCGCGTTGGTGTGCAGGGAGTTGGTTCCGCCGAGGACGGCCGCCAGCGCCTCCACGGCCGTACGGACCACGTTGTTGTACGGCTGCTGCGCGGTCAGCGACACCCCCGCGGTCTGCGTGTGGAAGCGCAGCCACTGCGCCTTCTCGCTCTTCGCGCCGTACACGTCCCGCATCCAGCGCGCCCAGATGCGGCGCGCGGCACGGAACTTGGCGATCTCCTCGAAGAAATCGACGTGGGCGTCGAAGAAGAAGGAGAGGCCGGGCGCGAACACATCCACGTCCAGACCGCGCGAGAGCCCCAGCTCCACGTACCCGAACCCGTCCGCGAGGGTGTACGCCAGCTCCTGCGCGGCCGTGGCGCCCGCCTCCCGGATGTGGTAGCCGGAGACGGACAGCGGCTTGTAAGCGGGAATACCGGCCGCGCAGTACTCCATGAGGTCGCCGATGAGGCGCAGATGCGGCTCGGGCTGGAAGAGCCACTCCTTCTGGGCGATGTACTCCTTGAAGATGTCGGTCTGGAGGGTCCCGTTGAGCACCCCCGGATCGACCCCCTGCCGCTCGGCGGCCACGAGGTACATGCAGAAGACGGGGACGGCGGGCCCGCTGATCGTCATCGACGTCGTGACGTCCCCGAGCGGGATGTCCTTGAACAGGACCTCCATGTCGGCGGCCGAGTCGATGGCGACCCCGCAGTGCCCGACCTCGCCGAGCGAGCGCGGGTCGTCGGAGTCGCGGCCCATGAGCGTCGGCATGTCGAAGGCGACGGAGAGCCCGCCACCGCCGTGGCCGAGGATCATCTTGTACCGCTCGTTGGTCTGCTCGGCGTTGCCGAACCCGGCGAACTGCCGGATCGTCCAGGTACGCCCGCGGTAGCCGGTCGGATGGAGCCCGCGCGTGAAGGGGTACTCCCCGGGCCAGCCGATCCGCTCGAATCCCTCGTACGTATCCCCTGGCCGGGGCCCGTACACCGGCTCCACGGGATCGCCGGAGAGCGTGGTGAAGTCAGCGTCGCGCTTGCGCGCGGAGTCGTAGCGGGCCTGCCAGCGCCGGCGGCCGTCCTCGATGGCGTGAGCGTCCATACCCTCGAATTTACTAGGACGTCCTAGTAAATGTCGATGGCCGACCGCCGCACGGCGTCCGTACGGCGGTGCCGGCGGCGACTGCGGCTACGCCTTGGCGACGGCCGGGGCCTGGTCGGCGACCTCGGCCTCCAGCTCGCGGCTGATCCTCCGCTCGACAAAGAAGGCGGCGGTGGGAATCGTCCCCGCCAGCAGGACCCACAACTGCCGGCCGACCGGCATCTTCGCCTTGGAACCCAGGTCGAAGGCGACCACGAGGTAGACGACGTACAGCCAGCCGTGGGCGATGGCGACGACCCGGGTGAAGTCGGCGGCACCGCTGATGTCCAGCCCGTACTTCGCGATCATGCTCAGGCACAGCAGAACCAGCAGGACACCGGTGGTGTAGGCCATGACGCGGTAGCGGGTCAGCACGCTTCGTTTCATGCAGACGAGCGTAAACCGCCCGAAAAACCCCCGCGGCAGCGGGGAGCACTACGCCGTCACGCGACAGCGTGTCAGGACGCTCGGATCACCTCCGCGGCAGCGGAGAGCAGCGCGCTGACCCGCGGAAACACTACTCCTCGTCGAAGTCCCGCGCAGCGATCCGCAGCGGGCGCAGCATCGCGAAGATCTCCGCGCACTCCTCGGCGTCGTACACCCCGAGGCCGAAGTCCATCGCCATCAGGTCGCGGGTGGCCGCGTCGACCACCTCGCGGCCCTTGTCGGTGATGACGGCGAGGGTGCCGCGGCCGTCGTTGGGGTTGGGCCGCTTGGCCACCAGCCCCGACTTCACCAGCCGGTCCACGGTGTTCGTCACCGACGTGGGATGCACCATGAGCCGCTCACCGATCTTGGACATGGGCAGCTCGCCGGCCTTGGAGAAGGTGAGCAGCACCAGCGCCTCGTACCGCGCGAACGTGAGTCCGTACGGCTTGACCACCGCGTCCACCTCGGCGAGCAGGATCTGCTGGGCCCGCATGATCGAGGTGATCGCGGCCATGGACGGCACGTTTCCCCAGCGCTGCTTCCAGAGCTCGTCGGCACGGGCGATGGGGTCGAAGGGGAGACTGAGTGGCTTCGGCACGTCATCAGACCCTACCGGCCGGTCATATTCAGGGAACCCCCGTCTCGGCTTTCGGTCGCCTCCGGGGCATCGGCCGCCTCCCGGCCCCCTGTCGCCCGGGCCGCCACAGCCAGCCCGCAGCAGCACAGCACACCCGCCACACCGGCCCCGGCCACCGCCGTGGTCTACCGGGCCCGGGGCATCGCCGGCCTGTGGACCGAGCCGGGCGAACGGACTCCGGAGGCTTTGGTACGACTGCTGGGCCGCAACCGGGCGGCGGTCCTGTCCGCCCTGACCGAACCCGCGACGAGCCGCAGGTACGGCCACCAGGTGCTGTACGAGAGGACACCCCTGGGGGTAGCACTGACAGGCGCAGGGTAAGCCGACCAACCCAAGGGGCGCGGGGCTGTATCGATATGCGGCTCCGCCGCGCGGGCACGATCAACCACAGCCCACCCGCACCCGGCAACGCACCGAACCGCCCCTCACGTGACCCGAACCGCCTCAAGCCGGCGCAGCACCCGCGGCGCACGAGCCTGGGTGACCGGCGCCCGCACGCACCGCCGAGCCGCGGGCGTCCCGGCGAGCGGCGCCTTGAAGATCGCCAGCGCCCCGGCGACCACCAGGACCAGCGGACACAGATAGGCCACGGTGTCGGCGAAGGAGCCGAAGAGCCGCAGCAGCGACTCCAGCCCCAGCCCGGTCAGACACACGGTGAGGACGAGCGCACGGACCGCCAGCTCGATGAGCCAGTTGGCCAGGGCCCGCTCGGGGGTGACCCCCCGCTCCAGCCACAGCCGAAGCCGGTCGAAGGACCACCCCGTCGCCCAGCCCGTCAGCGGCCGCAGCAGCAGCCGGTCGGCCACCGCGCCGAAGGCGCCCCCGCGGGGGCGGTAGTCGTACCCGGTGACGAGCCGCACGCCGTGGGCGTCGGGCACGTAACGCCAGTAGGCGCAGGCCTCGGCGATCGGGGACAGGGGGTGTGGGGAGGAGAAGCGCACGGCGCAGACGCGGGTGCCGTCGGGGCGGTCCCTCTCACCGGCCGCTACGCCGGTGCCGGGCACGGTGAGCAACGGCAGCACGCGCCAGGCGCAGCGGAAGCGCCGCGGCTCCCCCTCCACGCCCGGGAGGGGGTCGATCGCGCTGAAGCGGAGGTCCCAGCGCAGGCGCATAACGGGGTCCTGGGTGTACGCCCACAGCTCGTCGAGGTCGGCGCGTACGTGTGTCTCTCGGTAGAGACGCATGGTGTGTTCCCCCAGGCCAGAATGTGATTTGAGCAATGGCTCAAAACATCAGGAGGGGAACGTACACCGCCTCGAGAGATCACTCAAAAGCGGGACATCCGTCAAAAGCTATTGCGCCAGGTGCCGTTCGACGGTCTCCACCTTGGAGGTGAGTCCGTCGGTCACGCTGGGGCGGATGTCGGCCTTGAGGACGAGCGAGACGCGCGGGGCGCGCGCCTCCACGGCGGCGACGGCGCGCTTGACGACGTCCATGACCTCGTCCCACTCGCCCTCGACGGAGGTGAACATGGCGTCGGTGCGGTTGGGCAGGCCCGACTCGCGGACCACGCGGACGGCATCGGCGACGTACTCCCCCACGTCCTCGCCGACGCCCAGCGGCGTCACGGAGAAGGCGACGATCATGCGTTCACGATTCCTTCCTTGCGGGCGCGGGCCGCGATGACCTCGTCCTCGGCGGCGCGCTTCAGCTTGCGCTCGGCGAAGAAGCCGCCGGTGGGCAGCACGGAGAGGACGAAGTACAGGAGGCCGGTCTTCAGCGGCCACTTGGTGCGGTTCCAGGCGTCCGCCCAGAAGATCACGTAGAGGATGAACAGGACGCCGTGGATCCCGCCCATGACGGGGACCGCGTTGAAGTCCGTGGTCCGCTTCAGCACCGAGCAGACGAGCAGGATCAGGAAGGACACGGCTTCCGGGGCCGAGACCAGGCGGAGGCGGCGGAGGGCGGTGGCGGTCTTGATGTCCACGGGTCACCTTCGGTGGGGGAGACGTCCACGGTTTGTGAACGCAAGCACAAGCGTCCGCCCATTGTGGCAAACGGCCGCCCTGGGGGTCGGCTCAGGGTGGGTATCCACCCACGGGCCCTGTTCCGTCCACCCGCGGCGCCGCTACGTTCGCCGGGTGGCGATGTTCCGACTGCAAGACAGCAAGGTGCTCGCCGTCGAGATGACCGGGGACGCCGTGAAGGCGAAGAACGGCTCGATGGTCGCGTACGACGGGCAGATGAGTTTCAAGAAGCTCACCGGTGGCGGCGAAGGGCTGCGCGGGATGGTGACCCGGCGGCTCACCGGCGAGCAGATGACGGTGATGGAGGTGAAGGGGCACGGCACCTGCTGGTTCGCGGATCGGGCCTCGGAGATCAACCTGGTGAGCCTCCAGGGGGACAAGCTCTATGTGGAGTCGAGCAACCTGCTCGCGACCGACGCGGGGCTCAGGACGGGCACGACGTTCACCGGGCTGCGCGGCGCCTCGCAGGGCAACGGTCTGTTCACGACGACCGTCGAGGGGCACGGGCAGGCGGCGATCATGTCCGACGGGCCGGCGGTCGTACTCCGGGTCAGCCCGCAGTACCCGCTGATCGTCGACCCGGGTGCGTACATCGCCCACCAGGGCGATGTCCGGCAGTCCTTCCAGTCCGGCGTGACGTTCCGCACGTTCTTCGGGGAGGGCGGCGGCGAGGCCTTCCAGATCCGCTTCGAGGGCGACGGAGTGGTGTACGTGCAGCCGAGCGAGCGGAACACGATCGCGGGGGATCTGTAGAGATGGCGTTCCGGGAGATCAACTCCAAGATGGTCGAGGCGACCGTGCTGCCCGGGCAGCGGCTGTTCAGCCAGCGCGGCGCGATGCTCGCCTACAAGGGGGACGTGTCCTTCACCCCGAACATCCAGGGCGGCCAGGGCGGCCTGAGGTCCATGATCGGGCGCCGGGTGACGGGTGAGGCGACACCGCTGATGAGCGTGGAGGGCAGCGGCACCGTCTTCTTCGGGCACGGCGGTCACCACGTCCACGTCATCAACCTCACCGGCGACACGCTCTACGTCGAGGCGGACCGGCTGCTCGCCTTCGAGGGCACGCTCCGGCAGGGCACGATGTTCATGGGTTCGCAGGGCGGGGTGATGGGCCTGGTCCGGGGGCAGGTCACCGGTCAGGGCCTGTTCACCACGACACTGCAGGGCCAGGGCTCGGTCGCCGTGATGGCACACGGCGGCGTCTTCGAGATCCCGATCACCCCCCAGCGCCCGGTCCACGTCGACCCGCAGGCCTACGTCGCCCACCACGGCGACGTACGCAACAAGCTGTCCGCCGCGCTCGGCTGGCGCGAGATGGTGGGCCGCGGCTCCGGCGAGGCCTTCCAGCTGGAGCTGAGCGGCAGCGGCACGGTGTACGTCCAGGCGTCGGAGGAGAAGCTGTGAGCACCTACGGAACCCCGGGCGCCGGACCGGTGGTGTACGACCCGATGACCCTGCCCGCGGACGACAACGTGAACAAGTACACGTTCTGCGTCGAGCTCAAGAGCGGGCAGTGGTTCCTGCAGAAGGGGAAGATGATCGCCTACTACGGGGCGATCGAGTTCAACGGCGTCGGGCACGGGCGACTCGACCGACTTGTCCGTACGTCGTTCCATTCGCCACTGCACGCGAGCGACTGGGTCGTGGCGGCGGGCTCGGGCAAGATGCTGCTCGCCGACCGGGCCTTCGACGTCAATTCCTATGACCTGGACGACGGGAACTTGACCATTCGCGCGGGCAACCTGCTCGCTTTTCAGCCAAGTCTCGCGCTCAAGCAATCGATCGTGCCGGGTTTTCTGACCCTTATCGGAACCGGAAAGTTTGTCGCGGCGTCTAACGGCCCGGTGGTGTTCTTGGAACCTCCGATCCGGGTCGACCCGCAGGCGCTCGTCGGGTGGGCCGACTGCCCGTCGCCGTGCCATCACTACGACCACGGCTATCTGACGGGCGTACTGGGCGGTCTACGTGCGATGACGGGCCTGGGCGGGGCGTCCGGGGAGGAGCACCAGTTCGAGTTCGTGGGCGCCGGGACGGTACTGCTGCAGTCGACGGAGACCCTCATGGACGAGACGGCGACGGGGGCCGTTCCGTCCGAGCCGGGGGTTCCTGGAGGTGGCATTCCGGGGTCGGTCGGACACGGTCCGCAATCGTCGGGTGCACCGCGCCTTCCCGGACAGCTGGGGGACCTCCAGCGTCGCTTCGGGCTGTGAGCGGTAGTCTGCGGAGTGTGACGTCGAACGCGTGCGCACTGTCACACCACCCGAAGTAGTTCGTCATTCAACTTCTTAGGTAGACTTCATTCATGGAGACCGAAACGGCCACGCGCTGGCTGACCGATGCGGAGCAGTGCGCCTGGCGCACCCACCTGGAGGTCAACAGGCTGTTGACGTACCAGCTGGAGAAGGATCTGCAGCCGTTCGGCCTGACTATGAACGACTACGAGATCCTCGTGAACTTGTCCGAATCGGATGATCTACGCATGCGGATGAGCGACCTCGCTTCCGCGACCCTGCAGTCCAAGAGCCGGCTGTCGCACCAGATCACGCGGATGGAGAACGCGAATCTGGTGCGCCGTGAGAACTGCGAGTCGGACCGGCGGGGGTTGTACGCCGTGCTGACCGAGCACGGCATGGAGACGATGAAGAAGGTGGCGCCCCATCATGTCGCCTCCGTGCGGCGGCACTTCATCGATCTGCTCTCGCCGGAGGCGCTGACGGAGCTGGACAAGGCGCTGAAGCCGATCGCCGAGCACCTCAGAGGGCAGCGGGGGCGTCCCTAGGTTGGCTTGCCGGCTCGGGGTGCTGTAGCCGGGCGGGGTGGGCGCGATCAGCCCGCCACGGCCCGCACCCGGCGACGGCGACAGGCGGCCACGGCGGGAAGCAGGGCCGCCCCACCCGACAGCAGAAAGCACACCCCGAGCGGCACCCGCCCGATCAGCGCCCCCGTCACCACCGCTCCCCCCGAACTCCCCGCGTTCACCGCCATGTTCACCCACGCCCCCGCCTGAGTACGCGACCCCTCCCCGGCCGTCTCGTCGGCCAGCAGATACGCCGTCGTCAGCGCGGGAGCGACCACCGCACCGGCACAAGCCACCGCCGCCGTCAGCGTCCACAGCCCCGGGGCCAGGCCGGCCACCGCGATGGCCATGCCGAGGGCCGCGGCGAAGCCGCAGAGGCGGACTCGGGCCGGGGCCCGCCACCGGACCGCTCCGTTGGCCAGGCCGCCCACCGCGCTGCCCGCCGAGAGCGCGCCCAGCACCCAGGGCACCACGGAGGTGTCGTACGAGCGCTGGGTGGCGAAGGCCATCACCAGCAGGTCCACCCCGCTGAGGGCCAGTCCGACGCCCGCCGCCACCGCGACCGGCGGCAGGAGGCCGGAGATGCCACCGAGGTTCTGCCGGGGCGCGGCGGCGCGCGGGCCGGGCATCGCCGGGGACGTGACGAAGACACAGGTGCCGCCCACGATCAGCAGCGCGCTCAGCAGGATTCCGGCAGCCGGCGGCGCCCAGCCGGTCAGCACGCCGATCAGGGCCGGGCCGGAGACGTACAGGAGTTCCTCGGCGACGCCGTCCAGGCTGTAGGCGCGGGCCAGCATGCCGGGTTCCGGGGCCAGTTCGGCCCACAGGGCACGCATGGTCGGGCCCAGCGGCGGCGCGCACGCGCCCGCGAGGGCGGCAACCGCGGCGATGGCCGCCGCGGGTGCTCCGGAGCGCCAGGTGAGGGCGGCGAGGGCGCACAGCGAGGTGCCGTACAGGGTGGCCATGGGGAGCAGGGCACGGCGTGGCCCGTGGCGGTCGATCAGGGACGCCCTGAACGGCATCAGGAAGACCGTCGTGGCGCCGAACAGGGACAGCACGGCGCCGGAGACGGCGTAGGAGCCGGTGGCCCGGGTGACGGACAGCAGCACCGCCAGGGAGACCGTGCCGTAGGACAGGCGGGCGATCAGGGCGGAGGCGAAGGTGCGGCGCGCGTAGGGAAGGCGCAGCACGGCGGCGTACGAGGGCCGCGAAGGGGCATGCGTGGACATGCTGATGTTCCTCTGGTGGAGGCGGAAGAGGGGACACCGAAGGACGCGAGGGCCGGCTCGTCGGCCTCGCGGTCCGGTGTGCGCTCTACGCCAAGGTGAGGAACATGCCCGTCAACCTAGCAGCAAGATCGCCGAGTTGGCGACCCCTCTCAGCTCTGCGTCAGGCCCGCTACCAGCTCGTCCGCCGCGCGGTACGGGTCCAGCTCGCCCGCGACGATGCGCTCCGCGAGCGCGCTGAGACGGCGGTCGCCGTGCAGGTCGCCGATGCGTTCGCGCAGGGCGGTGACGGCGATGGTCTCCACCTCACGGGCCGCGCGGGCCCTGCGGCGCTCGGCGAGGACGCCGCGCTCCTCCATCCACGCGCGGTGCTTCTCCAGGGCCTCCACGACCTCGTCGACGCCCTCGGCGCGGGCCGCGACCGTCTTGACGATCGGCGGGCGCCAGTCGCCGGGACCGCGGGACTCGCCGAGGCCCAGCATGTGGTTCAGCTCGCGGGCCGTGGCGTCGGCGCCGTCCCGGTCCGCCTTGTTGACGACGTACACGTCGCCGATCTCCAGGATGCCCGCCTTCGCCGCCTGGATGCCGTCGCCCATGCCGGGCGCCAGGAGGACCACGCTGGTGTCGGCCTGGGAGGCGATCTCGACCTCGGACTGGCCGACGCCGACCGTCTCGACCAGGATCACGTCGCAGCCCGCCGCGTCCAGCACCCGGATCGCCTGCGGCGCCGCCCAGGCCAGGCCGCCCAGGTGACCCCGGGTTGCCATCGAGCGGATGTAGACACCGGGGTCGGAGGCGTGCTCCGACATGCGGACGCGGTCGCCGAGCAGGGCACCGCCCGAGAACGGGGAGGACGGGTCGACGGCCAGGACACCGACCCGTTTGCCCTGTTTGCGATAGGCCGTGACGAGCGCGGAGGTCGAGGTCGACTTACCGACTCCCGGTGAGCCCGTCAGGCCCACCACATAGGCGTTGCCGGTCAGCGGGGCCAGCGCCGCCATGACCTCCCTGAGCTGTGGGGACGCCCCCTCCACGAGGGAGATGAGCCGGGCCACGGCCCGCGGCCGGCCTTCCCTGGCCCGGGCCACCAGAGAGGAGACGTCCTGCATCAAACAGCTCCGTTCACTTCAGCGACGTACAGAGAACTCAGGCCTTCGGTACACGCACGATCAGGGCGTCACCCTGACCGCCGCCGCCGCACAGCGCGGCCGCGCCGGTGCCGCCGCCGCGGCGCTTGAGCTCGAGCGCCAAGTGGAGCACGAGCCGGGCGCCGGACATGCCGATCGGGTGACCCAGGGCGATCGCACCACCGTTCACGTTCACCTTTTCGGTGGACACGCCGAGGTCCTTCATTGACTGCACGGCAACCGCGGCGAAGGCCTCGTTGATCTCGATGAGGTCGAGGTCGGAGACCTCCAGGCCGTCCTTCTTCAGGGCGTGCAGTATCGCGTTGGAGGGCTGCGACTGCAGGGAGTTGTCCGGGCCCGCCACATTGCCGTGCGCGCCGATCTCCGCCAGCCACTCCAGGCCCAGCTCCTCGGCCTTGGCCTTGCTCATCACGACCACGGCCGCCGCACCGTCCGAGATCTGCGAGGAGGTGCCGGCGGTGATCGTGCCCTCGCGGGAGAAGGCGGGGCGGAGCTTGCCGAGGGACTCCACGGTGGTGTCGCCGCGGATGCCCTCGTCCTTGCTGAACAGGACCGGGTCGCCCTTGCGCTGCGGGATCTCCACCGGGGTGATCTCGGCCTCGAACAGGCCGTTCTTCTGCGCGGCGGCGGCCCGCTGGTGGGACAGGGCGGCGATCTCGTCCTGCTCGGGGCGGCCGATGCCGAGGCGGGTGTTGTGCTTCTCCGTGGACTCGCCCATGGCGACGCCCTCGAAGGAGTCGGTCAGACCGTCGTACGCCATGGCGTCGAGCATCTGCACCGCGCCGTACTTGAAGCCCTCGCGGGACTTCGGCAGCAGGTGCGGGGCGTTGGTCATGGACTCCTGGCCGCCCGCCACGACGATGTCGAACTCGCCGGCGCGGATCAGCTGGTCGGCCAGCGCGATGGCGTCGAGGCCGGAGAGGCAGACCTTGTTGATGGTGAGCGCCGGGACGCCCATCGGGATGCCGGCCTTCACGGCGGCCTGCCGGGCCGGGATCTGGCCGGCGCCGGCCTGCAGCACCTGTCCCATGATCACGTACTGCACCTGGTCGCCGCCGATCCCCGCACGGTCGAGGGCGGCCTTGATCGCGAAGCCGCCCAGGTCGGCGCCGGAGAAGGACTTGAGGGAGCCTAGGAGTCGCCCCATGGGCGTGCGCGCGCCCGCGACGATCACCGAGGTTGTCGTTCCAGATGGCATGAGCTGCGATCCCCTTACCGGCCTGCCCAGGCCGAGGAGTGAACGAGGGTTTACTTCGAATGTACTGATGGCACTCGGTGCCGTCATCGGCCCGTCGGTGTGATCGCGCGCACGTTGCGTAACCACCGCCGTAGCGCTGCACTGAGTCCATGCTGACGCGAATCGACCACATCGGGATCGCCTGCCACGACCTCGACGCCACCGTCGAGTTCTACCGGGCCACATACGGCTTCGAGGTGTTCCACACCGAGGTCAACGAGGAGCAGGGCGTGCGCGAGGCCATGCTCAAGATCAACGAGACCTCGGACGGCGGCGCCTCCTACCTCCAGCTGCTGGAGCCGACCCGCGAGGACTCGGCGGTCGGCAAGTGGCTGGCCAAGAACGGGGAGGGCGTCCACCACATCGCCTTCGGCACGGCGGACGTGGACGGGGACGCCGCCGACATCCGCGACAAGGGCGTACGCGTGCTGTACGACCAGCCCCGGCGCGGCTCCATGGGCTCGCGGATCACCTTCCTGCACCCGAAGGACTGCCATGGCGTCCTCACAGAACTGGTCACTTCGGCCCCTGTTGAGTCGCCCGAGCACTGACCCCCGTACATAAGGGCCGGTAGGGTTGGGGGCGGTCGTCCCTGAAAGCGGGGGACGGCCGTTCCGGGGTCCGGGTTTCGGGGGATGAGCGTCGGGGCAGCAGCCCGTGCTCCGCCGTTGATCTGACACCATTCCCCGGGGGCCCCGTTCGGCGGAGGACGAGGCTCGTTGGAGAAGCTGACCAGGGGACGGATGGGACCGCGCAGTGCGGGGCTACGAGAGCCAGGAGCGAGAGCCGGCGGCTGACGTCGACCACCTCTCTCGGTTCGAGGCCGAGATGAAACGGCTGAGGACCGAGCGGGAGAAGGCGATCCAGCACGCCGAGGACCTCGGCTACCAGGTCGAGGTGCTGCGCGCCAAGCTGCACGAGGCGCGCCGCACCCTGATGACCCGGCCCGCCTTCGACGGCGGTGACATCGGCTACCAGGCCGAACAGTTGCTCCGTAATGCCCAGATCCAGGCCGACCAGCTGCGCCAGGAAGCCGAGCGGATGGCCGCGGAGGCCCGCGCGCAGACCCAGCGGATCCTGCAGGAGCACGCCGAGCAGGCCGCCCGGCTCCAGGCGGAGCTGCACCAGGAGGCGGTGACCCGGCGCCAGCAGCTCGACCAGGAGCTGGCCGAGCGCCGCGCGACCGTCGAGTCGCACGTCAACGAGAACGTGGCCTGGGCGGAGCAGCTGCGCGCCCGCACCGAGCAGCAGGCCCGCCGGCTGCTGGACGAGTCCCGCGCCGAGGCCGAGCAGGCGATGGCCGCCGCCCGCACGGAGGCCGAGCGGCTGACCCGGGAGGCCCGGGAGCGGCTGCAGAACGACGCCGAGGCGGCCCGCACGGAGGCCGAGCAGATCCTGCGCCGCGCCCGCACGGACGCCGAGCGCCTGCTGAACGCCGCCTCCACGCAGGCCCAGGAGGCCACCGACCACGCCGAGCAGCTGCGCACCAGCACGGCCAGCGAGTCGGACGCCGCCCGCCGGCAGGCCGCCGAGCTGAGCCGGGCCGCCGAGGAGCGGATGACGGCGGCCGAGGAGGCGCTGCGCAAGGCGCAGGCCGAGGCCGAGAAGCTGGTCACCGAGGCCGAGCAGGCGGCCACCAAGACGCTGGCGAGCGCCGAGGCCGCGGGCGAGGCGCGTACGCGCACGGCGAAGGAGCAGGTCGCCCGGCTGGTCGAGGAGGCCACCAAGGAGGCCGAGAACACCCGGTCCGAGGCCGAGCAGCTGGTCGCCGACGCGCGTGCCGAGGCCGAGAAGATCGTCGCCGAGGCCGCCGAGAAGGCCCGTACGGTCACCGCCGAGGAGAGCGCGACCCAGCTCTCCAAGGCCGCCAAGACCGCCGAGGACGTCCTGAACAAGGCGTCCGAGGAAGCCAAGAACACCACCAAGGCCGCCGCAGAGGAGGCCGAGCGGATCCGCACCGAGGCCGAGGCCGAGGCGGACCGGTTGCGCGCCGAGGCGCACGACATCGCCGAGCAGCTCAAGGGTGCGGCGAAGGACGACACCAAGGAGTACCGCGCCAAGACGGTCGAGCTGCAGGAGGAGGCCCGCCGGCTGCGCGGCGAGGCCGAGCAGCTGCGCGCCGACGCGGTCGCCGAGGGCGAGTCGATCCGCGCGGAGGCCCGCCGGGAGGCGGTCGCGCAGATCGAGGAGGCGGCCAGGTCCGCCGAGGAGCTGCTGGCCAAGGCCAAGGCGGACGCCGACGAGCTGCGGCAGACCGCGACCACCGACAGCGAGAGGGTCCGCACCGAGGCCATCGAGCGGGCCACGGCCCTGCGCCGGCAGGCCGAGGAGACCCTGGACCGCGCCCGCAAGGAGGCCGAGCGGCTGCGCGCCGAGGCCGACGAGCAGGTCGAGACGGTCCGGACGGACGCCGAGACCGCCGCGCGCGAGCTGCGCGAGGAGACCGAGCGGATCATCGAGGCCCGGCGCGCCGAGGCCGCCGAGGACCTGGCGCGGCTGCAGACCGAGGCGCAGGACCGGCTGGCGTCGGCCGAGCAGGCGCTGACCGAGGCCCGCGAGGAGGCCGCCGGGATCCGCCGGGAGGCCGTCGAGGAGACCGAGCGGCTGCGCGCCGAGGCGGCGGAACGCATCCGCACCCTCCAGCAGCAGGCCGAGGCCGAGGCCGAACGGCTGCGCACCGAGGCCGCGTCCGACGCGTCGGCCTCCCGCGCCGAGGGCGAGGCCGTCGCCGTACGGCTGCGCAGCGAGGCCGCGGCCGAGGCCGAGCGGCTGAAGATGGAGGCGCAGGACACCGCCGACCGGGTGCGCTCGGAGGCGCAGGCCGCCGCCGAGCGGCTCGGCGCGGAGGCGTCCGAGACGCTGGCCGCCGCTCAGGAGGAGGCCGCCCGGCGCCGCCGCGAGGCCGAGGAGACCCTCGGTGCCGCGCGGGCCGAGGCCGACCAGGAGCGCGAGCGGGCCCGCGAGCAGAGCGAGGAACTGCTGGCCTCCGCCCGCAAGCGGGTCGAGGAGGCACAGGCCGAGGCGACCCGGCTGGTGGAGGAGGCCGACCGGCGCGCGAACGAGATGGTCTCCGCCGCCGAGCAGCACGCCCAGCAGGTACGGGAATCCGTCGCCGGGCTGCACGAGCAGGCGCAGGAGGAGATCACCGGGCTGCGCTCGGCCGCCGAGCACGCGGCGGACCGTACGAAGCGGGAGGCCGAGGAGGAGGCGGACCGGGTCCGCACCGACGCCTACGCCGAGCGGGAGCGGGCGAGCGAGGACGCGAGCCGGATCCGGCGCCAGGCGAACGAGGAGACGGAGGCCGCGAAGTCGCTGGCCGAGCGTACGGTCGCGGAGGCGATCGCCGAGGCCGAGCGGCTGCGCGCGGACGCGGGCGAGTACGCGCAGCGGGTGCGCACCGAGGCGTCGGACGCGCTGGCCGAGGCCGACCAGGCGGCGGCCCGTACCCGGGCGGACGCCCGCGAGGACGCCAACCGGATCCGCTCGGACGCGGCGACCCAGGCGGACACCCTCATCACCGAGGCCCGCAACGAGGCCGAGCGGCTGCAGACCGAGACGGTCGCCGAGGCCGAGCGGCTCCAGACGGAGACCGCCGCCGAGGCCGAGCGGGTGCGCACGGAGTCGCTCGCCGAGGCGGACCGGGTGCGTGCGGAGGCCCTGGCGGCCGCCGAGCAGCTCGTCGGGGACGCCACCGGCGAGGCCGAGCGGCTGCGCGCCGAGGCCGCCGAGACGGTCGGCTCGGCCCAGCAGCACGCCGAGCGGCTGCGGGCCGAGGCGGAACAGGTCCAGGCGGACGCGCAGGCGGCGGCCGAGCGGCTCGTCAACTCCGCGCGCGAGGAGGCCCAGCGGGCCCTGGACGAGGCCCGCAAGGAGGCCAACAAGCGGCGTTCGGAGGCGGCCGAGCAGGTCGACACGCTCATCACGGAGACCACGGCCGAGGTCGACAAGCTGCTCAGCGAGGCGCAGGAGCAGGCGCTGAAGACCACCGCGGACGCCGAGTCGCAGGCCGACACGATGGTCGGCGCGGCCCGCAGCGAGGCCGAGCGGATCGTCTCCGAGGCGACCGTCGAGGGCAACTCGCTGGTGGAGAAGTCCCGTACGGACGCCGACGAGCTGCTGGTCGGTGCGCGCCGGGACGCGACCGCGATCCGGGAGCGCGCGGAGGAGCTGCGCGACCGGATCACCACGGAGATCGAGGAGCTGCACGAGCGGGCCCGCCGCGAGGCCGCCGAGACGATGAAGTCGACCGGCGACCGCTGCGACGCGCTCATCAAGGCCGCCGAGGAGCAGCTGGAGAAGGCGGAGGCGAAGGCCAAGGAGCTGGTGTCGGACGCCAACTCCGAGGCGGGCAAGGTGCGCATCGCCGCCGTCAAGAAGGCGGAGGGGCTGCTGAAGGAGGCCGAGCAGAAGAAGGCCAGCCTGATCAAGGAGGCCGAGGAGCTGAAGGCCGAGGCGATCCGCGAGGCCCGGCGCACGGTCGAGGAGGGCAAGCGCGAGCTGGAGGTCCTGGTGCGCCGGCGCGAGGACATCAACGCCGAGATCTCCCGGGTCCAGGACGTCCTGGAGGCGCTGGAATCCTTCGAGGCGCCGGCGTCCGGCAAGGAGGGCGGGGTCAAGGCCGGCGCGACGGTCGGCGCCCCCCGTTCGGGTGGCAAGACGTCAGACGGCTAGCGTAGGAGGTCCATTCGGGTGTCTCCTGGGGGCTTTGCCCGAGTCCTTGGCAAGCCGTCCGACGGTCCGCCACCCAAAAGAGGTGTCATTCTCCAGATCAAACACGTATCCGCTCGATGACACACCGCTTCGGCCCCTAGGATTCCCCCTATCACCTCACCGGTCTCACTCGACAGGAACCCCATGAGCGACACTTCCCCCTACGGCTTCGAGCTTGTGCGGCGTGGGTACGACCGCGCTCAGGTGGACGAACGTATCTCCAAGCTCGTCTCCGACCGTGACAGCGCTCTCTCCCGTATCACCGCCCTGGAAAAGCGCATCGAGGAGCTCCACCTCGAGACGCAGAACGCCCAGGCCCAGGTCACCGACGCCGAGCCGTCGTACGCGGGTCTCGGCGCGCGGGTCGAGAAGATCCTGCGGCTGGCCGAGGAAGAGGCCAAGGAGCTGCGTGAGGAGGCCCGGCGGGCGGCCGAACAGCACCGTGACCTGGCCGAGTCGGCGGCCCAGCAGGTCCGCAACGACGCCGAGTCCTACGCCGCGGAGCGCAAGGCCAAGTCCGAGGACGAGGGCGTCCGGATCGTCGAGAAGGCGAAGGCCGACGCCGCCGGGCTGCGTGCCGAGGCGCAGAAGGACGCGCAGTCCAAGCGCGAGGAGGCGGACGCCCTCTTCGAGGAGACCCGCGCCAAGGCCGCGCAGGCCGCCGCCGATTTCGAGACGAACCTGGCCAAGCGCCGCGAGCAGTCCGAGCGCGACCTGGCCTCGCGTCAGCAGAAGGCGGAGAAGCGGCTGGCGGAGATCGAGCACCGCGCCGAGCAGCTGCGCCTGGAGGCGGAGAAGCTGCGCACCGACGCCGAGCGCCGCGCCCGCCAGACGGTGGAGACGGCCCAGCGCCAGGCCGAGGACATCGTGGCCGACGCCAACGCCAAGGCCGACCGCATCCGTTCGGAATCCGAGCGCGAGCTGGCGGCGCTCACCAACCGCCGCGACAGCATCAACGCCCAGCTGACGAACGTCCGCGAGATGCTCGCCACGCTGACCGGCGCCGCGGTGGCCGCGGCCGGCACGACGACCGACGACGAGCCGATCTCCCGGGGTGTGCCGGCTCAGCAGTCCCGGTAACCGGCAGCGCGTTCAGGGGCCCGCGCCTTCTCCCCCGAAAGGCGCGGGTCTTTGGCGTACCAGGGGCAGGAACAGCTCGTCGACGATCCGCGATCGGCTCCTTCGGTACGGCCGTGCTCGCCGTGCTGCTGCGGCGCGGCGGCGGCACCCGGGCGGCCTTCGCACACACCTCCGCCTGGACGACCCTGTTCACTTTCCTCGCCACCGGTCTCGCCCTGCTGCTGCCCGCCCCGGACGCTCAAGTGGCACAGGCCCGGAGCCGGTCATAGCGTGACCGCATGATCGAGCTGGAGGGGCTGACCAAGCGGTACGGCGAGAAGGTGGCGGTGGACCACCTCACCTTCGCGGTCCGGCCCGGCATCGTGACCGGGTTCCTCGGGCCCAACGGTGCCGGGAAGTCCACGACCATGCGGATGATCCTCGGGCTCGATCACCCCACCGCCGGCGACGTCCGTATCGACGGCAAGCACTACCGGCAGCTGAAGGACCCGCTGACGTACATCGGCGCGCTGCTGGACGCCAAGGCCGTGCACGGCGGGCGCAGTGCCTACAACCACCTGCTGTGTCTCGCGCAGAGCAACGGCATCGCGCGGCGCCGGGTCGGCGAGGTGCTGGACACCGTGGGGCTCACCGCCGTCGCGGGCAAGAAGGCCAAGGGGTTCTCGTACGGCATGGGGCAGCGGCTGGGGATCGCCGCGGCGCTGCTCGGGGATCCGCGGATCCTGATGTTCGACGAGCCGGTCAACGGGCTGGACCCGGAGGGCATCCACTGGATCCGGAACCTGATGAAATCGCTGGCCGCGCAGGGGCGGACGGTGTTCGTGTCCAGTCACCTGATGAGCGAGATGGCGCTGACCGCCGATCATCTGGTCGTCATCGGGCAGGGGCGGCTGCTCGCGGACACCTCCATGGCCGACTTCATCCGGGCCAACGCGCGGTCGTACGTGCGGGTCCGCTCCCCGCAGCGCGAGCGGCTGCTCGATGTGCTGCACGGGGACGGGATCACCGTCGTGGAGGCGGGCGGCGGCGTGCTGGAGGTGGACGGCGGCAAGGCCGAGCGGATCGGGGAGCTAGCGGCGCGGCACGGGATCGTGCTGCACGAGCTGAGCCCGCAGCAGGCCTCGCTGGAGGAGGCGTTCATGCAGCTGACCGCCCAGGCGGTGGAGTACCACGCCCATGCCGGGCCGGGGCCCGTCCCGCAGGACTGGGGCGCCGACTGGAAGGGAGCCTGACGCCATGGCGACCGTGCAGGTCATCCGGTCCGAGTGGACCAAGATCCGGTCGGTGGCGTCCACGGTGTGGACACTGTCCGTGGCCGTGGTGGTCACCATCGCCCTCGGAATGCTCATTTCCGCGCTGTCGAGGAGCCAGTTCGACTCGATGCCGGTGCGGGACCGGCTGACGTTCGATCCCACCTATGTGTCCTTCACGGGCATGAGCCTGGGGCAGCTCGCCATGATCGTGTTCGGGGTGCTGGTCGTCTCGAACGAGTACAGCACCGGCATGATCCGGGTCTCGCTGGCCGCCGTACCGCAGCGCGCGACCTTCCTGTTCGGCAAGATCGCGGTGGCCACCGCGCTCGCGCTGGTGGTCGCGATGTGCACGAGCTTCGCCGCGTTCTTCCTCGGGCAGGCGATGCTCGGCCCCCACGGGGCTCGGATCGGCGACCCCGGGGTGCTGCGCGCGGTGCTCGGCGGCGGGCTGTACATGACGCTGATCGCGGTGTTCTCCATGGGCGTCGCCACGATGCTGCGCTCGCCGTTGCTGTCGCTGGGCATCCTGATGCCGTTCTTCTTCCTGATCTCCGGCATCCTCGGCAACGTCGACGCCACGAAGAAGATCGGCCGGTTCCTGCCGGACCAGGCGGGCAGCCGGATCATGCAGGTGGTGCCGCCGGTCGGCGACGACAGGCCGTACGGGCCCTGGGGCGGGCTGGGGATCATGGTGCTGTGGGTGATCGCGGCACTGGCGGGCGGGTACGTCCTCCTCAAGCGCAGGGACGCCCAGTAGACCCTTGTGCCACGCACCGTAGTGTTCTCGCTTTACCGTCTCTTGGGCGGAACCGTCAGCGCCTCGATATCCTCCTAACCCTTACGGGGGCGTGTGCCCCGCTGTCCTGAACCTTTCGATGGGTGCGGAGCATGATCGAGGCTGTCGGCCTGACCAAGCGCTACGGCGACAAGACCGCCGTGTACAACCTTTCCTTCCAGGTGCGGCCGGGTGCCGTCACCGGCTTCCTCGGGCCGAACGGCTCGGGCAAGTCGACGACGATGCGGATGGTCCTCGGGCTGGACAACCCGACGTCCGGCTCGGTGACGATCGGCGGCTACCCGTACCGCAAGCTGCCCAACGCCCCCCGCCAGGTCGGCGCGCTGCTCGACGCCAAGGCCGTGCACGGCGGCCGGACCGCCCGCAACCACCTGCTGAGCCTCGCCCAGCTGTCCGGCATCCCGGCCCGGCGGGTGGACGAGGTGCTCGGCGTCGTCGGGCTGCAGAACGTGGCGAAAAAGCGCTCCAAGGGCTTCTCGCTCGGCATGGGACAGCGCCTCGGCATCGCCGCCGCGCTGCTCGGCGACCCGCAGGTGCTGCTGTTCGACGAGCCGGTCAACGGCCTCGACCCCGAGGGCATCCTCTGGGTCCGCAACCTGATGAAGGCGCTCGCGGCCGAGGGCCGTACGGTCTTCGTCTCCTCGCACCTGATGAGCGAGATGGCGCTGACCGCCGACCACCTCATCGTCATCGGGCGCGGCCAGCTGCTCGCCGACATGAGCGTGAAGGACTTCATCTCGGCCAATTCCGCCGACTTCGCGCGCGTGCGCACCCCGGACACCGAACCGCAGCTGCGCGAGAAGCTGAGCGGCGCGCTCACCGAGGCGGGCGGCCACGTCCTGCCGGAGCAGGACGGCGCGCTGCGCGTGACCGGGCTGCCGCTGCCCCGGATCAGTGACCTCGCGCACGAGGCGGGCGTACGGCTGTGGGAGCTGTCGCCGCACCAGGCCTCGCTGGAGGAGGCGTACATGCGGATGACGCAGGGCGCCGTGGACTACCGCTCGACCGTCGACCAGAAGGCGGGCCTGCAGCAGCCGCTGCCGCCGGGTGCCCAGCCGCCCGTGCCGGTGCCGGGCCAGGGCCAGCCCGGCTGGTACGCCCCGCCGCCGCCCCAGCAGGGCGGCCAGCCGTTCGCGATGCCGCAGACTCCGGCGGGGCCGTACGGCGGCGCCCAGGCGGGCGCGTACGGCGCCCCGGGTGCGCCCGGTGCACCCGCGGCTCCGGTCGCTCCGGCCGCCGGCGCCCCCAACCCGTACGCCCAGCAGGCGGCACAGCAGCCGGCCCCGGCCCCGCAGGCCCAGACGCCGGCCTCCGCCCCGCAGGCTTCGCAGGCGCAGCCGCAGGCCGCCCCGCAGGCCCCGGCCGCCCCGCCCGCCCCGCAGCAGGCGCCCTCCGCCGCTCCCCCGGCCCCCGCCGCCGCCCCCGCTCCCGCCGACCTGACCAAGCCCGAGGACGCCCGATGAGCACCCATCAGCCCCCGATGCCGCAGGCCCCCGCCGCCTCGCCCGAGTGGCAGGCGGCGCTCGGCGGCTCCTACCCCGGTTACACCTCACCGATCCCGGTCGTGCGCACCCACCTCGGGCATGCGCTGGCCTCCGAGTGGACGAAGATCAAGTCGGTGCGCTCGACGATGTGGACGCTCGGCGTGTTCGTGGCGCTCGTCGTCGGCATCGGCCTGCTGGCCGGCGCGGTGGTCAGCCGCTCCTCCTCGCAGATGGAGGACCAGAGCCCGCTGCAGCTGGGCTTCTTCGGACTGCTGCTCGGCAGCATGTGCATCATGACCCTCGGCGTGCTGACCACGGCGTCCGAGTACGGCACCGGCATGATCCGTACGACGATGACGGCGTGCCCGAGCCGCGGCCGGGTGCTGGCCGCGAAGGCGATCGTGTTCTTCGCCGTCGCCTTCGTGATCTCACTGGCCGCCTCGTCCTTCGTGGCCATGGTGCAGAACTCCATGGTCCAGGGCCATGGCGCGCGCACCCCCAGCGGCACCGAGTGGTTCAAGGCCACCGTCGGGGTGAGCCTCTACATCGCCCTGCTCGGGCTGGTCTCGCTGCTCATCGGCTCGATGATCCGGCACTCGGCGGGCGCCATCACCATCATGATCGGCACGCTGCTCGCCCCGCTGGTGATCGCGCTGTTCATGTTCTCCGAGTCACTGCACAAGCTCCGCGAGTGGCTGCTGGAGTACTCGATCCCGAACCAGCTGAGCGTCTTCTACGCCAACTCCCTGAGCGGCGCCTCCGGCCCGTCCGGCTGGGACCCCCTGTGGATCATGCTGGGCATCACGGCGGCGGCGGGGGCGGGCGCCTTCGCCCTGCTGCGCAGCCGGGACGTGTAGGGGGCTTTCAGAACCTCGGCGCGTTACGGGACCGCCGCACCCTCGTGGTGCGGCGGTCCTTCGCGTTCCAGCAGGCCTTGTGCCAGTGGCGGCGGTCGTCGACGCCCGCGTGCTCCGGCCAGGCCACCACGTGCGGGACGCCGGAGTGGATCAGCTGGTCGCAGCCGGGGCAGCGGTAGGTCTTGCCCTCGGCGCTCGCCCCGGCGACATGGCGCACGCTCCACTCCTCGCCCTGCCAGCTCTCGGTCGACTGCCAGCCGCCGTACCGGCCGGCCGGGTCGTCCTCGGCGCTCCGGCCCGACGATCCGGCTGCCTTCGGTCGGTTGCGACGCGGGGACACGGGACACCTCTCGGGGCTATACAGAAAGCACGGGCTGCATCCAGCCTACGCGCCGCCGACCGGGGTACGCGTACGGAACCAATCCGCACAACTCCCCCTCCACGACGACCCATTCTGCAGACAATCCGCAAATCTCTCCGCCAGGCCGTGTCCTGGGCACGTGTCAGACGGTTATGCCGGGTGGGGGAGCTCCGGGTCGGAGCCAAGGAAGCAGGAAATGCGATGTACGTAGGAAGTTTTGTGCTGGGCGCCCAGTTCCCGGGCCAGGGCCCCGGGGAGGCCCTGCACCGGGCGGTCCGCTCGGCGGAGGTCACCGAGGAGGCCGGTCTTGACGCCGTGTGGCTGGCCGAGCACCACTTCGTGCCGTACGGCACATGCCCGTCCGCCGTCACCCTGGCCGCCCTGCTGCTCGGCCGCACCCGCCGCATCCGGATCGGCACGGCGGTCAGCGTACTGCCCACCGCCCACCCGGTCGCACTCGGCGAGCAGGCCGCGCTGCTGCACCTGACGAGCGGCGGACGGTTCACGCTGGGCGTGGGCCGCGGCGGCCCCTGGGTGGACCTGGAGGTCTTCGGCACGGGTCTCGCGGCGTACGAACACGGATTCCCGGAGTCACTCGATCTGCTGCTGCGCTGGCTGCGCGAGCCACGGGTGTCGGCGTCCGGCGAAAGGTTCAGCTTCCGCGAGGTGCCGGTCGTACCCCGCCCGTCGGAGGCGCTGACGGAGACCCCGGGGCCCGAGGTCGTCGTCGCCTGCACCTCCCCGGCGAGCGTACGGCTGGCCGCCGAGCGCGGGCTGCCGATGCTGCTCGGCATGCACGTCGGGGACGAGGAGAAGGCCGAGATGGTCGCCCTGTGGCAGCGCTGCGCCCGCGCGGCGGGCCGGCCGGCCGAGGAGATCGCGGGCGCCGCGCATGTCTCGGCCGGGGTGTGCCAGCTCGCCGACCGGCGCACGGACGCGGCGGAGACCCTGATGAAGGCGATGCCGGGCTGGCTGAAGCAAGGCCTCGAGGCGCATGTGACGGTCGACGGCCGGGCGCGCGCCATGCGCGACCCTTACGCCTACACCGAATTGCTCTGCGGCCTGCACCCGGTCGGCACCCCGCGGCTCGCCGCCGACCGGCTCGCGGCCACCTCGGAGCGTACCGGCATCTCCCGCTTCGCCCTGCTCGTGGAGGGCTCGGGCGATCTCGCCGCGACCGAGGAGAACCTGCGGCGGCTGGGCGCCGAGGTGTTGCCCCAGCTGCGCTGAGCCGGCCTCCGACTCCCCGGCCGCCTTGGGGGCTTGCCGCCCCAGTGGTCAATGCACCTCCCCCGGGTGGAGCGGCAAGCAAGCGGCTCGCTGCCGCCGCCGTACCAGGGCTGCCCGTCAGCAGTCCCGAAGCTCCGGCGACTGGTTCAGCAACTGACTGCGCACCGAGGTGAAGCGGGCCAGCGTCTCGTCCACCGAGGCGTCCAGCGGGAACACCGCCACCCGGTGGCAGTTCTGGAAGGCAAGCCGCACACCGAAGTGCCGCTGGAGGGCGCCGCGGATGGCGTCACTCGCGAGCGCACGCAGCAGCTGTCCGCGTGCCTGCTCGTCCGGCGGGGGCGTCTGGTTGTCGGCGAACGCTCCGCCGTCGACCTTCAGCTGGGCCACCAGGGAGCTGATCATCTCCCATGCGTAGGGCAGGGAGGTCCGGACGCAGTCGACGAATGCTGCTTCGTCGACCTCGCCTCGCTCGGCCTGTTCGAGTAGGGCCGGTGAGACGTCGAGCGACATGGGTTCTCCTCTCGCACCCCCGAAGAGCAGGGGTTGCCGGACAGGTAAGGGAGTTCGCTATATCGAACACGCTCAGTACATATGCGGCGACCTCCCGTTCCTACGGTAGGCAACCGTCGGTGACCACACCAGCAGAATGCGTATATGGAACGGTCCCGTTACGGGCACAATCGGCCAGGGATGAACAAGAGTTTCCAGGGACAATTGGGGCGATCGTTCGGGAGCGGGACGGGCGAATCGCGCGCACCGAGGGGCGTCGAGTAGCGTTGCCGACCATGCGTCTCGTCATTGCCCGATGCTCGGTCGACTACGCCGGCCGGCTCACCGCCCACCTCCCCTCGGCGCCCCGCCTGATCCTGGTCAAGGCGGACGGCAGCGTCTCCATCCACGCCGACGACCGGGCCTACAAGCCGCTCAACTGGATGTCGCCGCCCTGCACGCTGAAGGAGGGCGCCGGTGACGAAGACGGCGTCTGGACGGTCGTCAACAAGACGGGCGAGAAACTGATCATCACGATGGAGGAGATCCTCCACGATTCCTCGCACGAACTCGGCGTGGACCCGGGCCTGATCAAGGACGGCGTGGAAGCGCACCTCCAGGAGCTGCTCGCCGACCGCATCGAAACGCTGGGCGAGGGCTACACGCTGATCCGCCGCGAGTACATGACGGCCATCGGGCCGGTGGACATCCTCTGCCGCGACGCCGAAGGCCGCACGGTGGCGATCGAGATCAAACGCCGGGGCGAGATCGACGGCGTGGAACAACTCACCCGCTACCTGGACCTCTTGAACCGCGACCCCCATCTGGCCCCGGTCCGCGGCATCTTCGCCGCCCAGGAGATCAAGCCCCAGGCCCGTGTCCTCGCCACCGACCGCGGCATCGACTGCCAGATCCTCGACTACGACGCCCTGCGAGGCATCGAGGACGACAAGCTCCGCTTGTTCTGAGCGGTTCCCTGAACTGCCCCATCTCCCGTGTGGCGGCGCTCGGACCCGACTACCGTCACCGAGGTGATCCGCGCACACGAAGGACTCGATCAACCGTGGGACATTACCGGCCTGTACAAGCTGCTGAAGGAACTGGA